>JAAFHT010000031.1 GCA_013297625.1 Actinomycetota bacterium | reverse complement strand
GCCGTTGCTGCGGGGTGGCGTGCGGGTTGAGCGGTGCCATGACCTGCGGCTCGTCGACGCCCTGTTGTCCGCTATCGACGGCCGACCGGCGCGCCGTGAGTGGGGGCGTGCACCCGCCGCGCCGCGTGGCGACACGCTTTTCGAGCTCGATGGGGCGACGGATGCGGCGCCGCAGCTCGCCGCCCCCACGATCTGGGCGCAGCAGCGCGCGGCCATGGCGGCGCACGCCGCCCCCGCTCGACTCACGCTGCTCGCTGCCGCTGAGTCGGCAGGAGCGCTGACTGCCGTCGAGATGCAGTGTGCCGGCCTGCCGTGGAGCGCCACGGCACACGATTCCCTCCTGACCGAGCTGCTCGGCCCGCGGCCGACGCCCGGTGCGCGCCCTGCGCGGCTCGACGTGCTCGCCGCCGAGGTCGAACGCTTGCTCGGCGTGGGTCCGGTGCCGATTGACTCGCCGCCCGCGCTTGTCGCAACGTTGCGCCGCGCCGGCATTGAGGTCACGACGACGCGCTCGAGCGAACTCAAGCGCATCGATCACCCCGCCATCGCGCCATTGCTGGAGTACAAGAGCCTCAGCCGACTCCACACGGCCAATGGGTGGAACTGGCTTGATGAGTGGGTGCACGATGGCCGCTTTCGGCCCACGTTCGTGCCCGGAGGTGTCGTCACCGGCCGCTGGGCATCGGACGGTGGTGGGGCCCTGCAGCTGCCGCGACAGGTGCGTGGTGCCGTGCAGGCCGACGAGGGCTGGGCGCTCGTTGTGGCCGATGCGGCGCAGCTGGAGCCGCGCATCCTCGCCGCCTTGTCGGGCGACGCCGCGATGGCGCGGGCAGGAGCGGGTGTCGACCTCTATGCGGGCATCGTGGCGAGCGGCGCGGTTGCCACGCGCGAACACGCGAAGGTTGGGATGCTCGGGGCGATGTATGGCGGCACGACGGGGGTGAGCGCGCAAGTTCTTCCTCGACTCGCACGGTCGTTTCCGCAGGCGATTGGTTTCGTCGAGGCCGCAGCCCGTGCGGGAGAACGCGGGGAGCGCGTCAGCACGCGACTGGGCCGCACGTCTCCCGCCCCCTCACGGTCGTGGCGCGACGGCCAAGAGCTCGCGTCGTCAGAGGGCTCGGGCGAGGCCGAGGGTCGCGCAGCGCGCTCCGCCGCGCGGTCGTGGGGCCGATTCACGCGCAACTTCGTCGTTCAAGGAACCGCGGCCGAGTGGGCGCTCGCGTGGATGGCGGGCGTACGACGGCGGCTATGGACGGATGGCGGCACTCCTCTCGAGGCGCAGCCCCACCTCGTGTTCTTTGTGCACGACGAGCTCATCGTGCACAGCCCTCTCGATCGGGTCGACGAGGTGCAGCAGGCCCTGACCGCGGCGGCGGCCGATGCCGGTCGCGTGGTGTTCGGAGATACTCCCGTGAGCTTTCCGGTCACGGTGGCTGCTGTGCAGCGCTACAGCGACGCTAAGTAGCGGTCAGACGAGTGGATGCACGGCGTCGGCCGATCGGCGCCCGCGTCGGCGCCGATCGGTGCGCAGCATCCACGATTCCAGCTCGGGCAGCGAGTCGAGCCACGCCAAGGCCGCAGACCGCAGGAGCCGTGACGCGTGAAGCGCGGTCGCTTGCGCGGCCCCGCCAGTCGGGTCGATGACTTCGTCGCTCGCGCCGCGCCGCGGGGTCCAGAGGCGTCGATAGTTGTGCACGAGCACGGGAACGTGGTCGCCCGGCAACGAGAGCGCGAGCAGCACGCGTTCGACCATGTCGTGCCAGTCGGCGACGTCGGGCTCGGTGAGGTACATGCGCGCTTCGATCGCTCCCGAGTCGGTCAAGGCATAGAGCGGCAAGTTGTCGGGGGTGCTGCCGGCGTCTTCAATGAGGCCGTCGCGACGAAGGCGGTCGAGCGTTGAGTAGACCTGGCCAACGTTGAGCGGCGCGTCGCGGCGAGTGCGCTCGACAACCTCGGCGTGCAGTTGGTAACCATAGGCCGGCCCGAGGGTCAACACCGCGAGGAGGGAGTGCCGCAAGCTCATGGCGCAAGACTATGCGTCGTATGCATGCGTGGTGACTATTTGCTCACATGCCGTGTCGCACTTGCCCTGTCGCACAGTCTGTGTGAATGACAAGCCTGTGATTCCAGCCTTGTCATTCGCGCCGGTTCTGCGCCATACTTCTGTCAGTCGGGAAACCGCGCCAATTGAAAACGCTACGCACTCTGTGTTTCAGATCGATGGGGAAGTCGCATCTGAACGAAACGGAGTGAACAGTGGCTAATGACACCGCGGGCATGAGCACCGCTGTTTTGGCGACGGCGCGCGGAGTGCTGTATGTGCACTCTGCTCCCCGTGCCTTGAGCCCCCACATCGAGTGGGCGGCCGGCCGCGCGATTGATCGCGCCGTGAACTTCGACTGGATCGATCAGCCCGTGCTCAAGGGCACCTTGCGCACCGAGTTTGTCTGGGAAGGCGAGCGCGGCACCGGCGCGAAGATCGCGAGTGCCCTACGGGGTTGGGAGCACTTACGCTACGAGGTCACAGAAGACGCGGGTCTCGGCACCGACGGCGGGCGCTGGATGCACACGCCCGACCTCGGCATCTACTTCGCGCAAACCGACACTCTCGGCAACACGGTGATTCCCGAAGATCGCATTCGCTACGCCATGGAAGTTGCCGGCTCGAACACGCTCGAGTTGCACCGCGAGCTTCGGCTCGCTCTCGGTCAGGCCTGGGACGACGAACTCGAGCCGTTCCGGCACGCCGGAGACGGCTCGAGCGTCGTCTGGTTGCACCGCGCGGGCTGACACGTCAGCAACGTCGCGCGGCGGGCTTTCGGGGCGCCGTCTAGTCGACGGTGCGGAACGCCACGACCGAGTTGTGGCCGCCGAAACCGAACGAGTTCGAGATGGCGAGCAACGGGCCGTCACCGAGAGCCCGCGGGCTCGTGACCACGTCGAGCGGAATAGCCTCGTCTTGATTGTCGAGGTTGATCGTGGGCGGCGCCGTGCGCTCGTGGAGGGCGAGGATCGTGAAGACGGCCTCGAGTGCCCCGGTGCCGCCGAGCAAGTGGCCCGTCGACGCTTTCGTGGCCGACACCGGGATGCTCTTCACCCGCTCGCCGAAGACCCTGTACAACGCGTTGTACTCGGCGATGTCGCCGACCGGGGTTGAGGTGGCGTGCGCGTTGATGTGCGACACATCGTCGGGAGTAGCACCCGCTTGTGCGAGGGCGGCCAGCACGGCACGAGCCGCGCCCGATCCCTCGGGGTCGGGCGCAGTGATGTGGTACGAGTCGCTCGTCACCGAGCCGCCCGCGAGTTCTGCGTAAATGCGAGCACCGCGAGCGAGCGCGTGCTCTTTCGTTTCGAGCACAATCGCTGCCGCACCCTCACCGAGCACGAACCCGTCGCGATCAACGTCGTAGGGCCGCGAGGCGGCGGCCGGGTCGTCATTGCGCTTCGACAGCGCCTGCATTGACGCGAAGGCGGCGATCGGCAGGGGGTGAACAACGGCTTCTGTTCCACCGGCAACGACGATGTCGGCAAGCCCGAGCTGAAGGTGCTCGTAGGCGTTGGCGATGGCTTCGGTACCCGAGGCGCAGGCCGACACAACGGTGCGAGCGCCCGCGCGGGCGCCGAGGCCCATGCTGATGGCGGCGGCGGCAGCGTTCGGCATGAGCATAGGGATCGTCATGGGAAGAACCCGGCGGGGGCCCTTCTCCTTGAGCACATCCCAGGCGTCGAGAAGCGTCCAGAGGCCGCCGATGCCGGTTGCGTAGTCGACGAGAATGCGCTCGGGGGCAACGTCGGGCGAGCCGGCGTCGGCCCACGCTTCGCGAGCGGCGATCAGTGCAAACTGAGCCGAGGGGTCGAGGCGCTTGATCTCTTGCCGTTCGAGCACCTCTTCGGGCCGCACTTTGGCCTCTGCGGCGAAGGTGACGGGCAGGTCGTGCTGAGCAACCCACTCGTGAGTGAGCGAGCGTGTTCCGGACTCGCCCCGCAGCAGAGCATCCCAGCTCTCGCGGGCGGTTCCGCCGATGGGGGAGGTGGCACCGATACCGGTTACGACGATGGTGGTCATTACGTCAACTCTCTGCAGGGGTTGTGGTTCGTCCGCTCAGCGCCGGGGCCGGCCAGTTGGCCGGCCCCGAACGCTGCGGGCATCGTGAGGCGGCGTTACGCCGCGGCGTTCACGATGAAGGTGACGGCGTCACCGACGGTGTTGAGGTTCTTCACCTCGTCGTCGGGGATCTTCACGTCGAACTTCTCTTCAGCGTTGACGACGATCGTCATCATCGAGATCGAGTCGATGTCGAGGTCGTCGGTGAACGACTTGTCGAGAGCGACCGAGTCGGTGGCGATGCCCGTCTCGTCGTTGATGAGTTCGGCGAGACCTGCGAGAACTTCTTCGGTGGACAGTGCCATGTGTTTTCTCCTTGAGGGTGTCGAATGACCGTGCACAATCCTAGGGCGGTGGGGCGTTGCCCGCAGGGATGCCGGGGTCGGGTGGCGTTAGGGCAGGCGCACGACCTGTGCGCCGAAGACCAAACCGGCGCCAAAGCCGATCTGCAGGGCGAGCCCGCCGCTGAGCTCGGGGTGTTCGTCGAGCAGGCGGTGAGTCGCGAGCGGAATCGAAGCGGCCGAGGTGTTTCCGGTCGTCGCAATGTCACGCGCGATGATGACGCTCTCGGGCAGTTTCAGTTGCTTCGCGAACTCGTCGATGATGCGCATGTTGGCCTGGTGAGGGATGAACGCCGCGAGTTGCTCAGACGTGACGCCCGCGGCATCCAGAGCCTGCTGCGCCACTTTGGCCATCTCCCAGACTGCCCAGCGAAACACGGTCTGGCCTTCTTGGCGCAGCGTCGGAAACTCGCCGTCCGGGTCATCGAAGGCCTCTTTGAACGGTCGATCCATACCGACGGCGTCCCACTTCGAACCGTCAGAGCCCCACACGGTTGCCGCGATACCGGGCGTGTCGCTCGGGCCGACAATCGCGGCGCCGGCTCCGTCGCCGAGCAAGAACGAGATCGTGCGGTCGGTCGGTTTGGCAAAGTCGCTGAGTTTTTCGGCGCCGACGACGAGCACGTATTCCGCGAGACCAGCACGAATGAACGCGTCGGCCTGCGCAATGCCGTAGGTGTAGCCCGCACACGCCGCTGACACGTCGTAGGCCGGGGCCGGCGTCGCGCCAATACGGTCGGCGAGTAGGGCAGCGAGCGAGGGAGTCTGCACCGCGTTGCTGATCGTCGAGACGATCACAGCGCCGATCTGGCTGGGCGAAATGCCCGCCTTTTCGATGGCTTCGCGCGACGCTGCTTCGGCCAGGTCGATGGCCTGAACCGCACCCGACGCCCGCTTGCGGGTGATGACGCCCGTGCGTTGGCGAATCCACTCATCGCTCGAGTCGATCGGGCCCGCGATGTCGTCGTTCGTCACGGTCAGGTCACCGCGCGCGGCTCCGACGGAGTAGATGCGCGTGAAGGGCACGCCAACCGATTGGTGAAGGGTGGGCTCGGTCATTAGTTCTCCAGCATCTCAATGGCGGCCGCGAGGTCGTCGGGGGTCTTGACGGCCACGGTCGGCACGCCCTTGAGGGCCCGCTTAGCGAGGCCCACGAGGGCCCCGGCGGGCAGCAATTCGATGATGCCCGTGACAGTGTCGTCAGCAAACGACTGCATGCAGAGATCCCAGCGAACGGGCGATGACACCTGGCCGACGAGCAACTCGACGGCAGCCGAGCCAGAGGTCACGACAGACCCGTCGCGGTTCGTGTACAGACGGATGCTCGGGTCATGTGCCTCGACCCCGGCAACGGCGGCGCGCAACCGGTCGACCGCCGGGCTCATGTGGCGCGTGTGAAAAGCGCCGGCGACCTGCAGGGGAATGACACGGGATCCGGGCACAGGCTCGGCCGCGAGCGCCGCGAGCGCGGGCAACTCGCCGGCGACGACGGTCTGCCCCCCGCCGTTCATGTTGGCGGGGGAGAGCCCGAGTTCGGCAAGGCGTGTGGCAAGGGCATCCGCGTCGCCGCCCAAGACGGCGCTCATGCCCGTGGGCACGGCGGCAGCAGCGTCGGCCATGGCGAGACCACGTTCGCGCACGAGGCGCAGCGCGTTCTCGTCGCTCAGCACGCCCGCAATGGCGGCCGCGGCAAACTCGCCAACCGAGTGGCCTGCGACCGCGCCCACGCGGTCGCGTCGTCCGTCGAGCAGTGCGGCAGCGCTCAGCAGTGAAGCGGCAACAATGAGAGGCTGCGCGATGGCCGTGTCACGAATCGTGTCGGCGTCAGAGACCGTACCGTGCGCGATGAGGTCGATTCCGGCGGCCTCGGAATAGCGCTCGAGACGCTCGCGATGGGCGGGCTCGGCGATCCAGGGCTCCAAGAAGCCGGGGGTCTGCGAGCCCTGGCCGGGTGCCACGACGACAATCATGAGTTTCATCCTCCCAAGGGGCGGTGCGGGGTGGTGGTGGGGATGTCGTGCACAAACGTACAACGACCTTGTCGCAGGTCTACAGTGCGCGGCGAGAGCCGCCCTCCGGCTCAGCGATGGATCCGACAATCAGGGCGCACTGCAGAATGAGGGCTTCGCGAGCGCCCGTGGCATCCCAGCCAATGACCTCGCTGATGCGCTTGAGGCGATACCGCACGGTGTTGGGGTGCACGAATAGTTCGCGCGCGGTGGCTTCGAGGCTGCGGCCGTTGTCGAGGTAGGCCCACAGGGTGATGAGCAACTCGGGGTTGTGGGCCTTGAGCGGGCGGTAAATGCGGTTGATGAGGGTTCCCCGCGCGATGGGGTCACCCGCGAGCGCTCGCTCGGGCAGCAGGTCATCGGCGAGCGTTGGTCGCGGTGCGTTGCGCCAGGATTTGGCCACGGCAAAGCCGGCGAGTGCGGCCTTGGCGCTCTTGCCCGCTTCGACCACGTCAGGAACCTCGGGCCCGAGCACGAGATTGCCGGTGCCGAAACTGGGCTCGAGGGCCTCTGCGATCTGCTGAAAAGTGTGCGACGGTTCGGGTTGCGGCAGCTCGTCATCGGTGCGAGGAGTCGCTCGACCGATCACGACGACGAGTCGGTTGCCCTGCACGCCGATCAAGACATCGGCCTCGACGTGGCGCGCCGTGCGCCGAATCTGATCGACGTCGACAATGCGTGGCGTTGTGCCGACGAGCACGCACACCTCGCCATGCCCGTTCCACCCGAGTGCCGCGATGCGACTGGGCAACTCGTTGTCGTACTCACCGCTGAGGATGCTGTCGACGACAAGGGCCTCGAGGCGGGCATCCCATAGCCCTCGGGCTTCAGCAGCGCGCGCATACACGTCGGCGGCCGCGAAGGCGATCTCACGGCTGTAGAGCAAAATGCCGTGGCGCAGGTTCTCGTCGCGATCGCGCACGCGCTCTTCGACGACCTCGACGACCACGCGGATGAGTTGCAGTGTCTGCTGCAGGCTGACGGAGCGGAGCAATTCACGCGGGGCGGCGCCGAACACGTCAGCGGCGATCCAGGGCTGCGAAGTCGGGTCGTCGTACCAACTGATGAACGAGGTGATTCCTGCTTGCGCGACGAGACCCACGGCCGAGCGCCTGCTCGGTGGCATCGTGCCGTACCAGGGCAACGTGTCGTCGAGGCGCTTGAGCGTCGCTGTTGCTAGCTCACCCGAAATGTTGCGCAGCCATTGCAGCGTCTGCGCTTTCGTCAGCTCTGCCACCGTGCTCCTTCGGTGAAGCGAGGGGTCCGCGCGTCACCGCGCGGACCCACTCTCGGTGTTAGGACTCTCCGCCGGCCGAGCCGGTGGTACCGGCCGTCACGTCGTAGAGGCGGTACTTTTCGATCGCTGCCGCAACCGCGCTCGGGTCGACCGCACCGCGACGCGCGAGCTGCTGCAGCGTGCGCACCACGATTGACGGTCCGTCGATGGTGAAGAAGCGGCGGGCCGCGGGCCTCGTGTCGCTGAAGCCGAATCCGTCGGCGCCGAGCGTGGCGTAATCGCCCGGGATGAAGGGGCGAATCTGGTCGGGCACCGCGTGCATGAAGTCGGTGACCGCGATAAACGGCCCCTCAGCTGCCTGCAGCTTGGTCGTGACATACGGCACTTTCGGCGCTTCAGTCGGTCGCAAGAAGTTGTGCTCGTCGGCGGCCAGGCCGTCGCGACGCAACTCGTTCCAGGAGGTGACGCTCCACACGTCGGCCGAGACACTCCAGTCGTCAGCGAGCAACTGCTGCGCTTCGAGGGCCCACGGCACGGCAACGCCCGACGACAGAATCTGCGCCTTCGGGCCGAGCGTCGTGCCCGCCTTGAGCAGGTAGATGCCGCGCAGCAGGCCGTCGACGTCGAGGTTCTCGGGCTCTGCGGGCTGCACGTTCGGCTCGTTGTAGACCGTCAGGTAGTACATGACGTTGGGGTCAGGATGCGCCCCGCCATACATGCGATCGAGTCCGGCGCGAACAATGTGGCCGATCTCATAACCGAACGCCGGGTCATACGTGATGACTGCGGGGTTGGTGCTCGCGAGCAACGGCGAGTGGCCATCGGCGTGCTGGAGGCCTTCACCCGTGAGGGTTGTGCGGCCGGCCGTCGCGCCGATGATGAACCCGCGCGTCATCTGGTCGCCGGCAGCCCAGAAGGCGTCGCCCGTGCGCTGGAAGCCGAACATCGAGTAGAAAACGTAGACCGGGATGAGCGGCTCGCCATGGGTGGCGTAGCTGGTTCCCACGGCGGTGAACGCGGCAACCGCGCCCGCTTCGTTGATGCCCGTGTGGATGATCTGACCCTGCGGGCTCTCTTTGTAGGCGAGCAGCAGTTCGCGGTCGACGCTCGTGTAGTGCTGACCGTTGGGGTTGTAGATCTTCGACGTCGGGAAGTAGGCGTCCATACCGAACGTGCGCGCCTCATCCGGAATGATCGGCACGATGCGGTGACCGAAGTCTTTCGAGCGCAGCAGGTCTTTCAGCAGACGCGCGAAGGCCATGGTCGTGGCGACCTCTTGCTTGCCCGAGCCCTTCTTGACCACGTCGTACGTGGCGGCATCGGGCAACGAGACCTGCGTGTACTTCGAGCGACGCTCGGGCACGTAGCCACCGAGCTCGCGCCGGCGCTGCTGCAAGTACTCGATCGCGGGGTCGCTCTGGCCCGGGTGGTAGTAGGGCGGCTGGTACGGGTTGGCCTCGAGCTGAGCATCCGTAATCGGGATACGCATTTCATCGCGGAACTGCTTGAGGTTGTCGAGCGTGAGCTTCTTCATCTGGTGGGTCGCGTTGCGGCC
Source organism: Actinomycetota bacterium (assembly GCA_013297625.1). GTDB lineage: Bacteria > Actinomycetota > Actinomycetes > Actinomycetales > Microbacteriaceae > Microcella. The sequence goes on along the minus strand of JAAFHT010000031.1, from coordinate 15,101 downwards.
CTCGAAGCTCGGGCCGAGGCCGTAGCCCTTGACCGTCTTCGCCAGGATGACCGTCGGCTGGCCCTTGTGCTCACTTGCGGCCTTGAATGCCGCGTAGACCTTGCGGTAGTCGTGGCCGCCGCGACGCAGACCCCAGATCTCGTCGTCGGTGTAGTTGGCCACCATTGCTGCCGTACGCGGGTCGCGACCGAAGAAGTGCTCGCGAATGAACGCGCCCGACTCGGCCTTGTAGGTCTGGTAGTCGCCGTCGGGAGTGCGGTTCATGAGGTCGCGCAGCGCGCCGTCGGTGTCTTGCGCGAGCAGGGCATCCCACTCGCGGCCCCAGACGACCTTGATGACGTTCCAGCCGGCGCCACGGAAGAAGCTCTCGAGCTCTTGAATGATCTTGCCGTTGCCGCGCACAGGGCCATCGAGGCGCTGCAGGTTGCAGTTGATGACGAAGTTGAGGTTGTCGAGCCCATCATTGGCGGCGAGCTGCAGCGCGCCACGGCTCTCGACCTCGTCCATTTCGCCGTCGCCCAAGAACGCCCACACCTGGGTGTCGTCGGCCTGCGCGATGCCGCGGTTGGTGACGTACTTGTTGAGCTGAGCCTGGTAGATGGCGTTGATGGGTCCTAGACCCATCGACACGGTCGGAAACTGCCAGAAATCGGGCATGAGTCGCGGGTGCGGGTAGCTCGAAAGCCCCCCGCCCGCGTGCGACTTCTCTTGACGGAAGCCGTCGAGCTGATTCTCGGTCAGACGGCCTTCGAGAAAGGCGCGGGCGTACATGCCGGGTGAGGCGTGGCCCTGGTAGAAGATCTGGTCGCCACCCGTCGGGTGGTCGGCACCGCGAAAGAAGTGGTTGTGGCCGACCTCGTAGAGAGCGGCGCTCGACGCGTAGGTCGAGATGTGGCCACCCACCGAGATGCCCGGACGCTGAGCGCGGTGCACCGTAATGGCGGCGTTCCAGCGGATCCACGCGCGGTAGCGGCGTTCGAGCTCTTCATCACCCGGAAACTCCGGTTCGTTCTCGGGTGCGATGGTGTTGAGGTAATCCGTGGTCGGCACCATGGGCACGCCGAGGTGAAGCTCTTTCGAACGCTTCAGCAGGCTGAGCATGATGTCGCGGCCGCGACCGGCGCCCCGCTCGTGAACGACCGCGGTGAGCGATTCGTTCCATTCGGCGGTTTCATCCGGATCGGAATCGACGTGGCTGACCGAGTACGGATCTTGGTCGTTGACCGTCACCCTTGACCTCTTCCTGGTGGTAGACAGAGTGTGTCGGCGCGTTTCGAGCGCCGGGTTACGGCGCCGGGCAAATCGCACGAGCGCTGTCGAGTCTAGTCACCCCCTCCGCACCCCTCGGTGCGAGCCCGATTGCGCCAGGAGCCGACCGTGCAGGCACCCACTCTTCCCGTCGTCGGGAGCCCCGCCCCCGACTTCACGCTGCGCGATCAATTCGGCCAGACCGTCACGCTCAGCACCCTGCGGGGCGAGACTGCCGTGGCGATCGTGTTCTTCCCGCTCGCCTTCACGGGCATGTGCAGGGGTGAGTTGTGCGAGTTGCGCGACAACCTCGCGATGTTTGCCGCCGCCGGGGTTCGGCTGCTCGCGATCTCCGTTGACTCCACGGCCACCCTGCGGGTTTTCGCCGAACGCGAGAACTACGACTTCTCGCTCCTGGCCGACTTCTGGCCTCACGGTGAGGTTGCTCGTCGCTACGGGGCCTTTCTCGACGAGAAGGGCTTTGCGGCGCGAGCGACCGCGCTGGTGGATGCGGAGGGCGTCGTGCGAGCATCCTTCGCCGTCGCACCGGGCGAAGCCCGTCCGATCGCGGCCTATCGCGACGCGATTGCCGCACTCCGACCTGCTGCGCGCCGGTAGCATTAACGGGCACGGGCTTTTAGCTCAGTTGGTAGAGCGCCTCGTTTACACCGAGGATGTCGGGGGTTCGAGTCCCTCAGGGCCCACCGTGTCTCGACCACTCACCCGCGGCGCCGTTGGTCCGCGTGTCGGCGGTCGTTCGTAGCGTAGGTGCGTGCCGCAGAGTGTCGACCAGTGGTGGAGCCGCCGTCAGCGGGTCACGGGCCTCGAGGTGCCGAGCCCCGTCGGTCGTTTTCGCGACGCGTGGGCACCGTTCACGGCCCTGGTTGAGCAGTACAGACCCGATCGCAACCACGACCTGGTGCTCTCGCAGATTCCGCCCGCCGCTGACGTGTATCTCGTCTGGGTGTGCGCGGTCGGCCACGAGTTCGTCGCGACGCCCGCCGAACAGCGCGGGCGGCCTGGTCGCACTCGATCGTCGCGGTCGTGGTGCCCCGTGTGTTCCACTCCGTCGTTGCTGCCGTCGGTGTCGAAATGGCCGACGCAGCAACGCGCGGGCACGGCAGCGGGCGGGCGACGGATGCTCGCGCGACCCATCGACCCAGCCACACCCCGCGCATCCACCCCTCAGCGCCGCTCAGCCGACGACGTGCGCCCCGGCGAGGCATTCTGCAGCGACCGTGCCTCGCGAGCGACGTCGGCCACCGAAGCTCGCCTCCGCGCGCTCATCGCCGAACGGCTGACGGTGGATCTAGGCGCGACGGCCGTTCGCGTGAAGACACCGTTCTTTGGTCGACTCGAGGTCTGGCCCGACATCATCGTTCCCGAGTTGGCGATCGCCATCGAGTTCGACACGGTGGGGCGCAATGGTGATGAGCACGTGGGGCGCCGCGAACGCGCCGATCGTCGCAAAGATCAGTTGCTTGCCGAGGTCGGCTGGAGCGTCATTCGGCTGCGGTGTCGGCCGTTGCGAGCGCTGGGCCCTGACGACATCGTCGTCGCCGGAGTCTCAGAGGCCGCGGTCGACGCCATGATTGAACGAATGGGCGAGGTGCGCGGGCACTTGTTCGTGCAGGCCTACCGCCGCACGGCGCAGGGGCGGGTCGCTACAGGTACAGCGCCCACAGCAGCGCGGCGAACGTAGCCACGAAAATCGCCGGCCCCACGAAGCGCACCACATCAACACCGCGTGCGCTCGCGATAATGCGGCGCCCGATTGCCGAGGTCTCGGGCAGCTCCTTGAGTTCGTCAATCACGGCGAGTCCTTCTTGCGCGGCCGCAAACTGCGCGGCGGCTCCGAGCACGCCCGAGGCCAGCAGAATGCCCGTGGCGGCGAGCCGCACGGGCAGCGGCGTCTCGGCGAGGCCATCCATGAGCATCCACACCGTCACGGCGAGCAAGAAGGTAGGCGCGAGCTGAGAGACAATGATGTGCCAGCGTGCGCGACTCCAGTGGGCGATCAGTTCGTTCTCGGTCATGCGCCCACTGTACGTCGCCGACTTGACCGTGAGGAGCCCCGTGTCACCAGCAGTGTGGGCGCTCGTCGCGTCGTGCGTGCTGTGGGGCACGACGGGAACCGCGGCATCGTTTATGCCCGAAGCGGTCAGCCCCCTCGCGATTGGTGCGAGCACCATGACGCTCGGCGGCATCTTGCTGTTCGCGGCGAGTCGACGGGGTGCGGTCGCCGTCATGCGCGATCGCTCGGTTCGCGGCTGGTTGATCGCGGCCGCGCTCGGCATGGTCGCGTACCCGCTCGCGTTCTACACCTCGATGGACCTTGCCGGGGTTGCCATCGGCAACGTGATATCCCTCGGGTCGGGGCCGATCTTCGCGGCACTGCTCGAATGGCGGGTGTCGCGCAGCCGACTCGGTGGGCGGTGGATGCTGAGCGCGGCTATTGCGATCACCGGCATGGCTCTGCTCGTGGCGGGCGGGCACGGCGACGATTCGCCGGTTGATGCGGCGGGCATCCCGGCCGGTGTCATGTTCGGCCTCGTGGCCGGAGCTGGCTACGCGCTCTTCACCTTCGCGTCGGGGGCCGTGATCCGCAGCGGCCACGCGGGGCGCGCGACGATGGGTGCCGCCTTCGGCCTCGCGGCGATACCGCTCGGGGTTGTGCTTCTCGTCGTCGGCGCTCCCATCATCGCGGCCCCGGGCGCCATCGGAATCGCGCTTTATTTGGCCATCGGGCCGATGTTTGTGGCGTACTTGTTCTTCGCGGTGGGCGTTCGCGCTCTCGCCTCAAGTACCGTCACCGTCATTACGTTGCTCGAGCCTCTCGTGGCGAGTCTGCTTGCAGTGTTCGTTGTCGGGGAGCGGCTCGAGGTGGTCGGGTGGATCGGGCTTGCCCTGATTCTCATCGGGGTCTTCGTGCTTTCCTCGGCTCGGCAACAGCCTTCCGCGCCCAGACCGCCCTATCATCGGGGTCATGGTCGACGACGAACAGCCGACGAACGATAACGCCGAACCGGCGATTCCGTCAGGTCCCCGACGCTCGACGTTCACGCCGCCTCCTGCTGATGCCGCGTACGACCCGTCGGCGACGGATGACGACGCCCTTGCGGGCGCGCTCTCTGAGCAGTTTGAGCGCTGGGTGCCGCCTGCCCCGGCGACGCCCGCTGTCGCCAACGATCCGGTGACTGAGTTTTCGGCCGATCCCGCGCCTGACGCAGCACCAACTATTGAGGCCGCGCCGGTTGTGGCCGATCCGGCCCCACTGGGCGACTCCGCGTGGCAGCCCGCGGCATGGGAGCCCGCGCCCTGGCAACCTCCGGTCGAGAGCGACGTCAACCCACCGCTCGTCGACGCGGTGGGGGCTGCGCCTGCTGAATTGCCCTGGAGTGAGCCCGCGCCTGGAGCGCCTGCGCAGCCGATCGTGTATGACCTGTCGGCGGCTGGCATGGGTGGCTCAGCCGAACCTGACTTTGCGGGTGCCCCGGAGCCAGCGTCAACGCTTCCGCCCCCTCCGCAGCGGCTCTCCCTGACTGATGCTGAGTTGTTGCAAGCTGCCAATATCGATGACCCCCATCAAGACACTTCGTCGTTGCTCGATCTCGTCGAGCGTGAGCTTGTTCTTCGGCAGATCGAGGCCCAACGCCTCGCTGAGTGGGAGAAGCAAGTTCGTGCAACCGCGGCTCCCGAAGCCGATGAGATCGTCACGCAAGTGCGGGAGAAGTTCACGGGAGTTGTGCCCGTCATCCCGGCGGCAAGCGAGCCTCCGCTCGCCACGGGTGGGCTCTCCGTCGCAGAACAGCTCGCGTCAGCTCCTCCGCCGGCCGCGCCGCAGCCCCAAGCGGTGCCGCCCGCGGCGCCGATCATTGACCTTGCCCTCGCCGATGCTCCACCGCCCTACGGCATCGTGCCTTCCGCGGCGGTCGCGCCGCCACTGTCGGTACCGGCCCCCACCGACGACGGCCCCGAGCCCGTCTTTGTCGCGCCCGCACCGCTCATTGAGCCGAGCCAGCCCGAGCCAGTCGGGTTTGAACCGACAGCGTTTGAAGCGACTGTCTTCGAAACGCCCACATTCGACGCACCCGCGTTTGTGCCTGCTGTCGTCGAACCCGCAGCGTTCGCGGCCGCTCCCGCCGCCGGGGGTTCTTTCTTTGACGAGCTGCTGCGTGAGCCCGTCGAAACCGATGCCGCGGTCAGTGCGAGTCTCGGCGGTGACCCTTTTGCAGGTGTCACCTCTGACTCAGCACCGGTTGACGCAGCGCGCTCTGATTCTGTCGAGCAGACGGGCCTCGATCTTCTCGCCGATCACTTCGCTGAGCCGGAGGGGGAGACAGTCCAGCCGGATGTCGACTCCGACTCAAGCGCAGAGTTCGCGGTGCCCGTCGGGCCGCGGGCCGGTCGTGTAGAGAAGGTTTCCCTCGAACCGACTCCGGCCGAGCAGCGCGCTGGGCGCTCAATCCGGTTGTTTTGGCTGTGGTTTGCTGTCAACTCCTCGGTCGTGAGCATCGCCTTAGGTGCAGTCATTCTCGGACTCGGTGTCAGCCTTCGCCAGGCGGTCATGGCGACGCTGTTGGGTGTCGCTCTCTCGTTCCTCCCGCTGGGGCTTGGCACGCTCGCGGGCAAGCGCAGCGGGCAGCCGACCATGGTCGTGTCGCGCTCGACCTTTGGCACGGCGGGAAACGTGATTCCCGCACTGGTCGCCGTCGTTACCCGTCTCGCGTGGGCGGCCGCTTTGCTCTGGATGCTCGGCATCGGTGTCGCCGAAGTTCTCATCGGTTCGGGGCTCGTGCCCGGGGTGGGTCGTCTCGAGATCGCCCTGGTGACTGCGTCGATCGGGCTCGTGATCGCGGCGCTTGTCGCGGGCTTCGGGTTCGGCCTCATCGCCGTCGTGAGCGCGATCGTGAGCATCATCTCGGTCGTCCTTGTTGCCGGGCTCATTGCGCTCACGGCGTCGTACGTAGACATCGAGGCGGCGCTCGCTCTGCCCGATGGCGACTGGGCCTTGCTCCTGAGTGGGGCGGTTCTCGTCTTTAGTGTCGTGGGCCTCGCGTGGGCGAACAGCAGTGGCGACGTTGCGCGCTATCAGGCCAAGGGAACCCTGGGCGGCTCGGCAGTGATGTTCAGCGCATTCGGAGCGACGATTCCGGCGTTCGTCGTGATCTGCTGGGGCGCGGTCTTGGCCGCCTCGAACCCCGTGCTCGCTGAGGGTCTCGCCGAGAACCCGCTTGACCTGGTCTCGCGATTGCTACCGCTCTGGTACCCGATTCCGCTCATTGCGGCCATCGCCATCTCGCTCATCAGCGCCGCCGCTCTCGCGTTGTACTCCGGTGGCTTCGCCGTACTCGCCATGGGCGTGCGTGCGTCGCGGTCGGGCTCCGTGGTCTTCTCGATCATCGTGACCGGCGCGCTCGTCGCCGTTCTGCTCGTGATCGTTCCTGATGCGGCCGCGCTCTTCCGCGATGTCGTCACGACTCTCGCTGTTCCTGTCGCGGCCTGGGCGGGCATCTTCGGTGCCGAAACCATGATTCGCTCGCGGCGGGTGCACTCGCCGTCGCTCGTGAAGCCGGGTGGCGTCTACCCGGCGGTTCGGTGGGTCAACCTCATCATGCTGCTGCTCATCACCGGGGTCGGGTGGGGCATGATCACCGCAGCACTCGTTGGTCTGCAGTGGCAGGGTTACATCTTCACTGCGCTGGGTGTCGATCCCGACAGTGCGCTCGCCTTAAGCGATCCCGGCGTTTTCGTCTCTCTCGTTCTGGGCCTTCTCACGCCGATCATCATGGGAATCCCTGCCTTGCGACGCCTTCAACGGGCAGAGAAAGCCGCCGTCGACGCAGAGAGCGCCGCCGATGCCGAGAGCGCCGTCGCCGCTCACGAAGACGACAACTTCGCCGTGGCCCCGCCGCTCGACGCGTCGCCCGCATGAGCACTCTCGCCACCGTCGCTGACGCGGTCGAGCGGCTCTGGCCCGTCAGCGGCGCCGAGCCGTGGGATGCCCCCGGCATCGTGAGCGGTGATCTCGCAGCAGAGGTGTCGCGCATCGTTCTCGCGGTCGATGCCGTCGCCGCGACCGTGAGCGAAGCGATCGAGCTCAAGGCCGACCTCTTGCTCGTGCACCACCCGCTTCTCCTGCGTGGTGTCACTACCGTTGCTGAGTCGACGGCAAAGGGTTCACTCATCGCACAGCTGATCCGTGGTCGATGTGCCCTGATCGCCGCCCACACCAACGCCGACATTGTCGCGACCGGAACCAGTGCGCGTCTCGCCCATCTCATGGGGCTGACGGATGCTCGCCCGATCGTCGAGACCGCGCCAGGAGTCGGCCTGGGCCGTGTGGGCGCGCTACCCGAGCCCACGACCCTCGGGGCCTTGGCGCGGCGTCTCGCGGGCATCCTGCCGCCCACGGCGACGGGTGTGCGGGTTGCCGGCGACTTCGATCAGCCGGTTCGAACGATTGCGGTGTGCGGGGGAGCGGGCGACTCGTTGCTGTCAGAGCCCGCCGTGCGCGCCGCTGATGTGTATGTCACGGCCGACCTGAGGCATCACCCGGCGAGTGAAGCTGTAGAGACGGCTCGTGTCGCAGGCGGCCCCGCCCTCGTCGACGTGTCGCACTGGGCAAGCGAATGGTTGTGGCTCGATACGGCCGCCGAAGAGCTTCGCGCCGCTCTTCCTGATGTCGAGGTCATCGTGAGTGACCTGCGCACCGACCCGTGGGACTTCGTCGTCGTACAGTAGGGGCGCGCCCCGCCACTCACGGTGGTGCCCCGCGACGCAACGACCGAGCCGCACGCAACTGACGAGAGACCAGGTGAGCCCCGCATGGCCCTGACCGCTACCCCTGACGCCCAGCGCGTCTTGCTCGATGTGCAAGCGCTCGACACGACGCTGCAGCAGCTGGCCCACCGCGATCGGTCGTTGCCCGAGCGCGCCGCCGTCGACGCCCTCGCTTCAGAGGCTGACGTCATGCGCGAGTTTGTGATTCAGCGCCGGGGCGAGCTCGACGATGCCCGCCTCGAGCTGGGGCGCGTCGAAAGCGACGTTGCCGTGGTGCAGTCGCGCATCGCTCGCGATGGCGAGCGCATGCAATCGAGCTCATCCGTCAAAGACATTCAGGGGCTCGAGCATGAGCTTGAGTCGTTGCGCGGTCGCCTCAACGACCTCGAAGAGATTCAACTCGCCGTGATGGAGAAGGTCGACGCCATCGAAACCGAACTCGCCTCGGCGACCGCCTCGCTCGACGAGCACCAGCAGAAGCTCTCTGACGCACAGGCGGCGCGCGACGCCGCACTCGGAGTGATTGCGAGCGAGACCGATGCGGCTCGCTCGCAGCGCGCGGCCATCGTGGCGACTGTGCCTGCCGATCTCATGGCGCTCTATGAGAAGCAGCGCGAACGGTATGGCGTCGGTGCGTCACACTTGCGCGCGCGCATTTCGAGCGCGAGCGGGGTCGAGCTGACCGGTAGCGATCTTGCGGCCGTTCGCGCGGCGGCGCCCGACGCGGTGCTGCTGTGTCCCGACTCCAATGCCATTTTGGTTCGCACCGACGAGAGCGGACTGTGAGCCGAGAGCTTCTCGTCGAGGCCGACGGCGGATCGCGCGGTAACCCCGGCCCCGCCGCCGGTGGCGCAGTCGTCATCGACCCGGCCACGGGCGAGGTCATTGCCGAGGTTGGCGTGTGGGTGGGGGTTGCGACCAATAACGTCGCCGAGTACAGCGGCATGCTCGCCGGAGTGCGGCGCGCTCTCGAGCTCGACCCTGACGCCTCGTTGACGATCCGCATGGATTCGAAGCTCGTCGTTGAGCAAATGATGGGTCGCTGGAAGATCAAGCACCCCGCTATGGCTGAGCTCGCTGCCGAGGCGCGACAGGCCCTGACCGGCACGCCCGTGCGGTTTGAATGGGTGCCGCGCCTGCAGAACTCGCGTGCCGATAAGTGCGCGAACGATGCAATGGATGCCCGCGCGTCGTTTTCGCGATAGTCAGCTCGCGCTCACTCGAGGTCTGCAAAGTCGATCGTGCGATCGACGACGTCGCGAGAGACGGCCGCGATGGAGCGTTCTGCAGAGAGGGAAAAGGCGCGCAGTCTCGCGAAGGCCTCAGAACTCGATACGTTGAGCTGGGCGCTGATCATGCCGGTCGCCTGGTGAACTTCACGGCGAATGCCCGCGCTGCCATCGAACAACGTGGTCGCGTCGTCGCGGGCGGCCGACGTGAGGGCCGAGCGCACAGCGGGCACCGATACGGCCCGCGCGATGCTCAGGGCTTCTCTCACCGCATCGGCGGTGAGAGCGCCGGCAGTCGTGCGGTAGAGACCAGCAACACCCACTGTTGCTGCGCCCATGACCAGCGGAAAAGCGAAGGCTGCACGAATGCCGAGCTGCTGAAACTGCGAGCCGATCAAGGCATTGATGGCACCGCGGGTAATGTCGGGAATCAGCTGAGGGGCTTGATCGTCGATCGCCTCGTGGAGCGGCCCGACTCCGAGCTCGAGCTCAAGCTCATCCCACCGGGCGGCGACCGGGTCGGTTGCGGAGACGGTTGAGCGATAGCCCTGGCGATCGACGATGGAGAGCACCGCACCAGAGATGGGCAATCGAGTCATGAAGCCGCTGCACAGACCCCACCCGCTGAGATTGCTCTGGCGTTCCCCGCCTGACGGCGATGGATATCCCATGTCGGCTCCCGCCCGGTTAACCGGCGGAACGCCGCCACGAAGGGCGAGAGCGTCGGAGAGGCCAGTGTAGGGGCACCGCCCTCGCGACGTGCTGGCGGGCGTACACTGAGCCACACTCGGCTCGCCGCACGGCGCACCGACACCCCGTGCTCTGCTCGCCATCCGCATCAGGTGGGGCTGTGCATCCTTCACCAAAGGAATTCACATGAGCAATACCTCGCGGGAGCACCGAGCCGCTGACGCCTTCGTGACACTGGCCGACACGTTGACGGCCGATTTCGACATCATCGATCTGCTGCACACCCTCGTGAATCAGTGCGTCGAATTGCTCGACGTCGACGCCGGCGGGCTGTTGCTCGCCGACGAGTCGGGCGAGTTGCAACTCGTTGCCTCATCGAGCGAGCAGGCGGAGTTCGTCGAAATCATCCAGTTGAGTGCTGGTGCCGGCCCGTGTGTCGACAGTTTTCAGAAAGGTGTCGCAATCACCGTCGCCGACATGGCCGTTGACGGTGATCCGTGGCCGACCTTTCAGGCGGCCGCGCTGGGGCAGGGTTTTCACGCGGTGTTCGCAACGCCCATGCGGCTACGGGGCCATGTGTTGGGGGCCATGAACTTGTTCAGCAAGTCCGTCGGTGGTCCGACGGAGTACGACGCGCTCATTGCGCAGGCCCTCGCCGATATTGCGACCATTGGGATTCTGCACGAGCGCAGCATCCGCGAAACGCACATTCTCAACGAACAGCTGCAGCGGGCCCTGGAGAGCCGCGTACTTATCGAACAAGCAAAGGGCGTTCTCGCGGCGGTCGGGTCGCTCGACATGGATCAAGCGTTCACGACCCTGCGCGATTACGCGAGATCACACCACATGACACTGCGCGACGTTGCGCAGCGAGTCGCTGCCCGCACGCTCGACGACATCTTGTCACCCGCCGCTGCGCGCGCGGAGGCCGCCCAATAGACACCCAGATCGTGACCTCAGGGTGCCTCAGTTCACAGCTCAGCGGTATACCGTGAAGTAACGCCCGAGACCCCGGCCGAATCCGCCACTACTGCCGGAAAGGTCGCCCGCTCATGGTCCCGCTCGTCGAACCGCACCTCGAACCGCCGCCCGTCGCATCGTGCGCAACCGATCAGTCTGATGCGCTGCGTGATCAGCATGACGGTGTCATCAGTCGGTGGCTTTCAAGCAGGAGGCCGCTCTACCGTCACACCGTCAAGGGCCGCAGGAGCCTCGCCTCGGCTGCGTTCGTGCTCCCGCCGTCTCGACACCGTGCGGCATAGCGCACAGTCGGGCGTATCCTGAGTGACGCAAGTGGGCCGGCCAGACGGTCGCGTCGAAGGCACGCCCCGCGAGGGGAACGACTTCGCCGAGGAACGTCCGGGCTCCACAGAGCAGGGCGGTGGGTAACACCCACCCGCAGCAATGCGCGAGAACAGTGCAACAGAGAGCAGACCGCCACGGGCTTCGGCCCGGGGTAAGGGTGAAACGGTGGTGTAAGAGACCACCAGGGGCCCGAGTGATCGGGCTCGCTAGGTAAACCTCGCCCGGAGCAAGGTCAGACAGACACCGTTAACGCTGCTCGCCGAGGTGTCGGGTAGACCGCTAGAGGGCTGCGGCAACGTAGTCCCGAGAGAGATGGCCGTCGAAGGGAAGCGATTCCTGGAACAGAACCCGGCGTATCGGCCGGCCCACTTGCCTCAGTAGCGCCGCATCACCACTGTGACGGCGCGTAGTCCTTCAAGAAGACCCCAAACAGGTCGTCGCCGGCTTCGCCCCGCACGATCGGGTCGTAGACGCGCGCAGCCCCATCGACGAGGTCGAGCGGGGCGTGAAAGCCTTCTTCGGCCAAGCGCAGCTTCGTGGGGTGCGGGCGCTCGTCGGTGATCCAGCCCGTGTCGACGCTCGTCATCAAGATGCCGTCGGTCTCGAACATCTCGCGGGCGCTCGTGCGCGTGAGCATGTTCATCGCCGCTTTCGCCATGTTGGTGTGCGGATGGCCCGGCCCCTTGTACCCGCGGCCGAACACGCCCTCCATCGCACTCACGTTGACGACATAGGTGCGTGCAAACGACGACGCGGCCAGCGAGGGCCGTAAGCGGTCAACGAGGATGAACGGCGCGATCGAGTTGGCCAGCTGCACTTCGAGCATCTCGAGCGGCTCAACAGCGCCGACGGCCTGCGTCCAACTGTTGACGTCGTGCAGGTCGGGCACGAGTCCGCCGGCATCGATCGCGGTCCCGGCTTTGTGTCGTTCGAGGGATGCATTGCCAGCAGTCATCGCCGCCTGCGTCAGTTGCTCGGCCTTCGCCGCGGCTGCCGAGAGTATCGGGTGGGCGGCCACCGACTCGGCCAAAGCGAGCGGGTGGGGATCCATCGTGTGGCCAAAGGTCACCAACTCGGGGAGCGGCCCATCCGGCAGGGGAGCGAGCTCGGCCCGGATGAGTGGCTGATAGGCGCCGGGGGAGCGCCGTACGGTCTGCGCGGCATTGTTGATGATGATGTCGAGCGGCCCGGCCGCGGCAACCGACTCGGCAAGGCCGATGACCTGGGCAGGGTCGCGCAAGTCGATGCCGACGATGCGCAGGCGGTCGATCCAGTCGGCCGCGTCGGGGAGTGCCGAAAAGCGTCGCACGGCATCCCGCGGAAACCGCGTCGTGATGGTCGTGTGGGCGCCGTCACGCAAGAGACGCAGAGCGATGTACATGCCGATCTTGGCTCGGCCGCCCGTGAGCAGGGCGCGGCGTCCGGTGAGGTCGGTGCGGGCATCCCGTTTCGCGTGGTTGAGGCGCGCGCAATCGGGGCACAGCTGGTGATAGAACGCGTCGACGAGTGTGTAGGGCTTCTTGCAGATGTAGCAGGCCTGCGGGCGCGTGAGCTCGCCCGCGAACGGCGCGTCGGTGGGCGAGCTGATATCAACGCCGCGCGTCTCGTCGTCGATGCGATCGGGCGAGCCCGTCGCCGTCGCCTCGATCACGGCCTTGTCGGCGGCGAGCACCTCGGCGCGCTTTATCAAGCGACGATGCACCTTGACGGCGCGGAACATGTGGGCGGTCGCGTGGCGCACCGCGATGAAGTCGGAATGCTCGTGGTCGAGCTCGTGCAAGGTGCTGAGCACCCGCAGCGTCGTCTCGAGGTCAGCGGGGTCGATACCGGCGGAGTCGCCGGGCACGGGCTGATCAGAAGGCACACGCCAGGGTACCCGGCGCGTGGGCGCTTCTCGTGCGCTAGGCGATCTGCGCGCCGAGAAGCGCGCCGATGCCAAACGTCACGGCGAGCGCGAGGGCACCACCGATGAGCACCCGCACGGTCGGACGCAGCCAGTGGCTCTTGCCAAGAATCGCACCGAGTGCTCCCGTGATACCCAGGGCGACGAGAGTGGCCACGAAGGTGACGGGAATCCGAAGTTCGGGCGGCGGCAGGAGGATGGCGAGCATCGGAAGCACAGCGCCCGCCAAGAACGCGACGCCCGACGCCACCGCGGCTTGCCAGGGCTTGAGCACTTCGTTCTCATCAATGTGCAATTCGGCTTCGAGGTGGGCGCCGAGCGCGTCATGAGCGGTGAGCTCTTCCGCCACCCTCTGGGCCGTTTCAGAGCTGAGCCCCTTGGCCTGGTAAATGCTCGCGAGTTCGGCTAGTTCTTGCTCGGGCATCTCGGCGAGCTCGCGGCGCTCTTTCGCGATGAGTGCCGTCTGACTGTCGCGAGCACTCGCGACCGAGACGTACTCACCCAGCGCCATCGAAATGGCGCCACCGACGACGGCGGCTGCTCCGGCCGTGATGATCGGGCCGAGTGCGCTCGTCGCGCCGGCTACGCCGACGACGACCGCGGCGACCGAGACAATGCCGTCGTTGGCTCCAAGCACTCCCGCCCGCAACTTATTGAGTCCGTCGCTGAACGCCCCGCGGTCGTGGGGCTCGGAGTCGTGCGGCGTGTGGTTGGCGGGCCCGTTCTGTTGCTCGGTCATGCCCTCAGTCAACTCCTCAGCTCCTCCACCATCAAGCAAGGCAAGCCTGGGCTATGAATCGGCCTGTCATTCCGCGTACGGCATACGCACGTGCGTAGAGTCAGAACATCTGGCAGGCAAGGGCCTGCGAATCGCGTCGGCTGGGAAGTCGCATTCCGACTCCGAAGGCCTCATGACCTCTCTCGCCTCCTCCGGTGCCGACGCCGGCATGCTCGGTTCTCTCCGCACGACGACGCCGCGCGACCCGAATGCTGTGCCCCTGACCGCGTCTTATTCGGCGCTCATGCGCACGGTGCGTGATGGCGGCCTCCTCCGTCGTCGTGAGGGCTTCTACTACGCGGTCTTCGCAGGGCTCGCTGTCGCACTGGGCGGCGTCATCACGGGAATGGTCTTGCTGGGCGACAGCTGGTTCCAGCTGCTCATGGCCGGCGCGCTTGGCATCGTGCTGACCCAGATCGCCTTCGTCACGCACGAAGCGTCGCACCGCCAGATCTTCGCCTCGGGCAAGGTCAACGACTGGGTCGGTCGCATTCTCGCGACCGGCGTCGTGGGCATTAGCTATCACTGGTGGATGCACAAGCACTCGCGCCACCACGCGAAGCCCAACCAAAAGGGCGCCGACCCCGACATTGAGCAAGACACCATTGCCTTCCTGCCCGAAGACGCGGCGAAGTCGCGCGGGGCCTTCGCACTCATCACGCGTAATCAGGGGTGGCTCTTCTTCCCCTTGCTCACGCTCGAGGGCATCAACCTTCACTTCCGCTCGATCCTGAGCCTCTTCGACAAGGGTCGCGTTGAGCACCGCTACCTCGAGCTTGCGCTCATCGGCTTGCGGCTCTCGCTGTACGTCGCGGTTCTGTTCTGGTTCTTGCCGCTCGGTATGGCCTTCGCGTTCTTGGGCGTGCAGCTCGCGGTCTTCGGGGTCTACATGGGAGCATCCTTCGCCCCCAACCACAAGGGCATGCCGATTCTTGAGAACGACACCTCGCTCGACTTCTTGCACCGCCAGATTCTCACCTCGCGCAACCTCAAGGGTGGCTGGTGGGCGACCGTGCTGTTCGGCGGGCTCAACCACCAGGTCGAGCACCACTTGTTCCCAAACATGCCCCGCCCCGCGCTCAGCCGTGCTCGCGAGATCGTGCGCGAATACTCGCGGTCGATGGGCATCTCGTACACCGAGACGGGCGTCTTTCGCTCGTACGGC
>JAAFHT010000065.1 GCA_013297625.1 Actinomycetota bacterium | reverse complement strand
GACCCCCACGCGCAGCGTGCTGAGAGCCCGGAAGGCCGCATCGTGCGCCACGAGGCGCTCGAGGTACCGGAACACGGCGCGACCCAGCGCGAACGCTCGCACGCCCACGATGGCGAAGCCCAAGAAGAGAATGGGTGGTTGCTCGGCCGACCGAGCGATGAGCCACGCGCTCGTCGCGAGCAAAGCCACCGCCGAGCCGCTCGCGAGTACGCCCAAGGCGAGAGCAGGAGCGAATGCCCGCATCGGGGGCAGGGATGCGCGCAGTACCGCGCGGCGGGCTCGACGAGCGGCGATCGTCACGATGTCGCCTCCGCCCGCGCCCGTGTAGCCCGACCAACCGGCTGAATCGCGAGCACCTCGTCAGCAGCGGCCATGACGGCGCGGCGATGGGTCACGACAATCACGAGTCGACCCTCGCGCGCGAGCTCGCGCAAACCCTCAATGACGCGCTGCTCACTCACCGCGTCGAGCGCTGAAGTGGGCTCGTCGACGAGCACGACCCGACAGTCGCGATCGATCGCACGGTAGTGCGCTCGCGCGAGAGCAACCCGCTGGGCTTGCCCGCCCGAGAGACCATCGCCGGCGGCACCCAGCACCGTGTCGCGCGGCACGTCACCGGCACCCGCCCACAGCAGTGACGCCGTCACGCGCGCGGGGTCAACGGTAGTTGCCCCGAGCCCGACCACCTCGTCGAGAGTGCCGCCCGTGAGGTCGGGGCGTTGGCCGCTCCACGCCATGCGTGAGATGCGATCAGCAGCGTGCACGAGCGATCCCGCGAGCTCGACGTCGCCATCGTGCTCGACGAGGCCCAACACCGCGCCGAGCAACGAGCTCTTGCCCGCGCCGCTGGGCCCGGTGATGGCGAGCAGGGTGCCGGGCATCCACGACGCCGTCAGTGAGTCAATGACCACACGGTCGCCGCGTCGAATCGTGAGCTCACGCACGGTCAGTGCGGGAACGGATGCCGTCGGCACCGTCGCGAAAGCCCCATGGTCGGCGGTCTGGCGGTCAGCAGTCGCACGCGCGGGGTCACTCGCGGGTGCCGCGTGGCCATGCCCTTGCGGCGCCGATTCGATGAGCGACAGCACTTCGTCTGCCGCGGCGATTCCTTCGCTTGCGGCATGGAATTGCGCGCCGACTTGCCGCAGCGGCAGGTACGCCTCGGGCACGAGCACGAGCACGAAGAGCCCGAGCGCGAGCAAAATCTCACCGTCGATGAGCCGGATGCCGATCGAGACCGCGACGAGGGCAACCGAGAGACTTGCGGCGAGTTCGAGCGCGAAGCCCGAAAGAAACGAGAGTCGCAACACGCTCATGTTGCGGCGGCGATACTGCTCGGTAACCGCCGCGATGCGATCGGCCTGTCGGTGCTGGCGACCGAAGACCATGAGAGTCGACAGCCCCTGTACGACCACGAGAAAACCCTGGGCAAGCGTGGTGAGAAGCGTCCATTGTTTCTTTTGCACGGCCCTGGTCGACATGCCGATGAGCACCATGAAGACGGGGATGATCGGCAGCGTGAGAATGACCGTGATGCCTGTGGCGAAATCGGCGACGAGAAGCACCGTGACGATGATCGGCGTAGCAACAGCGGTGAGGATCAGCTGAGGAAGGTACCGGCCGATGTAGCCATCGAGCGCATCGAGCCCGTGGCCGAGCAGCGTGGCCACGCGAGCGCTTGACGTCGAGCCCAGCAACGCTGAACCACCGAGATCCACCGCATCGATCATTCGAGAGCGCAACTGACTTTTGACGCGCGCCGCCCCCTGCACCGAGAGGCCGTCGAGCAGCGCCTGGGTGAGCGCGCGGGCGACGATGCTCACGGCGGTCGCCATAATCGGGCCCCCGAGTTCATCGATGGGTGTGCCCGCGATGACACCGGCGACCGACTGAGCGGCAAACCAGCAGAAGGCGATGATGCTGAGCGTGTGAGCGACCGCGACGACCGCGCCGGCCGCCAGCAACGTGCGGGCGGCCGACGCGGTTTTCAGCAGTCGGGGGTCGAGAGGCTTCAGTGTGCTGCCACCGGAATCGACTCACGAGTGACGCGACGGCGGAACACCCAGTATGTGAAGAACTGGTAGGCGAGCACGAGAGGCATCATAATCACCGCGACCCACGTCATGACCTGCAGCGTGTAGTCCGAGCTCGACGCGTTCTCGATTGTGAGGCTGAAGGCCGGGTCGGTCGTCGAGGGCATCACGTTCGGGTAGAGAGCGGCGAGGATGCTCGCGACGGCGAGCGCGATCGTCGCAGCCATGAGGCTGAACGCGATCTTCTCGCGCCCAATCCGGTTGGCCACCCACGAGCCAATCAGTGCCACGGCAGCGGCAGCAGCGAGGCCGACGAGCACCGGCAAGTGCGCGATGTCGAGGTGCTGCAGCACGGTCCACACGAGGAAGGCTGCCGCGACGACGATCGTGATGAGTCCCGAGCGCACCGCGAGCGCCTGCGCCCGAAGCCGCAGATCACCGTCGGTCTTGAGGGCCAAGAACTGCACGCCGTGCGTGAAGAACAGCATGAGCGTCGTGAGCCCGCCGAGCAGACCGTAGGGGTTGAGCAGGTCGAAGAGCGTGCCGGTGTAGGTGCCGGTCTCGTCGATCGCCACACCCTGGATGATGTTGGCGAAGGCGACGCCCCACAGCAGTGCCGGAACCGCCGAGCCGACCACGATCATCCAGTCAAACCAGCTCTTCCAGCGGTCAGACCTGCCCAGACGGCGGTACTCAAACGAGACACCGCGCGCGATGAGGGCGAGCAAGATGAGCAACAGTGCCAGGTAGAAGCCATCGAACAGGGTGGCGTACCAGTAGGGGAAGGCCGCGAAGAGCGACGCACCCGCAACGATGAGCCACGTCTCGTTCAAGTCCCACACCGGGCCGATCGTGTTGATCATGACGCGCTTATCGGTGTCGTCTTTACCGAGGAACGGCAGTGCCATGCCGACGCCGAAGTCGAAGCCGTCGAGCACGAAGTAGCCGATGAACAGGAATCCGACGATTCCGAACCAGAGGTATGCGAGGTCCATGTGCGTGAGTCTCCGTATTTCTTAGTAGACGGTCGCGAGCTTGGCGGGGTCGACGTCGGCCTGACCGTTGTCGTCAGACCCGTCGCTGTACTTCGTCCAGTCCTTCGGGCCATCGACGGCAGCACGCACGATGAGCTTGAACTCGACGACGGCGAGGATGCCGTAGATGAGGGTGAAGGCGATGAGCGAGATGAGCACTTCGAGCACGGAGACGCCCGGCGAGACGCCGTCTTCGGTCTTCATGAGACCAAAGACAATCCAGGGTTGGCGGCCCATTTCGGTGAAGATCCAGCCAACGAGGCTCGCGACGAGCGGCACGGGTGCCGACCAGATCGCGACCTTCCACATCCAGCTCTTCTGCGGGGTGCGGCCGCCACGGGTCAGCCACAGGCCAACGACCGAGATGGCAGCGGCGAGGGCGCCGAGGCCGATCATCCAGCGGAAGCTCCAGTAGGTGATCCAGATGATGGGCGTGTAGTCGCCGGGGCCAAACTCGGCCTGGTACTGGGCCTGCAGGTCGTTGATGCCCTCAACCGTTCCCATGATGTCGTGCGTCGAGAGGAACGACAGCAGGTAGGGGATGCGGATCGAGTACAACTCGGTCGCACCATCGGGCGTGCCCCATGTGAAGAGGGAGAACGAGGCGGCCGTTGTGGTCTCGTAGAGCGCCTCAGCCGCTGCCATCTTCATCGGCTGCGTTGCGACCATCACGAGGCCGAGCTGGTCACCCGAGAGGGCGACGCCGATGAACGCCACGATGTTGACGACCAGGCCGAAGCGCAACGCGGTGCGCATTTCGTCGAGGTACTGGTTCTTCGACAGGTGGTAGGCCGCCACAGCAACCATGACGACGGCCGCGAACATCAGTGAGGCGAAGATCGTGTGCGGAAACTGCGCCAGCGCGACGGGGTTCGTCAGCACAGCGCCGATGTCAGTGAGTTCGGCACGACCGAGCTCTTCATTGATCTCATACCCCACGGGGTTTTGCATGAACGCGTTGGCGGCGAGGATGAAGTAGGCCGAGAGGGTCGTCGAGAGGGCGAGCAGCCAAATGACCGCCAGGTGCAGTTTCTGCGGCAGCTTGTCCCACCCGAAGATCCACAACCCGATCATGCTCGCCTCAAGGAAGAAGGCGAGCAGGCCCTCCATGGCGAGCGGGGCGCCGAAGACATCACCGACGAAGCGCGAGTAGTCGCTCCAGTTCATGCCGAACTGGAACTCCTGCACGATGCCCGTCACGACGCCCATGGCGAAGTTGATCAAGAAGATCTTGCCGAACAGTCTCGTGAGGTGCAGGTACTTCAGCTTGCTCGTGCGCACCCACGCCGTTTGGAACATGGCGACGAGGATGACCATGCCAATCGTGAGCGGAACAAAGAGAAAGTGGTAGAGGGTCGTGAGACCGAACTGCCAGCGGGCCAAGATGAGGGGATCGAGCCATTCGACCACGAGGGGGTCACCTGCCTTGCGAGATGGGTGGATGGGTGCGGCGAAGCTGCCGGGTTCGAGCCTAGGAACGAGCGCGGCGCACCACAGGGGCCGAAGGTCCTGATTGTCAGTCGGTTCGTGGGGGCCGTCGATAGGCTCGCGGCGTGAACGAGTGGCTCGATGCGATCCTCGACCTGGTGCAGGGGGTCGACCCGGTGCTGCGCACAGCCCTCGCCGGATTGTTCATCATGCTCGAGACGACGATCTTGCTCGGCCTTATCGTGCCGGGCGACACCGTCGTGCTCGTGGCGAGCACTGCGGTCGACTCACCGGCCGACTATTGGGCGCTCACGATCACCGTGATTGTGGGCGCACTGCTTGGCGCGTCGATCGGGTTCTCGATCGGGCGATTCTTCGGGCCGCGCGTGCGCGGGTCTCGGTTGGCCGCGCGTATCGGTGAGAAGAACTGGGTGCGCGCCGAGAACTTTCTCGATCACCGCGGCGGGGTGGCCGTCTTCGTCTCACGATTCGTGCCGGTGTTGCACTCGCTCACTCCCCTTGTCGTGGGCATGAGCAGACTGCGTTACTGCACGTTCATGGCGTGGCTCACGCCCGCGTGCATCATTTGGGCCTTCGCTTATGTGACGGTGGGGTCGCTCGCCGCAGAGGGCTATCGCAGTATCGCCGAACAGCTTGACTACGCGGCCGTCATCTTCATCGGGATCATTGCCGGATTCTGGCTGCTGGTGTTCGCGGTCAAAAAGCTGCTCGACCGCTACGTCGGTCGGTATGCCGACCACGCGGGCGATGGCGACGCGGCAACCCGCGACGACTGACCTCGCTCGAACACGCAGACGGGGCGGGCGCCCTCGGCGCCCGCCCCGTCGTGCTGCGGTGAATGCTGCGGCTGACTAGCCGATGAATCCGTTCTCGGTGAGCCACTGCGTCGCGATCTCGGCGAAGCCGAGCTGGTCGACCGTGCTCTGAACGTTGAGGGCAACGAGACCCTCAGGAGTGAGCGCGGCGCTCACGGCGTTGATGATGTCAATCGCCTCTTGCGGCAGGTCGGCTGACGCGATCGGCACAACGTTCGACGCGAGGAAGAGACCCTCGGGGTCGCTCAAGGTGACGAGTCCGTTCTGACCGATGCGCGGGTCAGCACTGTAGACGTTCGCGACGTTGACGATGCCCTCGAGCAGCGACTCGACGGTCGTGTCACCCGTGGCCTGGAAGCCGACGGTGACGCCGTAGACCGACGACAGGCCGCTCGGGCCATAGGGGCGCTCTTCGAGCTCGGGGGCTCCACCGAGGATGAGGCCCTCGACGGCCGCGAGATCAGCGATCGACTCGAGGCCGTTGGCTTCAGCGAATTCAGCGGTGACGTTGTAGCTGTCTTGATCGGTGGCCGACGACTGGTCGAGAACCTGCAAGCCATCGGGCACCGCGGTCTGCAGCTCGGCGAAGACGTCATCAGACGACGTGGCCGTCGTGTCGGGGCTCCAGAACTGCAGGAGGTTTCCGGTGTACTCGGGGAAGAGGTCGATCTCTCCCGCTTCGAGTGCCGGAATGTAGGCGTCGCGCTGGCCGATCTGGTAGTTGCGCTCGACGGTAAAGCCACCCTCTTCGAGGGCCTGCGCGTAGAGCTCGGCGATGATCTCGTTCGAGTAGTACGCCTGCGAACCGATGATGATCGTTTCGCTGGGCGCATCCGATTCGGTATCCGGGGCCAGCGGGTCGCCCGATGCACACCCTGCCAGGGCCAATAATGCCCCGACCACGGCTGCCGTCATGGCAAACCGGCCCTTGTTCCTTGCTGTGAACATTCGTTCGTCTCTTTTCTTCATGTGGTGGCGGAAGCATCCGCCGTCGCACGTCGCCCGGTTGGCGTCGTGCGAACATCTGTGTCGCGGCCCGCGCGCACCCCGCGCGGTACCGCGTAGCGCTCGAGCACCGCGAACAGTGCGTCGAACAGCAGGGCGAGCAGGATGACGAGGATGGCCGCGCCGAGCATCTGGTCGTATTTGCGCAAAGCGATTCCCTGCACGATGTCATACCCGAGACCGCCGAGGTTGACGTAGGCCGCGAGGGTTGCCGTGGCGACAACCTGCAGGGTCGCGCTGCGCAGACCGCCCAGCAGCAGCGGCAGGCCAAGCGGCACCTCGACCTTCCAGAGGATCTGCCACTCCGTCATGCCGAGGCCTCGAGCCGCGTCAATGGTTCGGCGATCGATGACCTCGAGCCCTGCATAGGCCCCGGCGAGGATGGGCGGGATGGCGAGCAGAACAAGTACGAACACGGTCGACGGCCCGCGCAGCGTGACGCCGACGAGCATGACGAACAGGAACAGCAGGCCGAAAGTTGGCAGTGCCCGCGCGGCGCCCGAGATTGCCACGGCGAGCTCGCGCCCGCGGCCCGTATGGCCGATGAGCCATCCCAACGGAATCGCGATGAGCGCAGCGGCCAGCATCGCGAGGGCCGTGTAGAACAAGTGCTCTCCGATGCGCACCGGAATCGACCCGGAGCCCTGCCAGTTGACCGGGTCGACGAGCCAGAGCCACGCATCCACGAAGAGATTCATGGCAGCGCCCCTTGCTGCACGCCGCGACCGACCGCGAGTACGGGCGTCTCGATCTGCTGCTGGCTCTCGACGGAGCGACTGCTGGACGGGCGCCCGACTCGGGTCCACGGCATGAGCGCGCGACCGATCAGCACGAGGATGCCGTCGAACACAAGCGCCACGATGACGGTCATGACGACGCCGGCGAGCACCTGCTCGACGATGTCGCGCTGGAAGCCGTTGAGGAACAGGTAGCCGAGGCTCTGCACGCCGACGACAATGCCGACGGTCAGCAGACTCACGGTGCTGACCGCGACAACGCGCAGCCCGGCGAGCAGCACGGGGCCGGCGAGCGGAAAGTCGACCATCCAGAAGCGACTCCACGACGAGTAGCCCACCGCTGTGGCCGCTTGACGGACGTCGGGGTCAACGCTCGCGAGAGCATCCGCCACCGATCGCGCCATGATCGCGACCGCGTAAATCGTCAACGCAATGAGAACGTTTGCCTCGCTCAAGAACCCAATGCCCAACAACGGCGGCAAGATCACGAAGAGGGCGAGCGACGGAATCGTATAGAGCAACCCCACGAGAGTGAGGATGAGCCCCCGCGTGAGCCGATAGCGGTAGGCCAGCCAGCCGAGCGGAATCGCGATGATGAAGCCCAGCACGATCGGCACAATGCTCAGACGAATGTGCTCGAGCGTGAGCTCAAGAATGAGGTCAAGGTTGTTGACGACCCAGGTCACGCCGGGCCATTTTCCACGAGCCGGCCCGCGAGATTGCCGTCACCGTCGACGAGTACCTGAGCACCATTGATGGTCTGGATGCTCAGCGCACGCTTGCCGCGATCGGCACCGATGAAGCTCGCGACAAACTCGCTCGCGGGGTTGGCGAGAATCTCAGCGGGCGAGCCCAGCTGCGCGATGCGACCGCCCTTCTCGAGAATGACGACTTGGTCGCCCAGCAAGAAGGCTTCATCGATGTCGTGGGTGACGAAGACCACCGTCTTGCCGAGCTCGCGCTGCAGGCGCAAGAGCTCTTGCTGCAGGTCAGCACGCACAATGGGGTCGACGGCACCAAAGGGCTCATCCATGAGCAAGATGTTGGGGTCGACAGCGAGGCCGCGAGCCACGCCCACGCGCTGCTGCTGGCCGCCCGAGAGTTGCGCTGGGTATCGCTCGGCCATGTCGCGGTCGAGCCCCACGGTGTCCATGAGTTCGAGGGCGCGAGCGTGCGCCTGTTTCTTCGGCACGCCGTTGAGGCGCGGCACCGTCGCGATGTTGTCGATCACACGACGGTGCGGCAAGAGCCCCGAGTTTTGCATGACGTAGCCGATTCGACGACGCAACTGAACGGATTCGATCGTCGACACGTTCTCGCCGTCGATCTCGAGCTCGCCACTCGTCGCATCGACCATGCGGTTGATCATGCGCAACAGCGTCGTCTTGCCCGAGCCACTCGAGCCCACGAGCACGGTTGTTTGTCGACTCGGAATGATGACGCTGAAGTCATCAACCGCGAGAGTGCCGTTGTCAAACCTCTTGGAGATAGAGCGAAACTCGATCACGGTGCTCTCTCCTCTGCCGTTGTCAGATGCGCACGCGTTCAGCGCCCGCTCAGTCAAACAGCAATCACGGCAGAAGGCATTCCGAATTGCTCACATTCTGGGCAGTTCTCCAGATGGAGCGATTACGCCGTGGCCGTCTCTCAACGGCACACGGCATACCGTCGCTAGAGGCGGCCAGCCAAGACTGCGCGCACGGCGCGGTCAGCTTCGGCCAACAGGTGTGCGTCACCCTTCGGCGCGCGAGCGAATGCTCGAGCAACCAGGGCGTCGATGACCTCGATGGCGGTGCCCACCGCGAGCCGCACGTCTGCCGAGTCGGTCACGCCGTACCCGGCAACAAGCGCGTCGGTCACGGTGTCGGCGACCACGGCGTTGGCCGTGGCGTCCGCCTGCGGGGGGAGCAGATCGAGCACGTCGCCGACGCGAATCGAGCGGTAGCCCGGCTCGGAGCGGAACAGCTCGGCGGTGGCGTGAGCGACCGCGAGCACAGCATCCGTCGCCGAAGCGTGGCGCCCAGCCGCGAGCTCGTTCGCGATGCTGCCCAGCAGTCGCTCAGAGTTGCGGGCAGCAAGACTCTGCAGCACCGCGATGCGATCGGGGAAGTAGCGATAGACGGTGCCGATCGACGCTCCGGCGCGCTCGGCGACCATCGCGGTCGTGAGGCGCTCGTAGCCGATCTCGTCGATCACGGCTGCCGCCGAGTCGAGCAACGTGGCGAGGCGAGCGGTGCTCCGAGCTTGCACCGGCTCATTGCGAATGAGTGCGGAGGTGCTGAGCAGTGCCGTGCTGGACTCAATGACGTTCACGGTATTCCCTTTCGACGCGGCCAGCGTACTCCTCTACCTGAGAGAATCGCGTGTTGGCGCGATGTTAATTATGACTTCATATTCGAGATACGAATGCCGAAAACAGTGCACAGACCTGTTCACCCCCGCTCGACAAGCGTGTTCTCGCGGGGTTTCTGACGGGCCCCAATCGTTCTGCGGTCTGACACACTGGGTGCGTGCCTGCCACGAGCGACAGCCCCGAGCTCAGCCCTCGTGCACCGTGGGCACGGCGAGCGGTCGCCCTCGAAGACCGCTTTCACCGCATGCGCGAAAAGCAGGGGCGGCGACGCGGCCTCGAGCCCGTCGTGATTCCCTACAGCGGTTACGGCGGCAAGGGATTCGTGCGGGTCTTGTGTCGCGTCTTGCTCACTCGTACCGATTCGTCTCGCCCCACCCCCACGACGATTCGGGGCTGGCGAAGCTTCGTGAGCATTCCCGTCGCTGACTGCGCCGTCACGATTACGGCAGACGGCCGCGAGTTCACCGTCAACGCCGACCGTGGCGGCGTCGTCGATGTTGACCTCGAAGTCGACCTCGAACCGGGAGTGCGCACGATTACGCTGAAGGCCTCCGACTCTGCTGTCGTCACGGCGCGCATTTTTGTGGTCGATCCGGATGCCCGCATCGGCATTGTCAGCGACATCGATGACACCGTCATGGTCACGGCCTTGCCCCGACCCTTCCTTGCGGCATGGAACACGTTCGTGCTCGACGAGCACGCTCGTCGCCCTGTGCCCGGCATGGCGGTGCTCCTCGAGCGCCTCGCGCGCGAGCACACCGGATCACCCGTGATCTACCTGTCAACCGGCGCCTGGAACGTCGCGCCGACGCTTGACCGATTCATGAGCCGTCACCTCTACCCCTCGGGCACCATGCTGCTCACCGACTGGGGGCCGACGCACGACCGGCTCTTCCGCAGCGGCCAGCAGCACAAGCGCGACAGCCTTACTCGCTTGGCACGCGAGTTTCCATCGATCAAGTGGGTGCTCATCGGCGACGATGGCCAACACGATGAGGCGATCTACCGGGCATTCGAAGCCGAACACCCCGACAGTGTGGCCGCTGTGGCCATTCGACAACTCTCGACTCCCGAAGCCGTGCTCGCGGGTGGCCGCAGTCACCTCGACGGCGAGCAGGCGCCATCAGGGGCGGCCCCGTGGGTGTGGGCTCCCGACGGCGCCGGTCTCGCCGAGCAACTCGCTCGCGTGGGCCTGCTGAGCGAATAGCCGAGCGGTAGCGAGGCGCATCCCACTCTCGAACGTGTGTTCGATAGAGTCGTCGTGAGCGGCGAGACGGATGCGCGGGAGGTGCAGCATGGCCCGACGAATGTCGCGGCGCGCCTCGGCGGAGCATCCGCTGCTCTTCATCGATGCCTCCGACATTCCCCCGGCCCCGGTCATCGTGCGACCACCGTCACCTCGAGCGAACGAGTCACTCTCGCCCTTCCGGGCTTTGCTCGCCGCCGCCGAAGCCAGCCCTCTCGCCGAGCTTGACGACCGGCACATCGGGCGCTCGGTGCTCGTCGGCGGCGAACGCCGCGCACGCGAAGGCCTCATGATGGCCGATGCCCTGCTCGATGACGGCACGGCGGTCATGCCACTCGTGCTCTCGGCGCGGGCGTCGCGCTCGATTCGGGCAGCACTCAGCGGCCGATTCGTGCTGGTGAGCGGCACCGTGCGTGACGTCGACGGCAGCCTGCACATTGAACCCGATGAGATCGCCGACCTGCGAGCTCTCGCTCGCGAGTGGCCTGGCCCGCGGTGAGAGTGTTCTCATCTGTCGGCGTAGCCGTGCTCGCCCGCCGATAATGGTGGGATGCAGCGATCCGCACTTCCCCGGTTCTCGGTGCGATCGCGCATTCTTGTCGTGATTCTCATTGTGACGGCGCTCGGCATGTCTGTTTCGGGCATCGCCGCCTCGATCGTTCAGCGCGACCGCGTTATCGAGGGCCTTGATGCGGAGCTGCTCGCTACGGTCGAGGCAGCCCGCGGAATCGTTACCGGAACCTCGACGCCGACGGATAGCGAGACAGACAGCGACAGCACGGTCGATGCCCCGCCGGCGAGCACGGCGGAGGCCTTGAACGACATTCTGTCGCGTATTGTGCCGGGGCGGCATGAGAGCAGTGTCGGCATCATTGACGGGCAGGCACGGCTCGTGCCCGGCGTCGAGACCGCGTTTGCCCTCGAAGACGATCCCGCCTTCATTGAGCGAGCGTGGCGCGAAGCCTCGGCGGGCCAGGTCACCGTCGGAACCGCGATCACGACCGTCGGAACCTTGCGCTACGTCAGTGTGCCCGTCGACATTGATGGTGACCCCGAGCTCGGCGTGTATGTGATCGCTCTTGACGCACAGCGCGCCGTCGATCAGGTGGGCGGCGCCTTTCTGACCTACGCCTGGTTGGCTCTTGTGTCACTCGCCGCGATCGGCGTCATCGGGTGGTTCGTCGCTGGCCGGCTGCTGGCGCCACTGCGCCGACTCTCTGAAACGGCCTCGCGCATCACCGCCGAAGACGTGAGCGAACGTATTCCCGTCAATGGTCGCGATGATGTCTCGGCGCTCACCGAAACGGTCAACGCGATGCTCGATCGCATGGATGAGGCGCTCACGAGCCAACGGCAGTTGCTCGATGACGTGCGGCACG
>JAAFHT010000124.1 GCA_013297625.1 Actinomycetota bacterium | reverse complement strand
GGCGAGGTCGGCGATCAGCTGCCCGTCGGCGATGAGCAAGTGCAACCAGTCAATGTCGACCTCGTCGGCATCGCTGTGCTCATGCACCAGATCAGAGAGCGTCGACACGCCTAAAGGCTAGTCGCTGTGCGGCGCCTGCTCGGCAGGCCTAGCCCGCGACGCGGGCGGGGCGGCGGCGAGCCCAGCGCGGGCCGGCGCCCGTCGCCGGCTCGCGCGCAAACCCGAGCGCGTCGGCAAGCTCGGCGATGCCACGGCTCAGCGACGAGCGCGGCGCGGCGAGCGGCACCGGGCGGGCCGTGAGCAGGGCGGCGTCGGCGGCATCCGGATCATCGTCAATGAGCACGGCGTCGCGAATGCCTGCGAACCGCTCGAGCGTCTGCCGCACTTGCCCGTGTGGGTCGATGCCGAGCACGGATGCTCGCACGCGGTTCGCCACGATGCGCACCCGCGCTCCATCGATCGCCTCGAGCAAGTCGGCGTTCGTGCGCAGCAGACGAGCCAACCCCAGCGGATCGGCTGCGCCGACCGCCACCACATCGTCTGCCGCTCGCAACGCGGCAATGGTCGCGGCGTTGCGGCGGGGCGCGAGCAGATCGCTGCTGATCTCTTCATCGGTCTCAAGACTGAAGCCTGCATCAACAACCACGACCGAGCGCCACTGCCGACACTGCTCGAGCACGGCTGTCACGCGCGACGACGAGAGTTCAGGCCAGCGGTGCGGGCGGCCGATGCCGGTGAGCACGGTGAACGAGGTGCCATCTGCGGCCGGCGCGCTTTGGGCGACGCGGTCGAGCTCCGCGTTCGTGAGGCTCTCTGTACCCGCGAGTCGGCAGGCCGCGGCGAAACCGGGCGACTCATCGAGTAGCCCCAGCGCCGGGGCAACCGTGCCGCCGTAGGTATCGGCGTCGACGAGACAGACTGAAAGCCCGCGAGCCGCGAGCTCGGCGGCGAGACCGATCGACACGGTCGTGCGGCCGGGGGCACCCGCCGGGCCCCACACCGTAATGACACGAGAGGCACGCGGCATACCGGTCACTGTGGCTATTGCGGGCGATGCCGTAGGGGCTGGCGGGAGTGGCACAGAGACCGCAGACACACCCTCGCGTGCGGTCGAGTCAGCGGGCGCGTCGGCTGCGGGCGCACCGAGCGCCGCGAGGTTGATCGAGCCGTCTGCCGCCTGTCGAATCACATCGAGCAACCCCAAGCGCAGCGCCCCCGCCGAGAGGGGGGCGTCGGCGGCGACGACGAGACAGCTACGCACGCCGAGCAGATCACACGAGCCCACGACGGTCGTTGATGCCACCGCAGGATGATCGGCGATGAGCACGACCTCGGGGGCGCGTTGTGCGAGTTGAGTGAGCAGTTCGTCGTGGTCGACGGCGCGCCACACAACCCGGTGGCCGGCCCGAAGGAGCGACAGTTCGAGTACGTCGGCATCCATTCCCGGAACCGCCAGGGCGATGAGCATGTCAACCGCCGATCGCGAGTGATGAGGGAACAACCGAGAGCGCATCGCCGTTGGCGAGAGCGTGAAGGATGCGAGCCACGTCACGACGGGCGACAAGAAGCTCGACGCGCCCCGCTGCCGTCGTTGACACGATGCCCTCCTCGTCGATCGATCGCACGAGCTGTGCATCCGACGCGATCACGACCGGCGCGCCGAAGCGTCCGGCGTCGAGAGCGGGCGCTGACCACAGATCAAGCAGATCGCCGGGGCGCACTGTCGCGCCCACGGCGGTCGACAACGTCACAACCACTGTCGTCGAGCTTGGTCCGCGAGTGTCACCGACCGCCGAGAGCGGCACGAGCTCTCCTGCGCCAATGGTGCGGATGACGACGACGCCCGTGGGGGGAACATCATCGGGCCGAAGGTAACCGTGACCTTCGACTCCCAGTGACACCCGCCGAACCTCGAGGTCACTGGGGGTGACGACTTCTCCTGCGGTGACGAGTCGCGGAGCGACAAGTACGTTTTCTCCTTCATCACTCGCCGCAACGATTCCCACCACTGCGGCGATCGAGGCGGCGACCAGTGCTAGGCCCACCAGCAATCGAGCATCGACATGGCGGCGACGACGGGCCGTGGATGTCGGCGAACTGGCCTCGGTCATGAATCCTCCTGTGATCGGGGCGAACGGGCGCCACCGATACTGACGATTCATCGGCACAGATGGCTGCAGTTATCCACACTCCGGGCACACGACCGCACCGGGGCGGATAATCGAGGCATGACAGACTCGGCTCGGGCTCCCCTCGGGAGGTTTCTCACGCTCAGTGATGTGGCTGACGTGCTGAATCTGTCGAGCACCGAGGTGCTGGCCCTTGTGCGCTCGGGCGAATTGCCCGCTATTCGCTTGGGCACCATCGGGCAATGGCGCATCGAGCAGCACGTTCTCGACGCGTTTATCGCTGACAAGTATGACGAGAGTCGACGCTTGGCCCTCTGGCATGAAGCGCAGTATGCCGACGTAGCCGAGCTGTTCGGTGACCGGCGCGGAGGTCGGCGGGGCGCCTAGCCGCCGATGAACCTTGCGCATCGCACCGGACTCGCTACAACACGACGACGAGCACCACTTGTTCGGTCGGGATGACGCGCACCTGGTGAATCTCACTGACGCGTCGCACGACATCGCGGTCATGTTCTGCAAGATCTAGATGGTCACGACCGACCCGGTCAATGGTTCCGGTGGCTTCGCCGGTCGAGGTGCGCACCGTCACCGTGGCGCGTCTGCGACAGAGATCTCGCAGCAAGTAACCCACTCCCAGTCGCGCCGCGAGCTCTGACCGCTCGACAACCGGACCGAGCGACGCCAGTGCGTGGTGGGGAGACAAAAGAAGCGCGTCAACAGCAGCGAAAGGAATGATCACCTGCTCGCCCCGTGATGAGCCCTCGAGATCGCCCGCCATCCAGTCACGACCAACAGTGACGAGGCGAAGGCGAACTACTTCTCCCGACCGCAACTGGCACCGGATACGCGCGGCCGCCGCATCACCCACGCCTCGAAGAGCGACAAGACGATCGCGCAGTGGCAAGCGCCCCAACCGCAAACGCTCTTCTTCAGCCTGCAGGTCTGCCTGCTCCGACTCCAGCTCATGCTCAAGTTGACCGGCGAGGTCGTCGAAGAGGTGGTCCCAGCGCATGCCGAGACCGTAGCGATGGCTACCGACGCTGATCGACGAGTTCTCCACAGTTCGAGAAATCCTCTTTACGAATGAGGAATCATTTGGTTGAGTGGTGCCACCCCAAATGGGGTGAACACATCGGTCTACCGCCCCGGGGGGATGGCGATTGACCACCACGTCTGCCTCAGGGGAACAGGAGCCGTCCGTGACCGCCGCCCAATCAATCGCGACCGCGACCATCGCCAACCGGCCCGCCGCCTCCGAGCGCACGGCCGCCCCCACCTACGGCGCATCCGCCCGTCAGGAACCCCTCGGGCGCGGCTCGCGTGCCCGAATCGCCCACGAAGAGTTCTTCGACTACCAACCAACGTCGACCGCAGACCTGCCCGACCCTCGACCGCTCATCGAGAACCTCACTCGGTGCGTCATCGAGATCCTTGCCGGAGCACGTGAACTCGAGCAGGTGGCTCGATGGGTGACAGACGATGTCTATCGCACACTCCTGAGCAGGGCGTCGATCAGTGCTCGTGCACGAGCCGCTCGAGGGGCCCCCGTTATTCGCCCCACCTTCTCGGTCGGCGCCCCGCGAATCACCGAGCCGCGCGATGGCGTCATCGAAGCTGTGGTGATTGTCACGAGTCGAGCTCGCGCTCGCGCGGTCGCCATCCGACTCGAGGGCCTCGATCGTCGCTGGCGCGCAAGCGCGATCAGCGTTCTCTGATCACGCGATTGTCGTAGCGCCCGTCGCGCAGGTTCTCGCGCCGCGACCTGGAGGCTGGGCGTGAGCAGGCGACAAGAGAGCCCTAGCGGCCCTTCTTCTTTTCTTGGGCGCGGCGCTGGGCGCGGTTGACGGGCGCGGGGCCGGCAGGCGCTGCGGGGGTCTTCTGGCCGAAGGCACCCGTGGCTTGCGCTCCACCCTGGCCTTGTCCACCCTGCGGTTGGCCCTGGGGGGCTCGACGCGTCGGCGCGGCCCCCGCGGGGGCGGCCGGGCCACCGAATGCGGCAGAGACCTGCGGGGCGGCCTGGCGGGCCGCATCCGTCGGCGCCTGCAGCACTTGGCCGCGCTGGTTGCGCACCTCGACGTCGCCGTCGGCTGACGGCGCCGTGTAGCTGAGGTTCTGCGGCGTCTGCGGCTGGTTGAGGCCCTTGGCCGTCACCTGCGCGGTGCCCTTGCTGCCCGTCACCTCAACCTCGAGGTTGAAGAGGAAGCCCACGGCGTCTTCGCGGATGGCGCTCATCATCGACTGGAAGAGCGCGTAACCCTCGCGCT
>JAAFHT010000171.1 GCA_013297625.1 Actinomycetota bacterium | reverse complement strand
GGTCGACGGCATTCTCGCCGGCCTCGTGTGGGAGTTCGAGGTCAGCGCCCCGCTGATCACCGTGTTTCTCGTGAGCGTGTCGATTCCGGCCATGATGGTGGCGCTCTCGGCGATCTTGCCGGCCCGCGCAAACCGCATCACGAATCTCGTGGTCGCGTCGCTCTACATTCCGTTCACTCTGTTCAACGCTGTCGGCGAGACGTGGGAGTGGGCCGCCTTCTACGGCATCTCGATCGGGCTCGAACTTCTTCTGCTCGCGTTCATTCTTCGCACGGCCGCGACCTGGCCCCGAACTCGTGCCGCCGACTAGGCGGTCGGCGCCCGTCAAGAGCGGGTGGCCGGTCATCACCGGCCTCCTGCTGTTGGGGTTTCTCCCCGTTCTCGGTGGCGTTGTTCGCCTCAACGAACTCAGCGCGGGCGCGGCAGTCGGCCAACCATTCGCTCTCTCGGTCGCGAGCGTGGCGCACATCGTCTCGATGAGCGTGTTCTGCCTTGTCGGCGCCTTTCAGTTCTCTCCGGCGCTGCGCATGCGACACGGTTGGCACCAGAACGCTGGTCGAGTGCTGATCCCCGTGGGTTTCGTCGCGGCCATTGCCAGCGTTCCCCTCGGAGTCTTCTTCACGGGCACGCCCGACGAGCGAGCCGCTGCGATCGTGCGGGTCGTCTTCGCCGCGGCGATGATCGTGTTTCTCGTACGGGCGGTCGTCGCGATCCAGCGACGCGCCTTCGCGACGCACGGCGCCGAGATGACGCGCGCGTATGCGATCGCGGTCTCGGGAGGAACCCAAGCGCTCGTCGCCATCGTGTGGACGATCGTCGGGGGCGAGCTCGATCCCGCGAGCGAGACCGGGGTCGTCGCGGTGGGCTTCGTGATCAACAGCCTCGTGGCTGAAGTGATCGTGCGGCGCCGAGCTAGGCGCGGATAAGCGCGAGCACTTCGTCGCGGATGACGGCCATGGTGGCGGGCGTCTGCGCCTCGGCGTTGAGCCGCAAGAGCGGCTCGGTGTTCGAGGGGCGCACCGAGAACCACCAGAAGCCGTCATCCGCGGCGCCCGTGAAGGTCAGCCCGTCCAACTCGTCGACCGAGGCGCGGCCGTGAAAGGCGTCGACGATGCGTGCGTAGGCAGCGGGCACGTCGGCCACTGTCGAGTTGATCTCGCCGCTCGCGGTGTAGGGCGTGAACTCCGCGGCAAGCGCCGAGAGCGGCCCCTCGTAAGCGCCGAACTGGGCGATGAGGTGCATGGCCGCGAGCATGCCGTTGTCGGCGCCCCAGAAGTCGCGGAAGTAGTAGTGCGCCGAGTGCTCGCCGCCGAAGATTGCCCCCGTCGCGTGCATGACGTCTTTGATGAGCGAGTGGCCCACCTTGGTGCGCACCGGGATGGCACCCGCAGCCGAAATCGTCTCGGGCACAATGCGCGAGGTAATGAGGTTGTGCACGACGCGAATCTCGCCGGTCTCGCCCTGAGCGCGCACGCGCGTGATCTCGCGCAAGGCCACGATCGCGGCGACGGCACTCGGCGTCACGGGCTGGCCGAGCTCATCGATGACGAAGCAGCGGTCGGCGTCGCCATCGAACGCGAGCCCCAAGTCGGCGCCGTGCTCAACGACCGCCTTCTGCAGGTCGACGAGGTTGGCGGGCTCGAGCGGGTTGGCCTCGTGGTTGGGAAAAGTGCCGTCGAGCTCGAAGTAGAGCGGAATGATCTCGAGGGGCAGAGCGGGCAGACCCGCGGCCGTGCCGAGCACGGCGGGCACCGTGAGTCCGCCCATACCGTTGCCCGCATCCACCACAATGCGCAGGGGGCGAACGCTCGAGAGGTCGACGAGCTCGCGCAGGTAGGCGGCGTAGTCGGCGAGCACGTCGCGGTGCACGAGCGTGCCGGGGGCATCCACCGCATCTACGCCCGACGCAAGGTAGGCCTGCGCACGGTCGCGAATGCTGCCGAGCCCCGTGTCGAGGCTGATGCCCTGGGCACCCGCGCGGCAGAACTTGATGCCGTTGTAGGTGGCCGGGTTGTGGCTCGCGGTGAACATGGCAGCGGGCACGTTGAGGTGGCCGCTCGCGAAGTAGGTCTCGTCGGTCGAGCCGAGCCCGAGCATGATGACGGATGCGCCCCGCGCCTGCGCCCCCCGCGCAAATGCGGCGGCAAACGTGGGCGAGCTGTCGCGCATGTCATGCCCGATGGCGAGCTCGAAGGTCGGGCCGTCGTGTTCCGCGCGCATCTCATCGGCAAAGCCTGCACCGAGTGCCTCGACGACCTCGTCGGTCAGTTGCGTGCCCACG
>JAAFHT010000104.1 GCA_013297625.1 Actinomycetota bacterium | reverse complement strand
CGAGCAGTTCGCCGACCGCGACGGCACGACACCGCAGGCAGTGCTCGATGCGCTCGCGGCGTCGAGCGCCTTCAACCGGTTGATCACCCCGACCGAGGTCGCCGAGACCAGCGCCTGGTTGTGCTCCGCTCGCGCGAGCGGCATCTCGGGCCAGACCATCGTCGTCGACGGGCCCCCGGCATGATCGTGCACGGCCCCGGCTCACCGTTCGAGCTGTTCGTCGACAGCGACGCCGGGGGAGACCACGAGGAGAGCATCGATGGGGGCCGCGGCCTGCCCGCCCCCTTCCGCGACGTCTACCGCGGCGATTGGGTACTGCCGGAGACAGCGTCTGGCATCTACTGCTATTCGAACTTCGTCATGTCGCACGACGGCCGCGTTTCGTTCGCCGTTCCGGGTCATGAGGGCGGAGGTGACGTCAGCGGATTCAACGCCCATGACCAGTGGCTCATGGGCCTGCTGCGGGCGCGAGCTGATGCGGTGATCGTGGGCGCGAACACGCTGCGCACCGAGTCGGAGCACCTGTGGACCTCAGAGTTCATCTATCCCGCAGACGCTGAGGGCTTCGCCGCGCTGCGTCGCCATGAGGGTCGCGCGGCAGCGCCCCTACAGGTCTTCGTCACGCGCACGGGCGACGTCTCGAGCGACGCAGCGGCTTTTCAACAGGATGACCTTAATGCGGTCATCGTGACGACCGAGTCAGGAGCTCGCCAGGTGCAGACGATGGGCCTTGCGTCGGTCGAGGTCATCATCGCTGGCTCTCACGAGGTCGATCTGGCGCTGGGGCTGAGCGAGCTCAACCGACGCTTCGGAGTGACGACCGTACTGTGCGAGGGCGGGCCGCGGGTGTACGGCGCGTTTGTCGCGGCGCGCCTCATCGACGAAGCATTCGTGACGCTCAGCCCCGTGATGGTGGGGGCCGACAGTGACAACCCTCGCCCGGGACTCATCGAAGGACTCGCGCTCCCGCCCGACTCCGGCCGTCGCGCGAACCTGATCAGTGTGCGCCGGGCAGCGAACCACTTGTTCGTGCGTTCCGCCTATTCCTAACGGACGGCACCCCCAGGAGCCCCGCCGCGACGACCACCACAGCCTCGCGACGGGGCCCAGCCCGTGGGTGACGCTCAGCCTCGCGGCACCAGCCGCTGCAGCTGCGTCACGTGGTGCGGCTCGAGTTCGTCGAGCGAAGTAACGCCGAGCAGCTTCATGGTGCGGGTGATCTCATCGCCGAGGATCTCGATGGCGCGGTCGACGCCCTCGCGCCCACCGGCCATGAGGCCGTAGAGGTAGGCGCGGCCGATGAGAGTGAAGCGCGCGCCGAGTGCGACCGAGGCGACGATGTCGGCGCCCGACATGATCCCGGTGTCGAGGTGCACCTCGGTATCTTTGCCGACTTCGCGCACGACCTCGGGCAGCAGGTGGAACGGAATCGGCGCGCGGTCGAGCTGCCGACCGCCGTGGTTCGAGAGGGTGATGCCGTCGACGCCGAGCGCCGTGAGGCGCTTGGCGTCATCCACCGTCTGAACGCCCTTGACGACGAGCTTGCCGGGCCACTGTTCTTTGATCCACTTCAGGTCGTCGTAGGTGACGGTGGGGTCGAACATCGCGTCGAGCAGTTCGCCGACGGTGCCGTTCCAGCTCGAGAGGCTCGCGAAGGCGAGGGGCTCGGTGGTCAAGAAGTCCCACCACCACCACGGGCGAGGGATGGCGTTGACGATCGTGCCGACGGTGAGCGCCGGCGGAATCGAGAAGCCGTTGCGCTTATCGCGCAAGCGTGCGCCCGCGACGGGCACGTCGACCGTGACGAGCAGGGTGTCGTAGCCCGCGGCCGCCGCGCGCTCGACGAGCTGCATCGAGCGCTCGCGGTCTTTCCACATATAGAGCTGGAACCAGTTGCGACCGTCGGGCGCCGCATCGCGCACGCCCTCGATGCTCGTCGTGCCCATCGTCGAGAGCGAGAACGGGATGCCCGCCGCGGCCGCCGCGGTCGCTCCCGCAATCTCGCCCTCGGTGTGCATCATGCGCGTGAAGCCCGTGGGCGCAATGCCGAAGGGCAGCTCGACGCGCTTGCCGAGAACCTCCCATCCGGTGTCGACCTGGCTCACGTCGCGCAGAATCGCGGGGTGGAACTCGATGTCGTCGAAGGCTTGCCGCGCTCGCGCGAGGCTCAGCTCGGCCTCGGCCGCCCCCTCGGTGTAGTCGAAGGGAGCCTTCGGCGTGCGGCGCTGTGCGATCGTGCGCAGGTCGTGAATGGTCAGCGCGCCCTGTAGGCGGCGCTTCTTCGCGTTGAGCTCGGGCTTCTTGAAGCGCATGAGCGGCGCGAGCTCTTTCGGGCGCGGAAAGCGGCGTTTCACCATGGGTCAGTCCTCTGCATGTTCGGAGTCGTAGCGGGCGAGCAACCGGTCGCGCGCGACCTCGATGTGGGCGCGCGTGAGTTGGCCGGCCAGGTCGGGGTCGCCCGCGGCAACGGCATCGAGAATGCCCTGGTGTTGGGCGACGACGTCGTCGAGCGCGAGCAGTCGGTGGGCCTGAACCTGCCCCGTGCACAGTTCGATCTCGCCCATGAGCAACGCGTGCAAGCGAGCGAGCCGCGGAGAGTGCTGCGCCTCGACGAGAGCACGGTGAAACGCGATGTCGGAGCGCGCGGAGTCGCTGCGCGACTCCGCGCCGTCCAGCGTCGAGCTTGTGGTGGCGGTCAACCGATCGTGCGCGGCGGAACTGGAGCGGGCGGCCGCGTCGGCGAGCATCCGTTGCGCGGCGATGGCCGCGATGGGCACGACGCCGTCCGCGGCAAGGGTGCGCAGCGCGGCCTCCTCGACGATGGCGCGATTGGCGTAGAGGTCGACGATGTCGTCGCGCGTCAGCTCGGGAACGCGCGCGGTCTTGTGCGCCTCGCGCCGCAGCAGGCCGTCGGCCACGAGTCGCTCGAGCGCGACCTTGGCGGTCGGGCGGGCGACCCCAAAACGGTCGGCGATTGCCTGCTCGGTCACGGCCGACCCGGGCGCTTCGCGCTGGCTCAGGATGCTCTCGCGCAGCGCCTCGTACACCGCATCGGGCACGCGGGTCACGGCGAGGGCGTCACTGCTCATGTCGGCGAGAATAGCAGATTGTTATACAAAAGCCCTAAGCCCCGATGACAGTGCTTTCTCGCACGACTAGCTCCGGCGTGAAAATGACTTCACGGCTTATGCCCACACCTTGTTCCCCCTCAGCAAGCAACATCTGGACCGCGGTTCGACCGAGGAGTGCGGCGGGCTGGCGCACTGAACTCAGCGGCACTACGGCACCTCGTGCGAAGTCGATGTCGTCGTATCCAACAATCGCAATGTCTTCCGGAACTCGCATTTCTCCGCGCATGAAAAGTGCTTGGAGCGCTCCGAGTGCCATCAAGTCATTCGCCGCGAAGATCGCATCCGGGCGATCACTGGGTATGCGGGCGGCGATGGATTCGCCGAGCCTGCGGCCTTCCAGGATGCTCAAGTTGCTCCCAGTGATGATCTCAACACGAACGTCGTCGAGATCTTGCGTTACCTGCTGGAGGCCTATAAGTCGGTCCTTGACTTGACGGATACCGAGTGGTCCGCCAAGGAAAGCGATTCGTCGGCGTCCGATGCTCACCAAGTGCTCTCCCGCGAGTCGACCCCCAGCAACATCATCTACCGAAACCGAACGGAACTCTCCCGACCTCGATTTTCGGTCAACAAGGACCGAGGGGATCCCTCGATCTCGAAGCAGACGCAGCCTCGGCTCGACGTCACCAAACGGCGTGATCAGCACGCCGCGCATTCGTTGTTCTTCGAACAGGTCGAGGTAGCTGGACTCCCGATCACGCTTTTCGTCGCTATTGCCGAGGATGACCGCAAATCCGGCCTCGACCGCGCCGCTCTCAGCGCCGATCGCCACTTCGCTGAAGAACGGATTGCGAACGTCCAGGACAATCAAACCTATAGCCCTGCTACTCCCGGCGCGCAGTTGTCGCGCCGCGTCATTGCGAACGAATCCGAGCACGTCTATTGCACTGAGCACCTTACTTGCCGTCGTTGCGCTCACCCGTTCAGGTCGATTGAGCACATTCGAGACGGTCCCGACCGAAACTCCCGCGAGCACTGCTACATCACGCACACTCGCCGACATGCTGGCCTCCGAAAGGTCTGAATCGAATCACTGAGTCTTGCACGCCGACACGACACATGCGGATAACCAGCCAAAGCAGCCTTCAGTAACCACCGACCTGCCGAGCCGAAGGCCCCCGCATTGAGTCCTTCACGGTGGAGCTCCCGCGTCTTTCGACTGGTTCACAGGTCGCAACAAGAGTGTCGTCACGGATGGTTCGGACCCTTCGATTCGACCATTGTCGATGTCAAACCGCCTCAGGCTGAAATCCATACGGTCGATGCCCATGCGCCCAGCACGGTGGCACTGACGACACCGACTCGCAACGAATCATGTTCAACTAGTCCACCCATGTTTAGGGAGGGAAGACGCACAGCCTCGCTCGACAGATTCGCGATGACCCGCACGGTTTGATCGGTCGAAGTCCGGTCGAAGGCCACCAGGCGCGAATCAGGCGCAGGAATATCAGAGAATGCACCAGTCGCCAGGGCATCAAACTTGGAGCGCGCAGCGATGACCTCGCGCATGTGTGACAGCACCGAGTTCGGGTCGTCTCGTTGAGCGGCAACCGACAGCCAAGTTGCACTCGGGTTCACGGGAAACCACGGGATGCCAGCCGAAAACCCCGCAGAAACTTCGGAAGTCCATTGCATGGGAGTTCGAGCATTGTCGCGTGACGTGCGACTAAGGTCGCGTAATACTTCTTCGGCGGGACGCCCACGGTCGAGCGCCGCTCGGCTGTACTCCACGGCGCTGATGTCGTCGAAGTCATTCAAGCTCGAGAACGGCATATTGACCATCCCAATCTCGTCGCCCTGATATACGAACGCCGTCCCCTTCATCAGGTACAAGACCGTTGCAAGTGTTTTCGCGGATTGCGCCCAATGTTCGGGCGAATCGTCCCCGAATCGGCTGACGGTACGAGGCTGATCATGATTGGTCCAATAGAGGCTGTTCCACCCCTGGGACGCCAACCCATCCTGCCAATCTGCGAGATTGCGGTACACCTCATGCCGAGCCAAGGGAACTGGACGCATCCAATTGTCCCGCGCTCGATCTAGCGATACATGCTCGAATTGGAAGACCATGTCGAGTTTGCGACCGCCAGATTCACTCAGATCTCGCGCTTGCTGAACAGTGACATCAGGAGTTTCACCAATGCGAACTATTCCGGCGTCTCGCCCGGCAAACACTTCACTGTGCATTTCCTTCAGAAACTCGGTAAGGCGCGGCCCATGTAGGTACCACTCTCGACCGTCTCCCCGTCCGGACTCGACAGAAACGGGGCCGTCTCCAAGTGGATACTTCTTTGAGATGAGGTTGATCACGTCCATGCGAAAGCCCCCCACGCCTCGGTCTAGCCACCACCGCATGGTCTCGTAGACCTCTTGTCGAACTGCTGGGTTCTCCCAATTCAGATCAGGTTGATCTGGTGAGAACAGGTGGAGGTAGTACTCGCCTGTCTTCTCATCGAGAGTCCAGGCAGGGCGAGAAAAGTACGATTCCCAGTTCGTAGGCTCGGCGCCCAGGTCTCCTGCCCGTGTGCCCACACGCGGCTCGCGCCAGATGTACCAGTCGCGTTTTTCGCTGTCGATTGACGCCCGCGACTCGGCGAACCACGGGTGCTCCACTGAAGTGTGATTGACCACGAGATCCATGATCAACTTCATGCCCTTTTGACTCAGTGCGGCGATGAGCTCGTCAACCTGAGACAGCGTGCCAAAAGTGGGATCGATCTCGCGATAGTCACTGATGTCGTATCCGTTGTCTTTTTGGGGCGAGCGGTAGACGGGGCTCAACCACACTGCGTCAACTCCGAGCCAGTGCAAGTACTCCACCTTCTCGAGGATGCCCCCCAGGTCGCCGATGCCGTCGCCGTCGGAGTCGCAGAAGCTGCGAGGGTAGACCTGGTACACCGTTCCGGAGTGCCACCAAGTTGTTTCAGTCCCCTTAACCAACTTTTGCCTCCAGAGACGTGCGCCGTGCAGAAATCATTTCGATCCTTTCGAGATCAAGACAGCTGTGTGAGTCGTTGGAAGCTCAGTGCTTGACGGAGTAACCGCCGTCGACGAGCAGTGCGGTCCCGGTAACGAACGATGCCAGGTCGCTCATAAGCCAAACTGCGGCATTCGCGATATCACCGGGTGTCGCCATTCGGCCGAGAAGATGCTGGGAGTTGGCTCGAGCGCGAAGCGCATCAGGGTCAGAC
>JAAFHT010000111.1 GCA_013297625.1 Actinomycetota bacterium | reverse complement strand
TGATCAGCGAACTCAGCTTCGGCCAGGGCAGCGCGCTCGACGACGTCGGCAAGGTCGGAATCCTGCTCGGCTCGCTCATTGCGGCGCTCTTGGCCGTTGCCCTGCTCGGCACGCGTAATCGGCAGTACAAGCGGCAACTCGCCGACGAGAAGGTCGATGCCGACGGTGACGGCATTCCCGACGTGTTCGACGACGACAGGGTGAGCTCCTAGGCGATTCGAGCATCCACGAAACGCGATGTTTACCTGCGGGCCGTGCGTGTAACACCTGGGAAACATGCCGACACACCTGCCGAAACCTCTCGAGCCAACACTGTGCATGTGCCCGGACTCGCCGGGGGAGTCATGTCCCGAACCTGAGTCCTCGAGTCGGGCACTCCCTTGCCACCATAAGAGAGGTTTGACATGGATCAGGGCAATACCGCCTTCCTCCTCATTTGCTCAGCGCTCGTGCTGCTGATGACCCCCGGGCTCGCGTTCTTCTACGGCGGACTCGTCAAGGCCAAGAGCGTCATCAGCATGATGATGCTGAGCTTCGGCGCGATCGGCCTCATCGGCGTGCTGTGGGTTCTCTACGGCTACGCGATCAGCTTTGCCAACAACGTCGGCATCGACGGCCTCATCGGCATCGACACGGGCGCCCTGGGCCTCGCGAGCCTCCTCGAGGTTCCCGAGGGTGCGGCGTTCCCGCCGCTGGCATTCGCTGCCTTCCAGGCGACCTTTGCGATCATCACCGTGGCGCTCATCTCGGGTGCCATCGCTGACCGCGCGAAGTTCGGTGCCTGGATGCTCTTCGCGGGTCTGTGGGCGACCATCGTCTACTTCCCCGTCGCGAGCTGGGTGTTCAACTTCACGCTCGACCCCGAGACGCTCGCCTTCACCGACGGTGGCTGGATCACCTACGGCATGCAGGAGTTCTTCGGCGTCGGCGCGATCGACTTCGCTGGTGGCACCGCGGTGCACATCAACGCGGGTGCAGCTGCTCTCGCTCTTGCTCTCGTTCTCGGCAAGCGCGTTGGTTTCGCCAAGGGTGCGCACGTTCCTCACAACCCGCCATTCGTGCTGCTCGGCGCTGGTCTGCTGTGGTTCGGCTGGTTCGGCTTCAACGCCGGCTCGGAGCTCGCTGCTGATGGCGTTGCCGCCCTCGCGTTTATCAATACGATTGCTGCTCCGGCTGCCGCGTTGCTCGCTTGGCTCATCGTCGAGAAGATCAAGGACGGCAAGCCGACCTCGATCGGTGCCGCATCGGGTGCCGTTGCTGGTCTCGTTGCCATCACCCCCGCGTGTGCCTCGCTGACTCCCGTGTGGGCGATCGTTCTCGGCCTCCTCGCGGGTGCTCTCTGCGCCCTCGCTGTCGACCTGAAGTTCAAGCTCGGCTTCGACGACTCGCTCGATGTCGTGGGAATCCACCTCATCGGTGGTCTCATCGGAACGCTGTACCTGGGCTTCTTCGCCAACGGCACCGGCCTCATCTACAGCGGTTCGTTCACGCAGCTGCTCGTGCAGGCGATCGCCGCCTTCACGGTGATGATCTACTCGTTCGTCATGGCCTTCATCATCGGCCTGGCAATCGAGAAGACCATGGGCTTCCGTGTCACCGAAGAAGACGAGATCGCGGGTATCGACCCGATCGTGCACGGCGAAGCCGGCTACGTTCTCGACGCCAAGTAAGCACTCTGCTTCACCTCCCGCTCGCGGGAACCGGGGCGCTACTTCCGACAGGAGGTAGCGCCCTTTGGCGTCTCCGGGCGCCGATTCACGGCGCGGTCGAACGAGTTGACGACAACGCGGCGCCGAGGCCCATAGGAGATGTGAGAGAGGAGGTGGTGGGCGATACCAGACTCGAACTGATGACCTCTTCCGTGTGAAGGAAGCGCGCTACCAACTGCGCCAATCGCCCGTGCGCCCCTATCCTGCCATAAACCGCGGGGCGCTTCGGAACAGCGCCGAGCTCGATGACGCGGCAGGGCGGGTCGGTTTGGCCCAGACCGAAATCGTGGGCTAGAGTCTCACTGCACCCGGTTACGGGCGCGAAATGCGGATGTGGCGCAGTGGTAGCGCATCACCTTGCCAAGGTGAGGGTCGCGAGTTCGAATCTCGTCATCCGCTCGAGTAATGGCCCTCTGTGAGGTGGGCTGTTGCCCACGGTGGCGTGGCCGAGAGGCGAGGCAGCGGCCTGCAAAGCCGTGCACACGGGTTCGAATCCCGTCGCCACCTCACACGCAAGAGCAATACCCGTACCACCGGTTACACCCCATGCGAATGGGCGATTGGCGCAGCGGTAGCGCGCTTCCCTGACACGGAAGAGGTCACTGGTTCGATCCCAGTATCGCCCACCATCATTTGTCTCGAACCAGCGACCTCGCAAGCGCTGTAGCGCTCGCGCTGGTTCGATCCCAGTATCGCCCACCATCGGTTCACCACTCTTCTCTACCCCGTTAGGGGGCGAGCATCCTTTGCCTTCGTTGCCTAGGCTTACGGCATGACTCTGGGGGGAGGGCCGTCGGCGCCTGGCGTGACCGACAGTGAGGCGTTCGCGCAGCTGTTGCTCGATGCGGGTCTTGTAACGCCCGAGAACCTCGCTTACGCGCGCCAGGTCAAGCAGCGCACGGGCGCTCACATCGACCAGGTTCTCATCAGCCAGGGGTTGCTCGACTCTGAGACTCTGTTGCTCGCCGAGGCGCACTCGTGGGGGATTCATCCCGTCGACCTCGCGGCGGTCAAGTTTGATGACGACCTCGTGCGGCGGGTTCCGGGTCAGCAGTACCTCGCCGAGAACTGGCTGCCCCTGAAACGCAACGTTGCCGGCACGATCATCGTTGCCACCGCCCGCGGTGTGGCCCCGCAGCGGGTTGAGCGCATCCGTTCACTGCTCGGCGGTGGTGAGCTGCAGTTCGTCGCCACGACCTCATGGGACATCAAGAACGCGTGCCTTCGGCTCTTTCACGCCGAGATCGCTGACGACGCGGCGAATGAGTTGTGGCGACAGAACCCGGCCATGTCGGCGCGCATCACGTTCAGTCGAAGCCAGAAGGTTATCGGGGCTCTCGCGGCCGTTCTGGTGGTTGCTGCGGCCGTTCTTTGGCCTGCACAAACCGCCATCGCGGCGCTCGCGATCATGAGCATCGTTTTTCTCGCCGGCACGAGCTTCAAGTTTCTCGTGGCGATGCGCGGCGCGCGCTACGACGTCGTCGAGCGCATCACGAAAGCTCAGGTGCACGCGCTCGTTGATCGCGACTTGCCGCGGTACACCGTGCTCGTTCCGGTGTTTCGCGAGGCGAACATTGTCGGCCAACTCATTCGCAACCTCGGGGGCCTCGATTACCCCACCGAGAAGCTCGAGGTGCTCATTCTCATCGAAGAAGAAGACGATGAGACGCGGGATGCCGTGCTCACCTCGAACCCGCCGCCCCACTTTCGCATCGTCACGATTCCGAAGGGCCAGCCCCAGAC
The DNA here is from genome assembly GCA_013297625.1 of Actinomycetota bacterium. Lineage (GTDB taxonomy): Bacteria > Actinomycetota > Actinomycetes > Actinomycetales > Microbacteriaceae > Microcella. The sequence continues at coordinate 2,209 of JAAFHT010000111.1, read as the reverse complement.
GAAGCCGCGCGCGTGCAATGTGGGCCTGTTCTTCGCCACGGGCGACTTTCTCGTCATTTACGACGCCGAAGACACTCCTGACCCGGATCAGTTGAAGAAAGCAGTAGTCGCATTCCGCCGGGGCGGCGATGAAACGGTGTGTGTGCAGGCATCGTTGAACTACTTCAACGACCGCGAAAACGCGCTCACGCGCATGTTCACGCTCGAGTACAGCTATTGGTTCGATTACATGCTCGCCGGGCTTGACTTGGGCGACCTGCCGATTCCGCTTGGCGGAACTTCCAATCACTTCCGCACGTCGGCGCTCATCGAGCTGGGGGGCTGGGACCCGTACAACGTCACGGAAGACGCTGACCTTGGCATTCGCGCGAGTGCTCTGGGGTATCGCGTGGGCGTCATCAATTCGACGACGATGGAAGAGGCGAATACCTCGATTCCGAACTTCATTCGGCAGCGCTCACGGTGGATCAAGGGCTACATGCAGACGACTCTCGTGCACGCGCGGCAGCCGCTTGCGCTGATCCGACAGATTGGACTGCGGCGATTCTTGAGTTTCGTGCTCTTGATCGCCGGCACCCCGGCGACCTTCTTGGGCGTGATTCCGTTCTACATCGTGACGGTGTTCACCATCTTCTTGCCCGTGGGGGCGCTCATCGAGCTCTTCCCGCTGTGGCTGTTGTGGCTCACGCTGCTGAACTTCGTCTTCGGCAACGTCATCATGATCTACCTGTCGATGATGGGCCCCTACAAGCGCGGAACGTTCCACCTCGTGCTGTGGGCGCTCCTCAACCCGGTGTATTGGCTCTTGCACTCGATCGCGGCCTACAAGGGCCTGTGGCAGCTGCTCACGAAGCCCCACTACTGGGAAAAGACCGAACACGGACTCACGACGCATGTCCAGCACGACTGAGTCGCGAGAGCTGCGCCGCGATCGCCGCAACCGCACGGCGCCGCGCACTCGACTCGACCCCTTTCCGCGTGACCCCGTGGCGCGATGGATGCTGCGCCTGGGTCTCGCGACACCTCTCGTGCTTCTCGCCCTGCTGTTCGAGAGTGTTCCGCGCCCGACTACCTCGCCCAACGCCCACCTCATGGACGACGTGGCCGCCATCGACTGGACGCGGGGTGATGCCGAGTGGTTGGCGTTGCTCTACCCGCACGTGACGACCTTTGTTGCCGCGAGCAATCCCTTTGGCCGACTCGGGCTGAGCATCATTGGCGCGATCGCCGCGGGCTTCTTGCTGCAAAAAGTCGCTGAGATCATCGCGCAGCGGTCGATTCCTCGGTCGACCGGAACGATCTTGATCATCGCTCTCGCGGCGAACCCCTTGTTTGTCTACTTCGCCCTCGAGAACCTGCCCGGGTTTTTGGCCATGACGTTCTTCGGCCTTGCGCTGGCCGATCTCGTGCGATTCGTCAACTGGGGCAACACCGAGTCAGGGTTTCGCGCCGGCATTCTCATCATGCTGTCGGCACTCAGCGACCCGATCGGCATTATGTTCGCTCTCGTCGCCGTACTCGCGTCACCGTTCCTCCGACACGGTCGAGCGTCGGCGCCGGGACTCCGTGCGGCGAACATGCTCGTCATCGCTTTCCCGACTCTCGGTGCGTTCGCGACCATGATGTTTCTCAACGTTCTGTTCTTCGGCTCGCTCTGGCCGCAGCAAGAGCTGCAGAGCATCGTGAGCGGCATCCCTGACGCCTGGGACACGCTCCTTGCGGGGTACGGCACGCCGACGGGCTGGTTGCTCGTCGCGCCCGTCGCGAGCGCGTGGCTCGTCGCAGCGATCGTGCGGCGCCCGGCGGCCATCCCGGTGTCGACAATCGTGTTGGCCCTGCTCACCGGCGCCTTTCTGCTCGGCGCGTTTCACCCGGGCGCGGCAGGAATCACCTTCACGCTGTTGACTCTTCTCGCGATCACTATGATCCCCGCCGCGCGCACACCCCTCACCAATGTGCTTGTTGACCTCGTCGCTGTGCTGCAGATCGCCATCGCCTGGGCCGCGGCCTTCGATCGTGATGTCGTGCTGGCCTGGATGCAGTCGATCGCTGGGGCGTTCGGTCTCGTGATCACTTAGCGACGGTCACAGCGGCACCCGGCGTCGCCCGAGCATGCAGACCCCGCCAGTAGAGTTGGGCGAGCCACGGGCGCGACTCGCCCGTCCGTTTTCGAGAAACCCCAAGGAGCACGCGTGTCCGACGTCGCGGC
>JAAFHT010000139.1 GCA_013297625.1 Actinomycetota bacterium | reverse complement strand
GGCCCGGCTGTGTGGGGATCTCAGCGAGCCCTACCTCGACGAGCGCGTCGGTCGGCCATGGAGCCCCGACGACTATGGGCGCCTGCTGGACCGGCTGCTGCCGACGACGCTGCGGCTCGCGGTGAGCTTCGACTGTCGAGGCGCCAGTCCGCTCGACACGCAGATCGGCGATGCCATCGCCCAGCTCGGCTCGCGCGGCCTCGCCGTCGACATGCTCGTCAAGCCCGAGAACCCGGGCGACGTGTGGCTCGACGTCGAACGGGTCGTGCGAGTTGCAGACCGACTGGCGACGTTCGCCGCGCTCGGGGTGACCGAGAAGGAACTGGGGGCATCGCCCCTCGACCGGTGCTGTGCGCTCGTACGGCTCCGTCGGGGGCTCGCGTCCGCGGGGGTTGACGTGCCGATTCACGTCTTCGGCTGCCTCACCCCACTCGCGATCGCGGCGTACTTCCTCTGCGGTGCAGACATCTTCGACGGACTCGCGTGGCTCCGCTTCGCGTTCGGCACGGTGCCCGTGTACGGCAGTGAGGCCGCGATCGCGGCGGGCGAGTGGCATGAACTCGACGCGACTCGTTGCCGACGGCAGTGCCTCGACAATCTGGTGGTGCTCCGCCAGATGCAGCGCGCTCTCCGCACGCTCGTCGACGGCGATGTCGTTCCGTTGCTCACCTGCAAGGGGGTTGGCGCGAATTTCTCGCGTGTCGTCGAACTCGCCCGGGCAGCAGGCGCATGGGTTCCGGAGGTCTTCGATGGGCGGAAGTAGTGGTGGATGGAACAAACCGCCAAGGACTCGCGAGGTTGCACGGCGGGTCGCCGCGGAGACCGCGCGTTCGTCCGCAGCAGCGGGCTACGCGACCCAGGTCAACGCGTGCCTATCGGACGAACTCAAGGGCTGCAACGACCGCAACATCGACGCCGTCAAGACCCACCTGGCCACGCTCGAGGGCGCGATCAGCAAGGACGTCGAGGCCGGCGAGCTCAACCTGTTGTTCGGGGGCTCGGTGCGCAAGCACACGTTCGTCGACGGCTTGAGTGATGTTGACGTCCTCGCCATCGTGAGCGACTCGTCGCTGGCCGGGCTCTCCGCGGGCGAACTGCTCGACGCATTCACGGCCCGCATCCGAACGCGTCTCCCCTTGACCGAGGTGAAGGCCGGAGCACTTGCCGTGAGCGTCAAGTTCTCCGACGGCATCGAGATTCAGTTGCTGCCCGCGCAGCGCACTGCGACGGGCATTCGCATCAAGGTGCCGGGCGACGACGAGTGGAGCAACGTGGTGCGCCCCGACCGGTTCGCGCGCAAGCTCACCGAGGTGAACCAGTCTTGCGGGTGCAACGTCGTGCCAGTCGTGAAGCTCTTCAAGTCACTCCAGGGGAACTTCCCGAAGGCGAATCGGCTCAGCGGCTACCACGTCGAGTCGCTGGCGATCGAGGCTTTCCGCAGCTACGACGGGGCCCGCTCGTTGAAGGACATGTTCGTCCACTTCTGCGCCCAGGTCGCGGAGCGGGTGCGCACGCCGATCCGCGAGACCACTGGGCAGTCGCGCCACGTCGACGACAAACTGGGCGACGCGAACAGCAGCGACCGTGTCCGGATCGCAACCGCCGTCGGGCGGGTCCTGCAGCGGCTTCGCGACGCCGACGCGGCGGGCGACGCCGAGGTCTGGAAGCGGGAGTTCAACGGGGAGTAAAGCGCAGTCAGCCGGACGGCTCGCCGAAGGGCCATAAAATCGCTCGCGTGGATCGCAGTTGCGCTGCCAGTTTTCCTCACCTTTTGGTCGGCGCACCGCTGTTCGGGGGACCCGGCGGCCTTCAGCCTCTCGTCGAACTCGCGGAGTTGGAACGTGACCACCACTACGGTGGTGTGATGCTCGAATGAAAACCGCACCCAGTTGACGCTACACTGACACCAATCTGCGCACCACCACGGGCCGCAGCTCGCCCAGCCGCTCGGGCTGTACGTCGATCACGAGGATCGCGCTTGCTTGCCGGCTCCGGTCGCCCACGGTGGAGAGGAGTGGGACAAGCGGGGCGTGTTCGCGCACTACTCCAATCGGGACCTACGAACCCTCAGCAGGAGGATGTCGAGAATCCCAGGGACGTTGCCTCGGAGCCGCGTCGGGATCTCCTGCGCGTGTTCGATGCGCGTCGCCAGTTTCGCGAGCTCCATGCCTTCCGCGAGCTGGCGCTCGCAGAGATCTCGGAGCGACCAGCGCCTCGACTCCTTGGCCCGGACGTGGAGGATGAGCACGTAGCCACGCCCCTTCTCGTTTCCCTGGAACTGCGCCTGGAGCTTTCGCGCGTCGTCGATCACGCCCTGCGGGCTGTCGGCCCACCACTTCGCCTCCACGGCCACGGGCGGGTTCCCTTTTCCCAAGCGGCAAAACTGGATGTCGTTGCGCGTCCGTTCCGCGTCGCCCCACGACGACTCCCAGTGGATCTCGTGGCCCGATGCAAACGGCGCCGCGAGGAGGGCCTTGAACACCTCGTACATGAGGCTTGTCTCGAACACTCCCGCCACGCCGGGGCAGTAGTCCTCGTAGCCAACGCGGCCCGCGATCAGGGTTCGGAACGTCAGGTCCTCGCGCTGGATCGTGCTGACCACGATCTCGAAGAACTGCTCCACGCTTTGGTCAATGCTCATCGATGCGTTCTCCGCGTCCGTCGCGTGCCGCGGCGACGCACCATGGTAGACCAAGAGCTTGTTGGAGTGGAAAAACGCGGCATAGTAGGCGTTGATGAGCAGCGCTTCGTACCCAACCGATGTAACGGATGAGCAGTGGGAACTGCTGCGTGATCTCGTGCCAGCTCCCAAGCCGAGCCCAGGTCGAGACCCCATTGATCGACGAGAGATCGTGAACGGACTGCTGTACGTCGTGCGTTCCGGAATTCCGTGGAGGATGATGCCGCACGACTTGCCAAACTGGTCGACGTTTTACGAGTACTTTCGGCAGTGTCGGGATAACGGGGTGCTCGACCAACTACGACGCGAACCCGATGCTGGTGTGCCGCGAGAACCTCGCACAACCCGCGGTCGATGCGGATATCCCGATTCCTTCAACGCCCGAATCGGTTCCGCGATGGTTGGCGCGCGTCGCACCCGAGTTCTCGGTCATCGACATGACCGGCAGCCAGCTGAGCTTTCGAGAAGTGCTCGCCGCCGCTGGACTCACGGGTCGCAACGCCGACCCGGCGTAGCCGAGCGCTCGACGCATCCCCGCCGCGGTCAGCGTAGCCCTGGTCCCCTCGTGCGTGGCCTGCTCGCGAAGCTGGTCATCGAGATGCAGTTCAGCCCAGCTGACCCAGCAAGTTAAGTTGACCTTACTATGCCGTTCGAGCCCGATCGCTTGTTCAAGTTTGATCGCTTTGGGTTGAACAAGGACCCACGACTCGTGCGGGACGCTACGTGACGCCGGTGGAAGGCAAGCGATGCGTCCCCCGTCCCCCGGCTGCAGGTGCTCGCGCCGAACGCCCCCCCGCGGGGTGTGATTGCAGATCGTGCGGGGCAGCGAGCGAGCGAACGGCCCAATGAAACGCGGGGTTCTCCACGGCGGGTTGTCAAACCCGCCGCGAACGACGGGAGAACGACAGCCCAATGAAGCACCTGTTCGCGCCACGGCGGGTTGACAAACCCGCCGTGGCGCGAAGAGCTGCCTCACTGGGCTCTCGTTCGAGCGTCGTTAGCGGCGGGTTTGTCAACCCGCCGTGGCGCGAACAGGTGCTTCATTGGGCTGTCGTTCTCCCGTCGTTCGCA
>JAAFHT010000059.1 GCA_013297625.1 Actinomycetota bacterium | reverse complement strand
GCCTCGCCGTGTCGGAGCAGCGCTTTGACCGCGCGATGGCGCGCGTGTCTGCGATATTGGCGGCCAGCGCCTCGACCGAGCCCGGTATCCCCGCCATCATTCCGTTGGCTCGCGACCGCCTTGCGGGCACGGATCGCTTGATCGACACCATTGCGCAAACGGTGGCGCTGCCGTGGTCAGCAGGAGCCTCAGTGACGCAGGCCCTGAGTCGACCCGCCGTCTCTTCCAGCGTGATCGACCCGCTGGCCGATGAGGCCCTGAGCGGTGCCGTGCGAGGCGCCCTCGACGCCGAAGCCAATGACCGTACGTTCGCGAACATCGCGGTGAATCCGACAGCGATCACCGATCTTCGCCGGCTGCAATTGCTCGCCGCCCTGTCGCTCGGCTGGGGTGAGAGCTCGGTTGACGCGCTTCACCAGTTCACTCGCGACTCGACCACGCTGCGCTCGTCGGTACGAGTTATCGAAAGCAGCAAGATCACCTTGCTCGCCGATCGCGCCTCGCTGCCGATCACCGTGCAGAACGATCTTGATGTCGCGGTGCGTGTTTTCGTCAAGGTCGAGCCTGACTCCACACAATTGCGCGTTCTCGATAGCCGTGTGGAGGCCCTCGTTGAGCCACGGTCACAGACTCGAGCGTTAGTTCCGGTTGAGTCGCTGACCAACGGTCAAGTCGACATTACGATCAGCGTGCGCGATGCCGACGATCGAATCGTTGGCGACTCGAAGCGTGTCTCGCTCAATCTGCAGGCCGGATGGGAGACCGCCGGAACGATCGCGATCGCGATCGCCCTGGTGTTGCTTCTGGGCTTCGGGATCGCGCGCGACATTCGCAAGCGACGCCGTCGCCGGGCGGAGCCGGAGTGACCACCACGAGCGAGGGCGGTGTCGGCCGCGCGAGCCTCGTTCTGGCGTCGGGCACCCTCGTGTCGCGCGTGCTCGGCTTCATCAGCGCTGTCATGCTCACGACGACTCTCGGCGCGCTCGGCTCAGGAGCCAACACTTTTGCCCTCGCCAACCAGTTGCCCAACAACATCTACGCGATCGTTGCCGGCGGTGTGCTGAGCGCTGTGCTCGTTCCACAGATCGTGCGGGCAAGCGTTGACGCCGATGGCGGTCAGCGATTTATCAACCGGCTGGTGACGATCGGCATTGTCGTGTTTCTCGTCGCCGGCGTTGTCGCAACCCTCGCCGCCCCACTTCTCGTGAGCCTCTATGCAGCATCGGCCGACAGCTCAGGCTCTCGCGGCTTCACGCCCGACGAGATGGCTCTCGCCGTCTCATTTGCCTATTGGTGCCTGCCGCAAGTGCTGTTCTATGCGCTGTACACGCTGTTTGGCGAGGTGCTCAACGCGCGCCGGGTGTTCGGGCCGTTCACGTGGGCACCCGCGGTCAACAACCTCGTGGCCATCGGGGGCATGATCGCGTTCGGCCTGCTGTTCGACGCCGACGTCAGCGATGCCACGGCATGGACGCCCGAGATGATCGCCGTGCTGGCCGGCACCGCCACCCTCGGGGTCGCCGCCCAAGCATTCGTGCTCGTGCTGTTCTGGCGACATGCGGGCTTGCGCTACCGACCCGACTTCCGCTGGCGGGGCGCCGGGCTCGGCGCGACAGGCCGCGCGGCCGGCTGGGTCTTCGCCATGATCATCGTCATGCAAATTGGTGGCATCGTGCAGACGCGCGTTGCCTCCATCGCGGCAACGCCCGACGATGCCTCGCTCATGGTGATGCGCACGGCGTGGTTGCTCTTCATGCTTCCGCACTCCATCGTCGTCGTCTCGCTCGTGACTGCCTACCTCACGCGCATGAGCACGCACGCACGCGACGGCGACCGCGAGTCGGTGCGCGTTGACACCAACGAGGCCATCCGCCTCACGGCGCTCTTCATGACGCTCGCCACCGTCGGCCTCATCGCCGTCGCCGTGCCGTTCGGTCGCATCTTCGACGCTGCCGCTATCGACCAGATCGCGATTGTGCTCATCGCGTTCGTCGTGGGGCTCGTTCCGTTCAGCGTCTACTTCGTCATGCAGCGCGTGTTCTATGCGATCGACGACACGCGCACCGCGTTTTGGTTGCAGGCCGCCCACACCCTCTTCTTCATCATCGGCGCGCTGTTCTGCAGCCTGCTGCCCACCGCGTGGATCGTTCCGGGAATCGGACTCGTGACCTCGGCCGCGGCGTTCTTCCAGATGTTCATTGGTGGCGTGGCCTTGCGCCGCCGCATTGGCTCGCTGGATGCCCCCCTGATCGCCCGCCGCACCGCCCAGTTCATCGTGGCCGGCGCGGCATCCCTGCTCACGGGTCTTTTGGTCGGGTGGTCGCTCGGCACCCTCAGCGACAGTGGATTCGCCCGCGACACGGTCGGCGGCGCAGCGGCCAGCATCGCGCTCATCGCTCTGCCGATGATTGCCGTCTACGGTGGGGCGCTGCTCGCCATGCGCGTTCCTGAAGCGACGAGTGCTGTGGCACTCGTGCGTCGCCGCTTGAACCGCTAGCGCACCGCCGACGGCACCGATGAACGCTCTGTGAACTCCCCGGGCCGCGGAATACCGGCCCCCTATGCTGGGTTACTGCTTCTGTCGGACGCACTCCGCGGCCGACGACCTCGTGAGGAATCCCATGCGTCACGTCATCATCATTGGTTCTGGCCCCGCGGGCTACACCGCAGCCATCTACGCCGCTCGCGCCAACCTGTCGCCGCTCGTCATCGCGAGCTCGGTCGAGTTCGGCGGCGAGCTCATGAAGACCACCGAGGTCGAGAACTTTCCGGGTTTCCCCGACGGCATCATGGGCCCCGACCTCATGACCCGCATGCAGCAGCAGGCCGAGAAGTTTGGCGCCGAGATCGTCTATGACGACGTCGTGTCGCTCGAGCTCGACGGGCCCGTCAAGGCCGTGACTCTCGGCAACGGCGACCGCCATGAAGCTCACGCCGTCATCTACGCGACCGGCTCGGCCTACCGCAAGCTCGGCCTGCCTGACGAAGACCGCTTGAGCGGCTACGGAGTCTCGTGGTGCGCCACGTGTGACGGGGCATTCTTCCGTCAGAAGACCGTCGCGGTGATTGGTGGCGGCGACTCGGCGATGGAAGAAGCCACCTTCCTCACCCGCTTCGTTGACAAGGTCTACTTGATCCACCGCAGCGAGAACTTTCGAGCATCCGCCGCCATGATCGATCGGGCGAAGGCCGACGAAAAGATCGAGTTCATCATGAACGCGCGCGTCGACCAGATTCTCGGCGCAGACCTCGTGAGCGGCATCGGCATCGTCGACACCGTCACGGGCGAGCAGCGCGTCCTCGATGTGCAGGGAGTCTTTGTCGCGATCGGCGCCGACCCGCGCACGCACCTCGTGCACGGCCTGCTTGAACTCACTGAGCAGGGCACGATTGCCGTGGATGGCCGCTCATCGCGCACGAGCCTGCCGGGCGTCTTCGCCGCGGGCGATGTCGTTGACCCGACCTACAAGCAAGCCATTACCGCCGCCGGGAGCGGCACGGTGGCTGCTCTCGACGCGCAGCACTACCTCGAGACCGTTCACGACGCCAGCCGCACTGCGGCAACCGCGTCGGCCTAATCTGACCACCTGACACAAGGAGAACCCATGAGCACGCGCGATGTGACCGACGCCACCTTCGAGGCCGAGGTTTTGAAGAACGAGAAGACAATCATGGTCGACTTCTGGGCCGAGTGGTGTGGCCCGTGCCGCGCCGTGTCGCCCATCCTCGACGCGATCGCGGCCGAGCACCCCGACAAGCTCGAAATCGTCAAGCTTGACGTCGACGCAAACCCCGAGACGGCCATGAAGTACCAGATCACGTCGATTCCGGCGATGAAGGTCTTCCGTGGTGGCGAGGTCGTCAAGACCGTCATTGGTGCGAAGCCCAAGCCCGCGCTCGAGGCTGACCTGGCCGAGTTCTTGGCCTAGCGAGTTCCCCCACAAGAAGCCCGTCCCCCCACCGGGGGCGGGCTTCTCGGCGTCTGGCCCGTATTCTTGAACCCACGTGCTCTGGGGGAGCCGCCGTGAGGGCGCTCTGCACTGGTAGCGCGCCACTCATCCAGAACGGGCACAGCATGACGATCTCCCGCGAGGGCACCAACCTCGACCCGTGGTACGGGCACTATGCCGCGCGCACGTCTGGCCTGAGCGCCTCTGAGGTTCGGGCCCTGTTTGCGGTGGCCTCACGCCCCGAAGTGGTCTCTCTCGCCGGCGGTATGCCCTATGTGTCAGCGTTGCCGCTCGCGACCGTCACCGAGTCGATGGAGCGGGTCATGCGCGACCGCGGCCCCGCTGCCCTGCAGTACGGCTCTGGTCAAGGAACCCCCGAGTTGCGCGAGCACATCCTCGAGATCATGGCCCTCGAGGGCATTCGGGCGGGCGTCGACGACCTCGTCGTGACGACGGGCTCGCAGCAGGCCCTCGACCTCGTCGCCAAGCTTTTTCTTGACCCCGGCGACGTCGTGCTCGCCGAGTCGCCCTCGTATGTCGGCGCGATGGGCATCTTCCGCTCGTACCAAGCCGAAGTCGCCCACATCGCGATGGATGCCGACGGCATGATCCCTGCGGCGCTCACTGAGCGCATCCAGTCGCTGCGTGCCGCGGGCAAGCAGCTCAAGTTGCTGTACTTGATCCCCAACTTTCACAACCCTGCGGGCGTGACACTCTCGAGCGAGCGCCGCCTCGAGATCATCGACATTGCACGCTCGGCGGGCATCCTGATTCTCGAAGACAACCCCTACGGCCTGTTGTGGTTCGACCGCCCGGCGCCGGCGGCCATGCGCAGTGTCGAGACCGACGGGATCGTCTATCTCGGGTCGTTCTCGAAGACCCTGGCACCCGGCTTCCGGGTCGGGTGGGCTCTCGCTCCCCACGCTATTCGAGAAAAGCTCGTTCTTGCGGCTGAGGCCGCCATCCTCAGCCCGAGCTCGCTCAACCAAATGGTCATCAGTGACTACCTCGACCACGCCGACTGGCGCGGTCAGATCGACGTGTTTCGCTCGCTCTACCGCGGGCGTCGCGACGCCATGATCGATGCCCTTGAGCAGTACCTGCCCGATCTCAGCTACACGGTGCCGAACGGCGGCTTCTACGTGTGGGTCACCCTCACCGAGGGCCTCGACTCGAAGGCCATGCTGCCGCGGGCCGTGAAAGAGCTCGTCGCCTACACGCCGGGCACGGCGTTCTTCGCCGACGGCTCGGGCCGCGGGCACTTGCGCCTCGCGTTCTGCTACCCGCCACCCGCCGAAGTGCGCGAGGGCATCCGTCGCCTTGCCACGGTCGTGCGCGGCGAACAAGAACTGCTCGAGACCTTCGCGACCACAGGACCCATCGCCGTGCCCGCCTACGACCCGCACGTGGCGAGCCCGCCGCCCAACCTCTCTTGACGACGGATGCTGCGCTCATGACCGACTCCCCCGCTCCCTCTCCCGCCCAGCGCGTCGTCGTTCTTGCCGGCGGCATCTCGCACGAGCGTGACATCTCGCTCAAGTCGGGGCGCCGTGTCGCCGACGGCCTTGCCGCCCACGGGCTCGAGGTGACTCTGCTCGACCCGGATGCCGCTCTGCTGCCCGCGCTCCTCGCCACCCGGCCCGATGTCGTGTGGCCCACTCTGCACGGCGCGAGCGGCGAAGACGGTGCCTTGCGCAGCCTGCTCGAGTTTCTCGGGCTGCCCTACGTCGGATCATCCGCGAGCTCAACACGGCTCGCCTGGGACAAGCCCCGCGCCAAGACCATCGTCGAGCGCGCGGGGGTTCCGACCCCACACTCGATCGCCCTCACGCGCGATGCGTTTCGCGAGCTCGGCGCCGAGAGTGTGTTGTCGGTCGTGCGCGGGGAGCTTCCGCCCCCTTTGGCCGTCAAGCCGGCCCAGGGCGGCTCAGCGCAGGGCGTGAGCCTGGTCAATACCGACGACGAGCTGCGTCGCGCCATGGTGCTCGCCTACACGTACTGCGACGTTGCCCTCATCGAGCAACGCATCACGGGTGTTGAGGTTGCGATCGGCATCATCGATACGGGCGACGGGCCTGTCGCCTTGCCGGCGGTCGAGATCGAGCCCCTGTCGGGCGTGTACGGCTTTGAGGCGCGCTACAACGCCGGAGAGACGCGCTTCTACGCGCCGGCCCGCATTGACGACGCCACGGCCGCACGCGCGACCGAGGTCGCCCTCGCGGCCCACCGTGCCCTCGGCCTGCGCCACATCAGTCGCATCGACCTCATCATCGATGGCGCGGGAACCCCGTGGTTTCTCGAAGCGAGCGTCATGCCCGGGCTCACCGAGACGTCAACGTTTGCGCTCGCGCTCGAAGCCGCCGGTCACGACGTCGGATGGGTCTACGCCGAGCTTGCCCAGGCCGCCGTGCGCGACTCACGCGCCTAGGCGCGAATCGGCTCAGCGAAAGCCGTCGTCGCCCAGTTCGCCCAAAATGCGGTTGAGGTCTCCGATGGTCGCAAAGTCGATGACGACCGTGCCCTTCTTCTGACCCAGGCTGATCGTGACGCGAGTGTCGAGGCGGTCACCCAGGCGCTCAGCGATCTCGTTGAGTTGGCCCTGTCGTGATCCGGCCGACGGCTTCTTGGCGACGGGCACGCGGGGGCCAGAGCCGCTGAGCAGCGATGCCGCCGCTTCCGCCTGGCGCACCGAAAGCTCTTCGTTGACGATCTTGTCCGACAGCTTGAGCATGGCCGGCGTGCTGCCCGCCGCAAGAATCGCCCGCGCGTGGCCCGGCGTGAGCACGCCAGCAGCGACCCGTGCCTGCACCTGCGGCGGAAGCTTGAGCAAGCGCAGCGTGTTGGTGATCTGCGGACGTGAGCGTCCGAGACGCTCGGCGAGCTGCTCTTGCGTGATGCCGAAGTCTTCGAGCAACTGCTGGTACGCGCTCGCCTCTTCGAGAGCGTTGAGCTGCGCACGGTGCAGGTTCTCGAGCAGAGCATCCCGCAGCATGTTGTCGTCGCTCGTATTCCGAACGATCGCGGGAATCACCTCGAGGCCCGCGATCGTAGATGCCCGCAGACGCCGCTCGCCCATGATCAACTCGTAGGCGGGCTCACCCGCCTTGGCTCCCGTGCGCTCGCGCACCACGATCGGCTGGAGAACCCCGAACTCGCGCACGGAGTGCACGAGCTCAGCGAGTTCTTCTTCGCGAAACTCGGTGCGCGGCTGCTGGGGGTTCGGCACGATGTCGCTCGGGGCGATCGCTGCCAGGCGCGCGCCGGGAACGACTGCGAGCTCTTCACCCTGGGTCGTCGCAGGAGCCGGGAAGAACACATCGACGGGACGCTCACCCTCGCCAGTTGGAATGAGAGCGCCGATGCCACGGCCCAGCCCGGTACGTTTCTGAGCCATTAGGCACTCACCCCGCGGTGGGCGATCTCGGCGGCGGCCTCAAGGTACGAGAGCGAGCCGGGTGACCCCTCGTCGTAGCTGATGACGCTCTGCCCGTAGCTCGGCGCCTCGCTAATGCGCACCGAGCGAGGAATGACGGTCGTGAGGGCCTGCTGCGGGAAGTGTTCGCGCACATCGTCGACCACCTGGTTGGCCAGGTTGGTGCGCGAGTCGTACATCGTCAACAAGATTGTCGAGACCCGAAGCTGCGGGTTCAAGTGGCGCTCGATGAGCTGAATGCTGTTGAGCAGCTGGCTGAGCCCCTCGAGCGCGTAGTACTCGCACTGAATGGGGATGAGCACTTCGCGCGCCGCGACGAAGGCGTTGATCGTGAGCAGGCCCAGCGACGGCGGGCAGTCGATGAACACGTAGTGGAACATGTCTTCTTGAGCCGTGAGGAACGCGTCAAGAGCCGTGCGCAGTCGCTGCTCGCGTGCCACGAGCGAGACGAGCTCGATCTCGGCTCCGGCGAGGTGGATGGTTGCCGGCACGCAATAGAGCTGATCGAACTCGGGGCTCTTCTGCACGACATCGGCCAGGGCAACGTCGCCCACGACGACGTCGTAAACGCTCGGGGTCTCAGCGCGGTGCTCCACACCCAAGGCCGTCGAGGCGTTGCCCTGCGGGTCGAGGTCGATCACGAGCACGCGTGCACCCGACCGAGCCAATGCGGCTGCAAGGTTGACGGTTGTCGTGGTCTTGCCCACGCCACCCTTTTGGTTCGACACGGTGAAGACTCGGGTCGACGCCGGCAACGGCAGCGTCGTTGCTTCGAGCGCAATGCGGCGACGGGTGATTTCGGCGACCTCGCGCGCCAATGGCGTGGTCTCGTCGTACTGTCCCTGGGTCGTCACTCTTGAGCCTCCTGCTCGAATGTTTCACGTGAAACGGGCGTCATCGCGTGACGCCGGGCGAGCATCCGCACCGCCGTCAAAGAACGCAGAGCGTCAGGATGCCCCGCCTACTGTAGCCCGAAACAGTCGGGTCACTTCGGGCACGATGCCTTCACCGAGCTCGATCACCTCGACGTCGGTTACGCGATGGAGACGAAGCACCGCTGTCGCGGCGGAAATCTCCTCGGTAATGCGCGCTCCCTTCAAGAAGATCAGCTGTCCTCCGGCGCGAACCAGGGGTGCTGTGAGGGGAACGAGTTTCGTCAAAGCGCTCACCGCGCGGGCCGTCACTTGATCAAAGGGACCCGCCGACACGGCTTCTTCAGCACGAGCCCGGAGCACGGTGACGTTGGTCAGGCCCAGCCGCTCGCTCTCGTCGCGCAACCAATCGGTGCGGCGCTCCATGGGCTCAATCAGCGTCAGGTGCACGTCGGGGCGAGCGATGGCCAACACAAGACCCGGCAAACCCGCGCCGCTTCCAACGTCGGCGACACGACCCTGAGCAGTGAGGTACGGCGCTACCACCGCACAGTTGATGATGTGGCGTGACCAGAGGCGCGCCGCCTCGAGGGGGCCAATCAGGCCCAAGGTCTCGCCCTGCTCACCGAGGTGTGCGGTGAACTCCCGCGCGCGCTCGATGTGTTCCCCGAAAACCACAGCGGCCGCGGCCGGCTCTGGTTCGATCACCACAGGGCTCGACGGGGTCACGAATGTTTCACGTGAAACAGTGGGGAAGTGGTCGTTAGCCACGACGGATGACGGTGTGGCGCTCGGCCCCTTCGCCCTCCGACTCCGAGGTGAATCCACGCTCGCCCACGAGGTCGTGCACGAGCTTGCGCTCGTAGCTCGACATGGGCGGCAGGGCGGCGGATGCCGCACCGGCGTCGATGCGCTCGATCGCGCGGTCGACGAGCCGCTGAAGTTCATCGGCGCGTGCATCGCGCGATCCGGCGATGTCGAGAATGAGGCGAGAGAACTCTCCGGTGCGAGCGTGCACCGCGAGCCGCGTGAGTTCTTGCAGTGCCGAGACGGTGTCGGGCTTCGATAGGGTGCGCAGGGCATCCGCCTCTTCCGCCTCAATCGACAGGTAGATTCGCCCGCCGCGGGAAGCGATCTCGATGTCGCCATCGAGGTCGGCCAGGTCAAGCAACTCTTCGAGGTAGTCGGCGGCGATGTCGCCCTCGTCAGCGTCGGTTGTCTCGTGCGTTGTCTCGTCGACAGGCTCATCAGCCGTCATCGGGTCGAGCACGTTATCTACGGTCTCGGTCATGGTCTAGCGACCACCCTTCTTCTTCGCGCGGTTCTTGTTGACCGGCTGGGCGCGCTGGGTCTTCTTGGGCTCTTCGACGGCGAGCGAACCGCCCTCTTCCGACTCGGGATCAACGATGCCCTTGCGCTGACGCCTCTTGGCCAGGCGGGCCTCTCGCGCCAACGCCGCTTCACTACCGGGAGTCGGCATGTTCCGGATGACGATGAACTGCTGCACCATCGTCCAGATGTTGGAGACGAACCAGTAGAACATCACGCCAAGCGGGAAGGCGACGCCCGAGAACAAGAAGACCACGGGGAGGATGTAGAGCAAGATGCGCTGCTGCCGATACATCGGCGAGGCCTTCATCTCGGGGCTCTGGTTCTTCGACATGATCTGCAACTGCGTGATGAACTGCGAGGCCGTCATGAGAACGATCAGCACGGCCGCGATGACGATCACCCAGACGTTTCCGCCGTTGTTGACCATCGTCGCGCCGAGCGGGGCGATGCCGAAGAGAGTTGCCCGACCGAACTCTTGCGAGAGTTGTTCGTTCAGAAGGCCCACACCCGAGAGGCCCATGAACGAGCTGTTGAGCACCGAGAAGAGGCCGAAGAAGATCGGCATCTGCAGCAAGATCGGCAGGCACGACGAGAGGGGGTTCGTGCCGTGCTTCTTGTAGAGCGCCATCGTCTCGCGCGACATCGCTTCGCGCGAGAACTGGTCACGCTTGCCGCGGTACTTGTCTTGAATCTTCTTGAGGTCAGGAGAGATCTCAAGCATCTTGCGCTGGTTCTGAATCTGACGCACGAAGATTGGAATGAGGGCTGCGCGCACGACCACCACGAGACCAGCGATCGACAGCACCCACGTAAGGCCCGCCTCGCTCTCGAGGCCCATGAAGGTGAAGAGCGTGTGGAAGCCCACGAGGATCGCCTCGATGGCCCACTTAATAGGCCAGAGGATGATGGCGAAGATATCCATAGTGGCGGGTTATGCCTTTCTCTCAAGCACGATCAAGCCCCAGCGGGTTCGCCGATAGGGAGAGTTCTCTTTGACGGGCCAATCGTCGATGCCGCCTTCGGCCCACGGGTGACACCGAGCGAGGCGACGTGACGCCAGCCAGCCGCCCTTCACAACACCGTGTTCTTGAACCGAACCCAGAGCGTAGGCCGAACAGCTGGGGTAGTACCGGCAGACGTCGCCGTATAGCGGCGAGATGACGGCGCGGTATGCACGCAAGACGATCACCACGAGATTGCGGGGTATCAGTGCGATCGCGCGGGCACCGCGAACGAGCGTGTCGTTCATGAAGCCGTCACCGCCCGTCGCAATCCGTCACCAATCTCCGACCGCAGGGTATCCCACGAGGCCTCATGCGCACCCGGAAGAACGCGCACGACGATGAGTTCGCTTGCTGACACGGTCGACAGCGAAGAGGCACAGATTGCCAGGATGCGGCGCCGAATGCGATTGCGAACGACAGCGCCGCCGACCTGCTTCGACACGATTACTCCGAAACGCGGCCCGCTGGGCTCACCGCTCACGCGATACACCACGGCGTGCGGCGTGCTCGTGCGCCGGCCACGGCGCACAGCCCTCCGGAAATCGTCAGCAAGGACGACCCGGTGAGCTCGCGGGAGCACCGGCGTGCTTAAGCGGAGAGTTCGCTGCGGCCCTTGCGGCGGCGCGCAGCGAGAATGGCGCGGCCAGCGCGAGTGCGCATGCGCAGACGGAAGCCGTGAACCTTCGCCCGGCGGCGGTTGTTCGGCTGGAAGGTGCGCTTGGTCATGGTTCTCTCCTCGGCCCTCAGGGCCAGCGACGACGGAACTCGGATGTCCGATCGCTGCGATTCAGGTCCGGACAGAAGTCAACCGGTTAACAATAGGTCCCGACCATGCCCCGGTCAAACTCCCTCGGTGCGAGAGTGCATTATCCACATGATGTGCAAAGACCATTGGTAACGACGCGCCGCGTCGGATTACAGTAGGCACCAGTCTTCTCGACGCCTCCTCTGCGGGTGCATCGACAACTTATCCACAGCGGCGTCCACCTCATCACGTCGCGCGTTCTTCACCGAAGGAGCTGGGCAATGCCTGACGAAACCGATTCCCCGCACGACCTGTGGGAGTCGGTGAAGGCAGTGCTCACTGCTGACGATCGCATCACGCCCCAGCTGCACGGCTTCATTAACTTGGTCGAGCCGCGCGGCGTCATGGCGGGCACCTTCTATCTCGAGGTGCCTAACGAGCTCACGCGCGGAATGCTTGAGCAACGCATCCGTCTTCCCCTCCTCAGCGCTCTCACGACCGTCGCGGGCGAGACCGTGTCGAGCTTCGCCATCGTCGTGAACCCTGATATTCAGAATGAAGAGCTCGACGCCGGCGTTGAGCCCATGGAACAAAGCCCCCTGTATATCGAGAACAGCGTGGCCCCCACAACAACCGACGCGTCGGGTCGACGCGGCGACAGCCGGCTCAATGACAAGTACAGCTTCGATAACTTCGTCATCGGTGGGTCAAACCGCTTCGCGCACGCGGCGGCCGTCGCGGTAGCCGAGGCGCCGGCCAAGGCCTATAACCCTCTCTTCATCTATGGCGAATCAGGGCTGGGAAAAACGCACTTGCTTCACGCCATCGGTCATTACGCCGAGAGCCTCTACCCGGGAATCCGCGTTCGCTACGTCAGCTCTGAAGAGTTCACGAATGACTTCATCAACTCGATCGCCAACAACCGGGCAAGCCTTTTTCAATCGCGCTACCGCGAGATCGACATCTTGCTCATCGACGACATTCAGTTCTTGCAGGGCAAAGACTCGACGCAAGAGGCGTTCTTCCACACCTTCAATACGCTGCATGATCACAACAAGCAGGTCGTTATAACGAGCGACCTGCCGCCCAAGCACCTCACGGGCTTTGAAGACCGCATGCGCAGCCGGTTCGAGTGGGGCCTCATCACCGACGTTCAAGCACCCGACCTCGAAACGCGCATCGCGATTCTTCGCAAGAAGGCACAAAACGACAAACTGCAGGTTCGGGATGATGTGCTCGAGTACATCGCCTCGAAAGTCTCCAGCAACATCCGCGAGCTCGAAGGCACACTCATCAGGGTCACGGCATTCGCGAACCTCAACCGCACAGCAGTCGACATGCAACTTGTTCAGACGGTTCTCAAAGACCTCATCACTCTCGATGAAGACAACGTCATCGCGCCGGTCGACATCATCAATCACACCGCTGCCTACTTCAAGCTGACCGTCGACGATCTCTATGGCTCGTCTCGATCACAGGCGGTTGCCACAGCGCGACAGATCGCGATGTACCTCTGTCGTGAACTGACCAACCTGTCGCTGCCCAAAATCGGGCAGCTCTTCGGCAACCGAGATCACACAACGGTGATGTACGCAAACAAGAAGATCAGCGACCTCATGAAAGAGCGCCGGTCGATCTACAACCAAGTGACCGAGCTCACGAGTCGCATCAAGCAAAACCACCGCTACGGCTAAGCGACGAGCCTTTCGGTGCATTCGACACAGCAGTCGTTCAGTTTCATTGCACGTTTCGCACACTGGGGACAGCCTGTGGATAACTTCCTTGGCGGATGGGGATGACCTGTTGACGATCGCCGCCGAGGTGTGAAAGTCGTTGGGGCGTGAGAGTAGTTCTCCCCCGAAGGGTGAGCGAGCATCCACCGACATTCCACATCTTGCACGCGTGTAGTTCCGCGCGAAGACGGTCAATCGACGACCTTATGCACAGTGTGCACAGAGGTTAATGATGGTGTTCTTTTCTTCTCTTCAATGAATGATGAGAGATAACTTTTTGAGAGTCGCAGCTCGTCAACCGCCCGCACACGTGCTGTGCCAGTATGGAAGGCCCCGGGTGCCGGGGCAGGTCGACCGAGAGGGAGCCGCGTGAAGTTCCAGGTCA
>JAAFHT010000116.1 GCA_013297625.1 Actinomycetota bacterium | reverse complement strand
AATCGTTGCGCGCACTGACGCCCACTGAATAGGCCGTGCCGTTGTCGAGCGCCCCCACGTCGACGACATTCAGCCAGTACTCGGTGCCGACGGCGTCGTCGGCGGGCACGGTGAGAGTGCGCACAACCGCACCGACCGTCACGCGATAGCTGCGGATGGGGCTCGCGGCCGGGTCTTGTGCTGGCTTGGTCCAACCGATGCGCAGACCGTGATCGAGAGGCGTGACCCCGAGCAGTGCGGGCGCGGGGGGCACGAGGTCACTCCACGTGGCGTCGGCAAGCACCGTCGCCGTTGATGGGCCTTGAGAGTTCACCGCGATGACGCTCACGAGCACCCTGTTGTCGGGTCCATTGCCTGGCGTCGGAACCGAACACGACGACGTCGAACACACGGTGGTCGTCGACGCCCCGTCACTCACGCGCGTCACCGTGGCCTCGAATCGCTCGATCGGTGCGTTGTTCGACGCCCCTGGCGACCACGCAACCGTGAGTGTGCGGTTGCCGAACGACTGCACGCGAAGGTTCGTCACGGGGTCGGGAACGTCTTGAACCGATATGCGGATGGCGCCCCACACGAACCGTTCGGGGTCGTTCGTGGCGTCCGCCACTTGGTACTCGAGGTTGGTGTCGACCGGATCAGCCGACGCCGCGATCGTGGCCAGCAGCGTTTGCCCGTCAGCGCTCGGCACGATAGTCACCCCGGGGGGCAACGAGCCAGTGTCGAGTCCGCGCACATCCACCACACGCAGCGGCTGGCCCGGGAAGGGATTCGTGACCTCATCGTTCGCGAGCACCGTGACGGTCGTCGTCTCACCGCGCGGGGCGATGACCGAGTCTGGCGCCGGACGCGCGAGCGGGCGCGTCGAGGGCACGACGGTCACCTGGATGCGGCCCGCCGTGCCCTGCACGGCGTCATCCCGAACACCCACCGAGACGCCCGTGGTCGTGCCGCGCAGCGTACTCTCCGGCACGCGCACCCGCAGTGACTGCCCGGTCAGCGTCACCTCGATCCCGGGGGTGGACTCGTCGATGATCGTGAACGCAAGTTCATCAACGTCATCGGGGTAGGGATACGCGGTGACGCGCACGAGATCGAGCGTGCGTTCTTGACCGGGCTCTAGCTCGAGAGCCGCACCGATCAGCACCGGGGGCTGGTTCTCACGCGGCGTCACGTCGATGGGCAGCACGATCGTCGCGACGCGACCGTCGGGGTCGCTCGCCGACTCGCCATCGGTCACCTCGAATGTCAACGAAGCGGGGCCGAAGTAGAGGTCGGCCGAGGTAAAGCGAAGTGTGGTGTCGTTGACCACGAGCGAATCGCCGTTGGCGTTTGTTGCGCTCACGGTCGCCGTGTCGGTCAACCGCACCGCACCTCCGCCAACCGCAAGCACATAGTCGTTGATGTCGATCGTGATCGTCGCTTCACTCACGACTTCGATGCGCTCGGCTCGACGATCGAGTTGCGGAAGAGCGTCATCGGTGCCGGGTACCCAGATGAATGCCGTCGATCGAACGGAAGGATCAGCGGGGTGGGTGACCTGGAAGGGGATGATTTGCCGCTGCTCGCCCACTTGCACGCGAACCCGGCGGTCGGGCCGAATGTCTGCGCCCGATTCATAGCCGGCTACGAGCTCAAGGCCGAGGTCGGCCACGTCTCCCTCGGAGAAGAACACCCGCGCCAGCACGTCGACGTCGATTTCGTCGCGGTCGAGAATGTCGGTGAGTGAGAGAACGGTGTCGCGCGCGACAGGTGCCGAAAGAGGGGCATCCGTTCTCACAGTCACGGTGATGAACGCTTGCGACGTGCCGGCGAGCGCGTTCTCGATCGTGTAGACGAGCCCGTACTGCCCCGGCGTGCTGGGCGGCACGACCCGCACGAATTGACCGTCGACAACCTCTGCGATGACGTCGGGAGAGTTCGCCTCGACGCCCGTGACCGTGAGCGGCGAGCCATCGGGGTCAGTGTCGTTCTCGAGCACCGGCACGAGCACGGTAAAGCCAGGCCTGATGAGGACTTGATCATCGTTCGCCACGGGGTTGCGGGCGCCCTCAAGTCGAGGGCTAATGCCAATGCGAACAGTGCCCGATGATCGCGCGCCGAGCGCATCAACGACCGTGTAGCGGAAGGTATCGGTGCCCGCCGAGTAGCTGCCGGCTTGATAGTCGAGATAGTCGAGGCCCGTTTCGATCACGGCACCCTTTTCTGGGCTCGACTCTTGACCGATTACCTGAACCGAGTCGCCGTCGGGATCCATGCCATCGACGGGGATGCGCACGCGAATCGTGTCCCCCGCGATCACGCGTGCGGTCACGGTTCGTGTGATGGGCGCCTGGTTCGTCGCCTCATTGACCTCGCGAACGCTAATGCGCACGCTCGCTTGCGCGCGTTGCTCGCCGAGCGGGCCGAGCACCTCATACACCGCCGTGAAGTCACCCGGTTGGTCGGGAGCGAGGTACCTCAATTGGTCGCCAGCAACGAACAGCAAGCCCGATTCGCCCGTCAGCCCTTGAATGAGAGTGGGCGACAGCGTGATGGGCTCATCGTCAGGATGCTCGTCGTTGGCCAACACCGGAATCGACACCGCATCGCCCACGCGAACGGTAATCGCGTCGTCGTTGGCGACGGGCGGCTGCAAGCGATCAGGGCGCGGAATCTCGATGACCGTGATGGTTCCGGTCGACTCAGACACTCCGTTGCTGATGCGATACGACACGGTCTGAGGGGTGTCAAGCGGTCGCGTGAGCGTCACGCGCACGTCGCGCTGGTCGAGCACTTCAGCTCGGATCCCACTCGCGGGCGACACCCCGACGACGCCCGTCACCACCAAGACTCCCCCGCCGGGGTCGATGTCGACCGTGGCCACGGCAACCGTCGCACTGCTGAGAGTGCGCACAAAGGCCGTCTTGGGCACCGTGATCGGGGCAGAGCCCACGGCGGGCGGCGCCGCGACATCCACGCGAATGATTCCGGTGGCGGTGGTCGAGTTGTCGGTCACGACGTACTCGAGATAGTGCGTGCGCACCTCATCACTCACGAATCGAAACACGCCGCGGTCGAGGTTGGGGGTGATCGTCACACCGCTCTTCTCGGGCACCGCGCTCAGCCGAATGGTTCCCGTGCCTCCCCGCACGTGCACGAGCGGCTCGATGCGGACTTCTTGACCGGCATAGGCGAGCACCACGAAGGGCTCAGCAATGATGGGAGCCTGGCCGGCCGGACGCACCGTGACGGCCAGCTCACCCTGACCACTCGCGAGGCCGTCGGTGACGGTCAAGAGCACGGTACGCAGCGCGCCGACCCCGCCCGACTCAGCGATCGTGACGCGCCCATCGGGCCGGAAGGTCACGACGTCGGGGGGCGGGATGCTCGCTCCCTGCAGATAGATCGGGTCGCCGTCGGGATCGATCCACTCACCCAAGACGGCCGCCGTGGCCGTGCCCCCTTCTGCCACCGTGGTTTTGCTCGCGCGCACTTGAACCGGAGCAGAGTTCTCGGCGGCCTGACGCACCGCGACCGTCACGATCGCTGAGTCAGAGCCCCCGCGGCCATCCGTAATCGTGTACTCAAAACCGATCTCACCACGGGCCGCACTCGACAGAGTGATCTGCACCTGCTGCGCGTTGCCGATGATGTCGAGTCGACCGATCGACGGATCAATCGGTGTGACTTCAGAAATCACGAGTACGTCACCGTTGGGGTCGGTGTCATTGAGCAAGACGGGTAACACCGTTGAGCGCCCCGGGCGAGCGCCGAGTTGGTCATCCGTCGCGATGGGGGGCTGCTGCGTGCGCTCGAGCTCAGGAGGGGTGTCGAGCAAGTCGAGTTGCTCTTGCCGTTCGTCTTCTTGCTCGCTGATGAGCTCGTCCCAGTTGTCGATGAGACGCCCGTCACTCTGCACCGCCCACGCAGAGCCCGCGCGGGCGTCATTGAGAATCACGCGATCATCGCGCACGACGAACGAGAGCGCGGCCGCAGCCGGCACCGCGTCGAGCGCGAGCTCGCGAACCTCGCCCGCACAATTGCGCCACGCGAAACCATCGGTAAACGCTGCAAACTGGCATCCCGCGAGTGTGACCGGAGCCGCAGGTGTGCCCGTTCGCCCCGTAACGAGTTCGGTCACGACTCCCGTGTCGAGGGCCACGGATACGAGGCCTGCGCGGTGCGCGACGAGAACCTCGGTGGCCTCGTCACTGGCAAGAGCGAGCCGAGGGTCTCCGGCGGCACTGATGACCCCTGACAGATCGACGACGCCCGCCGCGCTCTGCAACAACCGAGTCTCGCCGTCGAGCACAGCCCAGCGGCCGCGCACGATCGTGATCTGCAGATCGGCAGTGGGGGGCACGTCAATGGCGGTCGTGCTGTCGACACGATCGACGCTGCCCGGCGCCACCCGGTAGACCTCGCCGAGGCCCGGCGATACGGCCACAATGCCGAACCCGTCGGTTGCGGCCACGACACTGTCTTGGCCAAACTCGAAACCCGCCACGGCCGCCGGGTCGAAGTCATCAAAGACCGAGCGGGGAGTGACCCACGTCTCACCCGAACCACCGCTGTGCACCACGACGTTTGACCCCGTGAGCATGACGCTCGGATCATCGGGCGGCATCGGCACCGACTCGAGCACGGTCGATCGCGCCGTATCGATCACTTCAGCCGTTGCGTTGTCGGCATCAACGACAATGACATCAGAGCCGCGTTGCACAAGCTGCAGTTGCGAACCCTCGCCCGGGATGACCGAGTCGAGTTCGCCGACCTGCAGGTTCGCGCGCCCGACCGCCTGGCGTTCTCCGTTGACGACCCACACGGCGCCATCGTTCAGATCGAGCCGCTGTGCGTCGAAGCCGGGGTAGACAATCGCGAGCGTGACGAGAGTTGCCGCGACTACGCCGCCGCTCACAGTCGTGAGAACGGCGGACCGGTGCCGTGCCAACCAGCGTCGCATCAGCGGGTCATCCTGCGGCGACCTCGGCGCACTTCTCATCGCTCGCGGCACCGAGGCGGCCATCGCGCGCGACTCGCACGGTCACGCAGACGCGATCACCGGCCGAGGCCGCAACGGCGAACTCGGTGGCTCGTTGAAAGGTCTCTGCGCCGTTGGCCACGCTCACCTGATAGGTGTCGTTCGGCTCGATTCCCGGGTCATTCCACGAAAAGAGCACGGTCGTGCCATCGAGCACAGCCTCAACGTTGCTGACGCGGGGTAGGTCGCGATCGCCCGACACAATAGCGATCCAGGTCGCTGTCGCACCGAGACCGATCACGGCGAGCGCCACGACGACGAGCCCGGCTGCCAACAGTCGACTGCGGGCTGCGAGTCGCCGCGTGGCGGTTCCCACAACTTCGGGAGCCGTCTCGGGCACCGCGGT
>JAAFHT010000028.1 GCA_013297625.1 Actinomycetota bacterium | reverse complement strand
CAACGAGACCTACAGCGCCTTCGTGCAGGGCTTCATGCCGACGATGGGGCGGCCCGAGGTCGACGTGCTCGAGGGGCTGACGACCGCGATCATCGTCGACCAAGAGCGCATGGGCGCCAACTCGCGGTCGACGGTGGGCACGGCGACCGACGCCAACGCGATGCTGCGCATTCTGTTCTCGCGGCTCGGCGAGCCCTACATCGGCTCGCCCAACGCCTTCTCGTTCAACATTCCCTCGAGCCAAACGAGCGGCACGCGCACGACGAGCACGGGCACGACGACGACGGTCGAGAACGAGACTTACCTGGGCGGCATGTGTCCGCGCTGCGAGGGCATGGGTCGCGTCAACGACATCGACCTCACACAGCTGTTCGACGACTCGAAGTCGCTGCTCGACGGAGCCCTGACGATTCCGGGCTACACGGTCGACGGCTGGATGGTGCGCATCTTCACTGGCTCGGGGTTCTTCGACCCGGCAAAGCCGATTCGCGACTTCACCGAGGCCGAGCGCAACGACTTTCTCTACAAAGACCCGGTCAAGGTCAAGATCGACAACATCAACATGACCTACGAGGGCCTCGTGCCCAAGATTCAGAAGTCGATGCTGTCGAAAGATGTGGATGCGCTGCAGCCCCACATTCGCGCCTTTGTCGAGCGCGCCGTCACCTTCACGCTGTGCCCCGAGTGTGAGGGGTCACGCCTCAACGCCGCCGCGCGGTCGTCGAAGGTTGCGGGCATCAGCATCGCCGATGCGTGCGCCATGCAGATCAGCGACCTTGCCGAGTGGGCCGCGACCATCACCGACCCCTCTGTCGCGCCGCTCGTTGCCAACCTTCGGCGCTTGCTCGACTCGTTCGTCACGATCGGCCTCGGCTACCTTTCGCTCGATCGCCCTTCAGGCACGCTCTCGGGCGGCGAAGCGCAGCGCACCAAGATGATTCGGCACCTCGGCTCATCGCTCACCGATGTCACCTACGTCTTCGACGAACCAACCGTGGGCCTGCACCCGCACGACATCCAGCGCATGAACGAGCTGCTGCTGCAATTGCGCGACAAGGGCAACACCGTGCTCGTCGTCGAACACAAGCCCGAAGCCATCGCGATCGCCGATCACGTCGTCGACCTCGGCCCGGGCGCGGGAACCGCCGGCGGCGAGATCGTGTTCGAAGGCACCATCGAGGGGCTGCGCGCGAGTGGAACCCTCACGGGTAAGCACCTCGACGACCGCGCACGGCTCAAGAGTGAGGTGCGGGCATCCACGGGCGTCCTCCCGGTGCGGGGCGCCTCGTCGCACAACCTGCAGAACGTCGATGTGGATGTTCCGCTCGGGGTGCTCGTCGTCGTCACGGGCGTCGCGGGCTCGGGCAAGAGCTCGCTCATCCACGGTTCGATCGCCACCCAGGAAGGCGTCGTCGCGATCGACCAAGGCGCCATTCGCGGATCCCGTCGCAGTAACCCCGCCACCTACACGGGATTGCTCGATCCGATTCGCACGGCCTTCGCCAAGGCCAACGGCGTCAAGCCCGCCCTGTTCAGTGCGAACTCTGAGGGCGCGTGCCCCGCGTGCAACGGCAACGGACTCATCTTCACCGACCTCGGGCCCATGGCGACGGTCTCGACCGTGTGCGACGAGTGTGAGGGTCGACGCTTTCAAGCCAGCGTGCTCGACTACCGGCTCGGCGGCAAGAACATCAGTGAGGTGCTCACGATGCCCGTCGCCGAGGCCGAGCAGTTCTTCGCCTCGGGCGAGGCCAAGCTGCCGGCCGCGCACGCCATTCTCGATCGTCTCGTGGATGTTGGGCTCGGCTACCTGACGCTCGGCCAGCCGCTCACGACCCTCTCGGGCGGCGAGCGGCAGCGCCTCAAGCTCGCGACCCAGATGGCCGACAAGGGCGCGATCTACGTGCTCGACGAGCCCACGACAGGCCTGCACCTCGCCGACGTCGAGAACCTGCTCGGGCTACTCGACCGCCTCGTCGATAGCGGTAAGTCGGTCATCGTCATCGAGCATCACCAGGCCGTCATGGCGCACGCCGATCACATCATTGACCTCGGGCCGGGCGCGGGTCACGACGGTGGGCTCGTGGTGTTCGAGGGCACGCCGGCCGAGCTCGTTGCCGCGCGCTCGACGCTCACGGGGCAGCACCTCGCCGACTACATCGGGGGTTAACCCCCGTGCACGCGTGCACAGACACGCCCTAGCCTGAGCACGACCCCACAGGAGGACCCCATGGCCAACAAAGGCATGCAACAGGCAGCACCGCTCGGATTCTTCGGGCTACTCGCCTACATCGGCGCCGCAATCTACTTCATCGGTCAGAGCGACGGCAGCTTCTGGGGAGTCATCCTCGGCCTGCTGCAGGCCATCGTGTGGCCCGCCTACGCCGTGTTCGGCGGATTGACCGCGCTCGGCGTGTGAGCTGACGGCGCGCCGCCGCTTCTGCGGCGCGCATTCGATGCGCCGCGAGTGCACACCCGATCAGCGAGACTGGTGCCATGACGATGTTTGGCACGCTCGCCCTCGCGCCCGCCTCTGAGCACCCCGAGTTGCTCGCCGAGCCCGTGCGGGCGTTTCTCGCCGCGCATCCCGATGACCGCGTTCTCGTCGGAGAGATCGACGCCGAACTCGCCGGCACCGCCGCGTTCTGCGCGCACTACGAGGTCGACCCCTCGCAGGGCGCCAACTGCGTCGTCGTCGAAGCGAAGCGCGGAGAAACCCGCACCCTCGTCGCGTGCATGATCTTGGGCAGCGATCGCATCGATGTGAACGGGGCGGTGCGACGGATGCTCGACGCACGCCGCGCATCCTTCGCGCCCCTCGATGCCGTGATCGAGGCGACCGGCATGCAGTACGGCGGCGTGACGCCGCTGGGCCTGCCGGCCGACTGGGCGATTCTCGTGGACGAAGCCGTGGCGGCGAGCGGGCCGCTCATCGTGGGCGCGGGGATTCGTGGCGCCAAAGTTCTTGTGACGGGCGAGTACCTCGCGGCCCTACCGGGCGCCACGGTCGCGGCCATCGCGCAACGCTAACCCGCTCGCGCGCGCTCAGTGCGCGAACAGCACCTTGAGCACGACGATGATGGCGCTCAGCAGGGCGAGAACGAGTCCGCCGCTGAAGGTGCGCCACGTGGGGCGACGCCCGCTCAGCCGCTCGACGAGAAACCCGATGAGCGCGATGCGCGCCACGACCCAGAGCGCGGCGCCCAGCTGCGCCAGTTGGCTCGGCACCACGTCGAGCGTCGCCGCGAGCAAGATGATCGCGGGCACGAGGCCCGAGATAAGAATGGGCAGAGCGTCGCGCATTTCGTCGTTCATATGGGCGCGGTGGCCGCCGCGTTCACGACCCAGTTGCTGCCCGACCGTGTGCGCCACGATGTGCGCGACGTAGGTCGTCAGAGCGGTCACGATCACGAAGAGCGCCGCTTCTCCGCCCACGATCGACTTTCCCGTCGCGAGCACGATGGCCGCGAGAACCAGGATGTTTCCGTAGACATAGGCCGCGAGCCGCAACCTCAGCCGGTCAACCGTGAGGTGCTCGCCGCTGCGGGCGAGCATCCACAAGGGCATACGCGGCGCGATGTACTCGGCGTCGGCCGGCGTGGCCATGGTCTAGATCGAGTAGTCGACGACGGCGCGGTCGCTGATGACGGTCGCGATCCACGCGGCAACCTCTTTGTGCGCGGGGTGCGCCTGGTAGGCCTCGAGCGCCGCGTTGTCGTCGTGTTCTGAGACGAGCGCGACATCCCAGTGGCCGTCAACGAGGCCGAGGTCGCGGTCGACGCGAATGCTCACGATGCCCGGAATCTGCGTCTCGAGCGCCTCCAAACGCTCGGCAAGGCCGTGGGCGTCGTCGCGACGCTGCGCCTCGTCGGTGGCAGCCAAGCGGAAGAGCACGATGTGGCGGATCATGCTCTCACTATAGGGATGGGCGTCGAGCCCCGCAGGGGCTAGATTCTGCCCATGGAGTCGCGCTTCTCTACGCCCGCGCAGATGCGGGAATCGGTGTTCTTCGACGGCCCCGAAGCCCGCGCACGCTATTCGCGGTTCTGGATGCTGTTGGTGCTGTCGTCGATCATCGCCTCGGCGGGCGTCGTGGCCGACTCGACGGCCGCGGTGATCGGCGCAATGATCGTCGCGCCTCTGCTCGGGCCGATTCAGGGGACGATGCTCGCCACGGTTCTCGGCGATCGTTCGAACCTCGTGCGCTCGCTGCTGCTCGTCGTCGCCGGCGCGGGCGTCGCGATTGCTATCGGCTTCGTCATCGGTCTGCTCGTCGCGGGCGACGTCGTTGCGGCCACGAACTCTCAAGTGGCGGGCCGAGTGAGCCCCCGCCTCATTGACTTGCTCGCCGCCCTCGGCACGGGCGTGGTGGGCTCGGTTGCGCTCGTGCGCCGCGACATCTCTGACACTCTGCCGGGCGTCGCGATCGCGATTTCGCTCGTGCCCCCGCTCACTGTCGTGGGTCTCACGCTCGAAGCAGGAGCGGTCGACGAGGCCTTCGGCGCTCTGCTGCTCTTCGTGACCAACGTCGTGGCCATCATTGCCACGGGCATCGTCGTGATGTCGTTCTACGGAGTCAACAAGCTCTCGGCGGTCGGCGTGGCCGAAGGGACGCACCGCGCCAGCCTGCGCAAGCCGGCCATTCTGCTGACCGTCATGCTCGTCATCATCGGTCTGCCCCTGTCGGTCACGAGCCTGCAGATCGGCGCTAAGTCGATCATCGAGTCCGCCGTGCACAGCGAGGTCGACGCGTGGCTCGTCGACACGGGCTGGACGCTCGATGGCATCGACTACTCGAGCCTCGAAATCACCGTGACAGTCGAAGGCCCGCTGCCGCTGCCCGACACGGCGGCGCTCGAGGCGGCGCTCGTCGAGCGCGGCGTCGATACCGAGAACGTCACGATCGTGCTCATCCCGGTCTATCAGGTCGAGTTCGGCGGCTAATCGGGCGGCCTTCGGGCCGGTGCCCTCGTCGACCGTTACCGGCGGTGCTGGAGTCGCTTGGGCACGCTCGCGCGCAGCGCGATGCCTGCTACGAGCGCGGCAAGGGATGCCCCGCCCACGACCCACATCCACACCTGATTCGCGCCGAGGGCGTTGGCACACACGACGCCAGCCTCTCCGGAGTGCATCGTGACCGGCCGAAACACCGAACCACACAGCGCAAAGTCCCCCGTGCTCGAGATGAGCTCGAGCTGCACGCCCCCGAGAACTATCGCCAAGAGCAATCCGATCACGCTCACCGTGATGAGGGCCGACCCCGCCCACGCGCGGACGCGTTCTGCCGTCTGCGATCCCGCCATGCCGACACGATATCGCGTCCTCACGGCGTGCCGCATCCTGCTCACCTAACCCGCCATCCTCGTCTGGCCCACTTCAACGGAATCGGAACTTAGTGAACCCGATTCGTGGTCTTCCGATTCCCTCGAAGGCGGCTGACGGCACGTGACGGGGCACGATCGTGCGTGCGCACGCCTGGGGGGCACGGCGCGGGGCGGGATCAGCGCGCAGCGAACATCGGGCCGCGCACGGTGCGCGACCAGGCGCAGCGAATACCCTGGAGGGGTGACTTCTTTAGCTGCGACTCCGGCCGCGTCTCCTCCGGCCGGGCACGCGGCGGCGACGGGGTCGAGCGCGCCGTTTACGAGCGACGAGCTCGCGAGCATCCGTTCGCAGTTTCCGATTCTGGGGCGCGAGGTCAATGGGCATCCGCTCGCCTACCTCGACTCGGCCGCGACGGCGCAGAAGCCGCTGCGCGTCATCGAGGCCGAGAGCGCGTTCTATCGCGAGTCGAACGCCGCCGTGCATCGCGGAGCCCACACGCTCGCGGGAGAAGCGACCGAGCTGTATGAGGATGCCCGCCGCACCGTCGCCGCCTTTCTCGCCGTCGACGAGAACGAGGTCGTCTTCACGAGCCATGCCACTGAGGCCCTCAACCTCGTCGCCTACGCCCTGGGCACGGCGAGCATCGGCCGCGGGGCCGGCGCGAGTGCCGCGGCCGCCCCGTACGGATTGCACGCGGGCGACGAGATCGTCGTCACCGAGCTTGAGCACCACGCCAACCTGATCCCCTGGCAAGAGCTGGCGGCGCGCACGGGGGCCACCCTGCGCTACATCCCCGTGCACGACGACGGCACGCTCGACCTCGATGCTGCGGCGAGCATCATTGGCGACCGCACACGCGCGCTCGCTCTTGCGCACGTGTCGAACGTCACGGGGGCGACTCTGCCGCTCGAGGTGCTCGTGCCGCTCGCGCGGGCCGTGGGCGCGCTCGTTGTGCTCGACGCGTGCCAGGCTGCTCCGCACCTCGCGCTGCACCCGCGCGAGCTCGACGTCGACATCGCCGTCTTCAGCGGCCACAAGCTCTATGGCCCCACGGGCATCGGCGTGCTCTACGGCCGCGCCGAGCTGCTCAACGCCCTGCCGCCGTTCCTCTACGGCGGCTCGATGATCACGACCGTCACGATGGAACGCGCCGAGTACCTGCCCTCACCGCAGCGCTTCGAACCCGGCACGCCCCGCATCGCACAAGCCATCGGGCTCGCCGAAGCCGTGCGCTTCGTGAGCGAACTCGGGCTCGACCGCATCGCGGCGAGCGAGCACGCGCTCACCGAGCGCATGCTCGCGGGTCTCGCGCGCATCCCGAAAATTCGGGTGCTTGGCCAGCCGAGCCCGGCCCCGCGCGTGGGCCTCGCGAGTATCGTCGTCGACGGCGTGCACGCGCACGACGCCGGCCAGGTGCTCGACGAGGTGGGTATCGCCGCGCGCGTCGGTCACCACTGCGCCCAACCCCTGCACCGCCGCTTCGGCGTCACGGCGAGCCTGCGGTTGAGCCTCGGCGTGCACTCGACGGCCGATGAGGTTGATCGGGCGCTCGCGGCCGTGGCGAGCATCCGCCCGTTCTTTGGGCTCAGTGAAGGAGCGACGTCGTGAGCGGCCTCGAGCAGCTGTATCAGCAGATCATCATCGACCACTCGAAGCACCCGCACGGCGTGGGCCTCGACGCGGGGGAGGAGACGAGCCACCAGCGCAATCCCGTGTGTGGCGACGAGATCACCCTGGCCCTGCGGTGGGATGCCGAGGGCGCGCACATCGATTCCGTCGCGTGGGAGGGCGCGGGCTGCTCGATCTCGCAAGCGAGTGCCTCGCTCCTGGCGACCCTTGCCGAAGAGTCGGCCGACGAGGGCACCGCATGGACGCCGGATGAACTCACCGCGCTCATCGACGAGTTTCGCGAGGCCCTGCGCTCGCGCGGCGCGACGCCGCTCGACGAAGAGCGCTTCGGCGACGCGGCTGCTCTGAGCGGGGTCTCGAAGTATGTCGCGCGCGTCAAGTGCGCGATGCTTGCCTGGGTCGCGGCCGAAGATCTGCTGCAGCGCCGCGGTGGCCCGGCAGCCTAAACCCGCTCGAGAACCCAGACCGGAATAACCCGCTCGGTCTTCAGCTCATACTTCGCGTAGTCGGGCCATGCTGCGCACGCGCGTTCCCACCAAAGAGCGCGCTCGTCGCCCTCAAGCAACCGCGCGCGGTAGTCGTGCTTCTCGGCCTTGTCTTGCAGTTCGCAGAGCGGGTGCGCTTCGAGATTGTGGTGCCAGACCGGATGCTGTGGAGAGCCGAGCTTCGAGGCTACGGCCGCGTAGGTGCCATCGTGCTCGACGCGCATGAGGGCCGTCTTGCGCAGCATCCCGCTCTTCGCCCCGAGCGTCGTCACCACGATGATCGGGTGGCCGTTGATGTCGCCGCCCTCGGCACCGTTGGTGCGTTCGTAGAGCTCGGCCTGCTCGCGGGCCCAGTCGTTCGTGCTCGGTGCGTACTCTCCGGTGAGGGGCATCTCACGAGGCTAGCAAGCGATCAACGAGTCGGTCGATCTGCTCGTCGAGCTCGCCCCAGACAAAGCTGCGCTGGCTCGAACGCAGCGTCACGAGCCCGTGCAACGCCACCCACACATCGGTCGCCCGATCGAGCGGGCTGTCGGTCGACCCGCGCTCAGCCAGCACGGCAGCGACGGGTGTGAGCACCTCGGCGAACACCTCTTCGCCCGGCGAGCCCGCGTAGGCAAGACCCAGGTGATCGGCCGTCGGGCCGAACAGAGCGCCATAGTGCGCCGGATGCTCGAGCCCGAACCGCACATAGGCCCGCGCCCGCGCGCGTACCGTGTCGATCGCGGCCACGGATTGGTCGCCGCTCGAGGCACTCGCGCCGCTTGAGCCGCTTGATCCGCCGGACGCGTTCGGCGCGGCCGCGCGGAGCGCGTCGGCGAGGCCCGCGAACCGTCGCGCGACCACGGCCGCCAGCAGCTCGTCTTTCGTCGCGAAGTGGGCGTAGATCGCGGGAGCCGTGATGCCGACGGCACGCGCGATGCCGCGCAGGCTGAGCCGGTCGGCCGAACCAGCCTCGGCGAGCAGCGCATCAGCGGCATCGACGATGTCGGTGCGCAAGAACGCTCCCTCACCGGGTCGATTCCGCGTGCGGGGCTCGCTCGACGTCATGGTTGACAGCCTACTAAACACCTGTATAGCCTTCTCGTGTTTACAGATGTTTAGTTGCCGATGGAGAGGCGCCGACCTGATGACCACGACTCCCGACTTCACCGAGCACCGCATCGCCACTGACGTCGGTGAGCTTTCCGTTCTCGACAGCGGAGCCTCCGCGAAACCCGTGATCGTCTTCCGTCACGGCATCTTTCTCGACCGCGAGCTGTGGCGGCCGATTGCGCTGCAGTTCGCGTCCACTCACCGTGTGGTGCTCGTCGATGCACCCGGTCACGGCGCGAGCGGTGACCCTGGCCGGCAGTACTCGCTGGGGCAGGATGCTCGCGCGAGCATCCAGATCATGAACGCTCTCGGCATCGAGCAGGCCGCCCTGGTCGGGCACTCGTGGGGCGGAATGTCATCGCTAAGGGTCGCCCTTGCTGAGCCCGAGCGGGTGACCGCGCTAGCGCTCGTCAACACTCCGCTCATGCCGGGCACCGCGGCCGAGCGGGCACGCTTCGGCGCTCTTCAGTTGCTCATCCGCGTGATCGGAGCACCGCGCTGGGTTGGCCACCAGATCGTGCCGTCGCTCTTCGACCCGAGCGTGCACGACAGTGCGATCGCGACCCGCATGGTCGAGCGCTTGCGGGTGGCCAAGCGCTCGGCGGTTGCGCGGGCGATGGTGGCGGTGCTGGTTCGTCCTGACGATGTGACGGGGCGGTTCGGCGAGCTCAGCGTGCCCGTGCTCGCCATCGCTGGAGAAGACGACTATGTGCTCAAGGCGGTTCCCGCTGAGCTGCTCGCGAGTGCCGTGCCGCACGCTCGAGTCGTGCGCGTTGCGGGCCAACACGCGACTCCCGTTGAGCAGCCGGAGGCGTTGGTTGCGGAACTCACGCGGCTGCTCACCGAGCGCTAGCCGCCTCTTCTGACGGGGGATTCACGCTGCACTTGGCGTGTCGCGCCAGCACCCCGTAATGTCGGCGTTCGAACGTATGTTCGAGTGTATCCCATCAGAACTGCGCCGGGCCGGAGCGCGCGCAACCACGAAGGCGAGACAGCCGTGCCGGCCCGCGCTCACAGTACCCCCGACCCCGAAACCACCCCGCAGCCCGACGCCGTGGCGATCGTGTGGGCCGACCCCGACGGTCGCCCCACGCGACTCGTCTGGGCCGGAACCCGCTGGCGCATCACCGATCGCCCGACCGTCATCACCGAGCCCGTCTCGTGGTGGCGGCGCCTCGATGTGGATGCTCAGGCCCTCGCCATGGCCCCGCGCACCTGCACGGGCTGGCGCTTTCAGGCCACGGCCGACGATGGTCGCAGCTGCGTGCTCGACGTGCGCGACGAGGGTGACCCGGCTCGCTGGTTCGTCGTGAAGGTCTATGACTAGCTCGAGTGCCCATCCGCGCTGCCGGCATGTGTCGTGACATCGAAAGACACAGTGTGACTGAACAGCGCGCCTGAACGCAGAATCATGCCGCCAGTTGATTAGTGGATGGCCTCGAATTCACAATTGACTTACGTTGTCATTCCCGGTAACGTCACTTTTCACGAGGTCGACCACGGCATGTGCGCCCACCGAACTCGCGTCAGTCAACGACGACACCAAGGGAGAATCACAAGATGGCAATGAAGCACATCGCGGGGCTGGCGGTAGTCGCCGTCGCCCTGGCCGGATGCTCGGCGGCACCTGCCGACCCGGGCACCGACGGAGAAATCACCGGCGAGATCACGGTTCTGACCAACCGCACCGACATCGTCGACACCGTGTTCCAGGACTACAAGGCTGAGTTCGAAGCCGCGTACCCCGGCACCACGGTCAACTTCGAGGCAATCACCGACTACGAGGGCGAGGTGTCGATCCGCCTCAACACTGAGGACTACGGTGACGTGCTCCTCATCCCCAACTCGGTGACCCCCGACCAGTTCCCGCTCTTCTTCGAGCCCCTGGGCACGATCGACGAGCTCAGCGAGACCTACCGCTTCGTCGAAGAGAAGTCGTTCGACGGCAACGGCTACGGTGTCGCCATCACGGGCAACGCGCAGGGCATCGTCTACAACAAGACCGTGTGGGAGGCCGCTGGCGTCACCGAGCTGCCGACCTCGCCCGACGAGTTCCTCGACGCACTGCAGGCAATCGCCGACAACACCGACGCGATTCCGTACTACACCAACTACGCCGACGGATGGCCGCTCACGCAGTGGTCGGGCAACCGTGGCATCACGGGCAACGTCAACGAGTCGATCGACCTCACGCAGTCCGACGCCCCCTGGGCTTCGGGCGAGTACTACAAGATCACCGACGGTTTGCTCTACGACATCGTCGCCGCTGGCCTGAGCGAAGAAGACCCGCTCACGACCAACTGGGAAGAGTCGAAGACGCTCATCGGTTCGGGCCAGGTCGCGACCATGGTTCTCGGCTCGTGGGCCATCACGCAGATGCGCGATGCCGCAGTTGCTGCGGGCGGCTCGGCTGACGAGATTGGCTACATGCCGTTCCCGTACCAGGTTGACGGAACCTTCTACTCGACGATCGGTGGCGACTACAAGAACGCCATCAACGTCAACTCCGACAACAAGGCCACGGCTCGTGCGTGGATCGAGTGGTTCGCCGCTGAGTCGGGCTACGCGCAGTCGCAGGGTGGCCTCTCGCCGCTCGTCGACGGCCCGAGCCCCGACACGCTCGGTGACTTCGACGCCGCCGGCGTTCAGTACATCGAGCTTGCTCCGGCCCCCGCCGGTAGCGAGAGCCTCGAGAACGACATCGCCAACACGGCCGAGATCGACCTCTTCGGCCCGATCTACCGCCAACAGTTGGTTGACATCGCCCGCGGAGCCGCGGATGGTGACAAGGAGTCGTTCTTCGAGCAGCTGAACCAGCGCTGGGCTGACGCCCGCGCGCAGGTCGGCTAACAACCAGCCCCACCGTCTCCGGCGCGACGTCGCGTCGGGGGTGTTACCCGAGAGGATTGTCCATCGTGACAAGCACCACCTCCCCCAGCTCACCTGCTGACACCCCCGACGCGAACGGCGCCGGAGACGGTTCTGCTGCAGCATCCCCCCGCCCCGCTCCTCGGCGCACCTGGCGCAAGCGGGGCGGGTGGGTGCAACCCTGGCTCTACCTCGCACTACCCTTGCTGTTGCTCATCACGTTTACCTACGTACCGGTCGGCAACATGATCTGGTACAGCTTCACCTCGTGGGACGGCCTCGACCCTGTCAAAGAGTTCATCGGGCTCGACAACTACATCAAGGCATTCACTGACCCGCGCTACTGGCAGGTCTTCGCGGTCAGCCTCTACTACTTCGCTGCCTCATTCGTGCAGCTCGCGCTCGCCCTCTACTTCGCCACGGTGCTGAGTTTCCGCACCCGCTTCCGCAACTTCTTCAAGGGCGTGCTGTTCTTCCCCTACCTGCTCAACGGCGTCGCGATCGGGTTCGTGTTCCTCTACCTGTTCCAGCCCGGCGGCACACTCGACAGCCTGCTCGGCGTGTTCGGAGTGAGCGAAACCCCCTTCTGGCTGGGCGACCCCGACGTCGCGAACATCTCGCTCGCCGCCACTTCGATCTGGCGCTACATGGGGCTTAACTTCGTGCTGTTTCTCGGAGCGATCCAGTCGATTCCGCACGAGCTGTATGAGGCCGCCGAGCTCGATGGCGCCAACAGCTGGCAGCAGTTCCGCTACATCATCGCTCCGGGCATCAAGCGCATCATCGGGCTCTCGTTCATCCTCGCGATCGCGGGCAGCCTCTCGGTCTTCGAGATTCCATACATCATGACGGGCGGGGCCAACGGCACCTCGACCTTCGTCATTCAGACCGTGCAAACGGCGTTTGTGTTCCGCGGCATTGGCCTCGCATCCGCTCTCGCCGTCATCTTGCTCGTGATCGTTCTGCTCACGACCTGGCTGCAACGGCGCATCGTTCCCGACGAGAAGGTGTCGCTCTCATGATCACGCGTGTCTTGGTGACGACAGGCAAGTACCTCTCGCTCGTAGCGGCCGCCGGCGTCGCTCTCATTCCGCTCGTCGTCGTGCTCTTCGCCTCGTTCAAGACCTCAGAAGAGTACGCGACCACGAGTCCGCTGACGCCCCCGATGAACTGGTTCAACTTCACCAACTTCGTCACGGCGTTTGAGAGCGGCAAGATGCTGCTGGGCTTTGCCAACACCACCTTCATCTTGCTCATCTCGGTGACGGGCACCGTGCTCATCGGAACAATGGCGGCCTACGCGCTTGACCGCTTCGACTTCCGCTTCAAGAAGCTCGTGTTCGGGGCATTCTTGATCGCCACTCTCGTGCCTGGCGTGACGACGCAGGTTGCGACCTTCCAGGTGGTCAATGAACTCGGGCTTTTCAACTCGCACTGGGCGGCGATCGCCCTGTTCTTGGGCACCGACATCATTTCGATCTACATCTTCGTGCAGTTCATGCAATCGATTCCGAAGAGCCTCGATGAAGCCGCGATGCTCGATGGCGCGAGCCGATTCGGAATCTATTGGCGCATCATCTTGCCGCTGCTCAAGCCCGCGATCGCGACGGTCGTCATCATTCGTGGCATCGCGATCTACAACGAGTTCTACATCCCGTTTCTCTATATGCCGTCGGCGCAGTTGGGCGTGATCTCGACGTCACTGTTCCGGTTCAAGGGCCCGTTCGGCTCGCAGTGGGAGATCATCGGGGCGGGCGCGATGATCGTCATCATCCCGACCCTCATCCTCTTCATCATTTTGCAGCGATACATCTACAACGGCGTGACCGCAGGAGCAACCAAGTGACCCATGTGCCCCCCTTCCGTGTCGAACTGACCGAGGGGTGGCAGCTCAGCGCCCGCGCGGGGCGACTCGTGCCCGAGGCGCTGCGCGGGCGCAGCATCCCGGCCATCGTTCCAGGGGTCGTGCACACCGATCTGTTGGCGGCGGGCGAGATCGACGACCCCTACCTCGACGACAACGAGAGCCGGTACGCCTGGATCGGCTCAACCGACTGGAGCTATCGCACGACGGCCGCGCTGCCCGAGGGCGAGCACGACCGTGTCGACCTCGTTATTGGCGGTCTCGACACGGTCGCCACGGTCTCGCTCGACGGCGAGGTCGTGCTGCGCAGCGCCAATCAGCACCGCTCGTTCCGCGTTGCCGTGCCGCGCTCGGCCACGGGCTCGGTCGACATTGCCGTCGACTTCTCGGCCCCGATTCCGGCGGCCGATGCCGCGAGCCTCGCGCTCGGTTACCGCCCGCACGTTAACCACCACCCCTACAACGCGCTGCGCAAGATGGCGTGTTCGTTCGGCTGGGACTGGGGCATTGACACGTCAACTTCGGGCATCTGGCGCCCCATTGCCCTCGAGGCGTGGTCGGTCGCGCGCCTCGATGTCGTGTTGCCGTCGACGCGCGTCGAGGGCGCTGACGGCGTGGCGTCGTTCACGATCGAGGTCGAGCGCTCGCGCGACGACGACGTCGAGGTGGTCGTGCAGCTGGCCGGCCAGTCGGTCGTCGTGCCTGTACACGGCACCTCGGCCCAGGTCGAGGTGCGGGTGCCGGATGCTGACCTCTGGTGGCCACGAGGCTACGGGGCGCCGGCGCTCTACCCGACCACGGTCGAACTGCGCACGGTCGCCGCGGGCGCCTCGCTCGGTACCTGGAGCCACGAGCTCGGCTTCCGCACGATCGAACTGAACGTGGAACCCGACGAGCACGGCACCCCCTTCACGATCGTCGTCAACGGACAGCCGATCGCCGTGCGCGGCGCCAACTGGATTCCGGACGACGCGTTTCCGCACCGGGTCACGCGAGCGCGCTATGCCGACCGGCTCGAGCAGGCAGAGTTTGCCGGCCTCAACCTCATTCGCGTGTGGGGCGGTGGCATCTATGAGGCGGATGACTTCTACGCCGAGACCGATGCGCGGGGCATCCTCGTCTGGCAAGACTTTTTGCTCGCCTGCGCGGCATACGCCGAAGAAGAGCCCTTGCGGTCAGAGATCGAGGCCGAGGCGCGCGAGGCCGTCACGCGGCTCGCGAGCCACCCCTCGCTCGCGATTCTCAATGGCAACAACGAGAACATCTGGGGCTACGAAGAGTGGAACTGGCAGCATCGGCTCGACGGTGCCACGTGGGGTGCGCACTACTACTACGAGCTGTTTCCGGCGATCGTGCACGAGCTCGCGCCACACGTGGCCTACACGCCCGGCAGCCCGTACTCGCCCGGAACAATTGCCGGCGGTGACGGGCCCGCCCAAAACGCCGAGAGCCACGGCACGATGCACATCTGGGATCTCTGGAACCAGAAGGACTACCCGCACTATCGCGACTACCGGCCACGCTTCGTCGCCGAGTTCGGGTGGCAATCGCCGCCGACGTGGTCGACGCTCGTCGATGCCGTGCACGATGACCCGCTGACGCCAGAGTCGCCCGGCATGCTCGTGCACCAGAAAGCGATCGACGGCAACGTCAAGCTCACCGACGGTCTCGTCGCTCACCTGCGTTTGCCGAACGAGATGCGCGCGTGGCACTGGGCGATGCAGCTCAACCAAGCGGTCGCGATTCGCACGGCGATCGAGTGGTACCGCTCGTTGCGCCCGCACTGCATGGGCACTGTGGTGTGGCAGCTCAATGACTGCTGGCCCGTGACCTCGTGGTCGGCCATCGACGGCAACGGTCGGCCCAAGCCCCTGCTCTATGCCTTGCGCTCGGCGCACGCCGATCGCCTCGTCACGGTGCAGCCTGAGGGGGAGGGCCTGCGGGTTGCTCTCGTCAACGACCACGGCACCGCGGCGAGCGGCGCGCTTCGCCTCACGCGACGTTCGATCGACGGCACCGTACTTGCCGAGTGGTCGGCCGAGTACGAGCTCGCGGCTCACGACTCTCAGTCAGTCGCTGTAGCCGACGAGATCGCGCGCACCGCGGCGTCGGCGCACGAGTTCGTGGTCGCCGAATGGGCGGGGGAGCGCGGCCTGTGGTTCTTCGCCGAGTACCGCGATCAGCCGCTGACCGTGCCCGAGCTGCAGATCGCGGTGACGGATGCCCCGGCCGATGGCCACGCACACCGCACCGTCTCGGTCGCGATCTCGAGTGAGGTGCTGGTGCGCGACCTCGTTCTCGAGGTCGACCGCGTGCACCCCGAGGCGCGAGCGCTCGCGGGCCTGCTGACTCTGCTGCCCGGCGAGACGGTGACCATTCCGGTACGGCTTCCGGCGGGCGTGCCCGCCGACGCTCTTCTCGACGCCGGCCTCGGGCGCAGTGCCAACGAGCTTGTGGCGGCCTCGGCGTGACGTCCCCCGATCTCAGCGCCTTCACCGAACCCTTCTGCGGCATGACGTGGGGCTGGGTCGGTACGCGCGGCACCTGGAACACCGACGCCGCGCGCCACTCGCTTGACGCCCTCGAGTCGCTCGGCGCGAACTGGATCGTGCTCGCCTACGCGACCATGCAGGCCACCCCGCAGTCGACGCACGTCGAGGCCGATGCGGCGCCGACGCTGACCGACGATGAGGTGCGGTGGGGCATCCGGGAGGCGAAGCGTCGTGGCTGGAAGGTGTGCCTCAAGCCCGTCGTCAACGTCGCCAACGGCACCTGGCGCGGGTTCATTAGCTTCTTCGAGCGCGATGTTCCGGGCGAACCCACGTGGGCCGAGTGGTTTGCGTCGTATGGCGACTTCATCGTGCGGCACGCGCGCATCGCCGAAGAAGAGGGCGTTGAGCTGTTCTGCGTCGGCTGCGAGATGGTCATGACCGATCACCGCGAGGCCGACTGGCGAGCGCTCATCGCCCGCGTGCGCGAGGTCTATTCGGGCCCCATCACCTACAACTGTGACAAGTACCAAGAAGATCGCGTGACGTGGTGGGATGCCGTCGACGTCATCTCGGCCTCGGGCTACTACCCGACCGGAGAGTGGCCAGCGCAACTCGATCGCGTCGAGGCGGTCGCCCTCGCCCACGGCAAGCCGTTCGTGTTCATCGAGGCGGGCTGCCCGTCTCGCGACACGTCGCCAACGCGCCCCAACGACTGGACTCTCGCGGGTGAGCCCTCGGGCGACGCGCAAGCGCGCTACCTCGGCGAGATGCTGAGCGCGTGTGCAGAGCGGGCGTGGGTCACGGGCGTCGCACTGTGGGACTGGCCCGCCGAGCTCTACGCGCCGACGGATGCTGCGCTCAACACCGACTACTGCATGTACGCCAAGCCGGGTGAGCAGGTTGTCCGCGAGGCGTATCGCGCGGCCCTCGCGACCGCGCCGCGCCCGTAGCGACCTAAGAAGCCGACAGGGGCGACGACGCCGCGAGCGTGCGCTGCGCGAGCGCGAGGGCTCCGAGCACGCCCGAGCGCTCACCGAGCGCGGGAGAAACGATGTACTCCGTCGAGTCTTGCGTGAGCCCGTGGCCGGCGCCGGGCCCACCGATGATGCGGTCGAATTGCCAGCGCACCGAGTCGAGCAACCCGGGGGTGTGCATGACTCCGCCGCCGAGCACGACGCGTTCGGCGCCGAGCGTGTAGGTCACGATCGAGATCAGTTGGGCCACGTAGTAGCCGACGATCTCGGTCATGGCCTCGCGATCGGGGGCCGAGAGTTCTGAGCCGCTCGCTCCCCAGCGCGCGATGACCGAGGGGCCCGAGGCAAGGCCTTCAACGCAATCGCCGTGAAACGGGCAGCTGCCCTCGAAGTCATCGCGGGGGTGACGGCGCACGAGAATGTTGCCCATCTCAGGAAAGCCGTTGCCGCCCAAGACGTGGTCGCCGGCAACGAAGCCGACGCCGATGCCCGTACCGACGGTTGCGTAGGCGACGCGCTCGACTCCGCGCGCTGCACCCCACGTGGCCTCGCCCATCGCCGAGCCGGTCACGTCGGTGACGAAGGCGTGCGGGGCGTCGCCCGTGCCCAGGTGACGCAGCACATCGGTGAAGGCCCAACCGGGCTTCGTGGTGCCCGTGATCCAGCCATAGTGCTCATCGTCGGGATTCGTATTGAGGGGGCCGAACGAGGCGATGCCCACGGCTTCGGGTGCCTGTGAGCCGAGCGTCTCGGCGATCACGGTGTTGATGCGCCCAAATGTCTCGGCCGGGGTCGTCGTCGGAATGCGCTCAACCCGAATGGGCGTGGCGGCGTCATGCGAGTCGGCGATGGCGCACAGCGTCTTCGTGCCGCCCGACTCGATTCCGACGATCACGCGTCGACCTTTCGCGCTCGCACGCGCGTCACACCGAGACGGGCCGGCGGGGTCGTCGTCGACCACCGTGCAGACATGGAACTCCTTCTCGAGTGGACCTGCGATCATCCTGACATTCTTGACTCACGTTGTCAATTTGTCATCGGTCGATCACTCAGACCGCGTCTGAGGCCCACACTTCCGGTGCATCCGAGTAGTGTTGCCGCGTGACCAACGTGGACATTCCGCGCGACAAGCCCGCTCGCCCCGGCTCATCGCGCGCCACAATTTCTGACGTGGCGAGGCTCGCGGGCGTGAGCCTCAAGACGGCGTCGCGCGTGCTCACCAACAGCCCGAATGTCAAAGACTCCACGCGCACCAAAGTGCTCGACGCGGCCACCGCTCTGCGCTTTCGCCCGAACGCGATTGCGCGCGATCTGCGCAACGGTGGCGTCGCCACAACCATCGGCTTCGTTATTGGAGACCTGACCAACCCGTTCTATGCGCTCGTCGCTGCGGGCATCAGCCAAACGGCGTCTGATCGTGGCTTGACCCTTGTCATGGCCGCGTCAGACGATGACCCTCAGCGCGAGCGGCCGACCGTGACGAGCATGCTCGAGCGGCGCGTGCAAGCGCTGTTGCTCGTGCCGATCGCCGAAGACCACGCCTACCTTGAGGGTGAACGTCAGCTCGGCACGCCCATCATCGCCGTCGACCGTCCGCT
Organism: Actinomycetota bacterium; assembly: GCA_013297625.1. Classification (GTDB taxonomy): domain Bacteria; phylum Actinomycetota; class Actinomycetes; order Actinomycetales; family Microbacteriaceae; genus Microcella. The sequence goes on along the minus strand of JAAFHT010000028.1, from coordinate 9,433 downwards.
CTCACATGCCGCAAGCGACGTTGTCGTCTTTGACAACCGCACGGGCGCTCGTGACGGAACGCGCGCCCTCATCGACGCTGGACACCGACGCATCGCCTTTGTGGGTAGCTCAGAGTCGCTCTACACCCACGGTGAGCGCGCGAGAGGGTATCGCGACGCGCTGGGCGGTGCGGGCATCCCGATCGACGAATCGATCGTGCGCACTGACGCACCGAGCGTTGAAACCGCGGCCCAGTCGACCCTGCAGTTGCTCGACAGCAGCGAGCCACCCACGGCGATCTTCGCCGGCAACAACCGCGCCGCCATCGGGGTGCACCGCGCGATTGCGGCGCGCGGCACCTCGACCGCGCTCGTGGGCTTCGACGACTTCGACTTTGCCGAAGCGCTCGGCATTAGCGTCGTCGCGCACTCGCCCGTCGACATGGGCCGTGTCGCCGCGAACCTCGCCTTTCGGCGGCTCGACGAAATGACGGGCCCGCTCGAAAACATCGTGCTGTCGACGAGCGTGACGCTTCGTCGCTCGCACTTGCTCGCCCCCTAAGGAGCGACCCTCGCCCTACGAGGTTTGAGCGCGGACGAGCCGCGCGTAGGGCCCGTCACGATCAACTAGCTCATCGTGCGAACCCACCTCGACGATGTGACCGCGGTCGAGCACGACAATGCGGTCAGCCGATCGCACGGTCGACAAGCGGTGGGCGACGATCAAGGTGGTGCGATCGCGCATGAGTCGCGTGAGGGCTTCGTGCACGAGCGACTCGGACTCGCCATCGAGGGCCGACGTCGCTTCGTCGAGCAACAGGATGCGCGGGTTGCGAATGAGCGCTCGCGCTATCGAGAGGCGCTGCCGCTGCCCACCCGAGAGCCGGGTTCCGCGTTCGCCCACGATCGTGTCCCACCCGTGCGGAAGGCGATTGACGAATTCGGCTGCATTCGCGTCGGCCAGCGCGCGAGCAACCGCGCCATCGTCGACCGCCGTGAGGCCGTAGGTGATGTTGTCGCGAATCGTTCCGGCGAAGAGCACCGATTCTTGCGGCACCACCGACACGAACCGGCGCATGGTGCGCAGGTCGAGCGTTTCCATATCGATGCCATCGATACTCACCACGCCCTCGGTGGGCCTTACGAAGCCGAGGGCCAGGTTCACCATCGTCGACTTGCCTGATCCCGACGGGCCGACGAACGCCACCGTTTCGCCCGCCTCAATGACGAGGTCAATGGTGGTCAGGGCATTGCTCGACTCGCCGGGGTACCGCAACCCGACCGAGGCGAACTCGAGGCGGCCGGCGACGGCGTCGATCGACGGCTTGCCGGCGTTTCGCTCGATGTCGGGTTCTTCGAGAATCTCGGCGATCGACTTAAGCGACTCGCGCCCGCGCGTGAGAATCGGAGCGAGCCCCATGATGATGACGAGCGAGTTGGTCATCATGACGAAGTAGGTGCTGAGCAGCACGACCTGGCCCGGGGTGATGGGCAAGACGCCCAGAATCGACACGAGAGCCGCGCCAACGAGGCAGCCGACCGTGATGATCTGAAAAGTCACCCAGGCCATCGCGCCGAACTTGCCGTTGACGAGGTCGAGGCTGAAGCCCGACTCGCGAACGGCCCGAGCGCTCTGCACGACGCGATCGGCCGCCGTGGCTTCGAGAGCGTGAGCGCGAGTGATCGGCAGCAGCGTGGCCATCTCGCCCACTTGCTTCGAGAGGTGTTCGATGTCGCGCCTGAAGCGTTCGTTGCGTCGGTCAGAGCGCACGCGAATCCACCGGATGAGTCCGGCGCTCGCCGGCACCAGCACGGCGAACGCAATGAGCGACGCGGGCACTTGCACCGCGAGCACAACGGTTGCCCCGGTCACAATGCCCAGAGCGCTCAACATGGGCCCCACACCCTGCTGCAACATGAGCTCGACGTTCTCGACGTCGCGCACCACCTTGGTCTGAATCACCGATGAACTCGAGCGAGAGTGGTAGCCGATCGAGAGCTCTTGCAGGCGGTGGGCAAGAGCGTTGCGCAGCGAGACCGCGAGATCACGCACCGTGCTGAAGAACAGAGTGACCCACGCGATGTTGGCCGGGTAGTTGGCCGCGATCAGCAGAACGGCGCCGGCGCCCAGGGCTATCAGGTCGCCGGGGGTTCCCCCGCGCACGAGCGTGTCGACAACGGCGGCCGTGATGACGGGCAGCACCCAGTTCGGGCTGTCTTTGATGAAGAAGAAGACGACGGCGGCGGCGATGCGAGGTCGAGCGGGCGCGAGCGCGCGCGAGAGGCCACGAAACGGATGCTCTGCAGAGAGAGTCACGTCAGGCGGGGCGGTCACGCGTCCATTATCGAACACCGCGAGGGCGCTATTGACATCGTTGTCATGGTCCAGTGAATGGGCCGTCCAGCGTGCCGGCGTGGCGCACTCGGGCGACGTGGCCGCCCGGTGCGCTCGCGGGCGCGCTGATGTCGTGCCGCGTGCGCTAGCTCGCGGGCGTGCCGTTCGCGGCCTGCGCCTCGGCCGCCCGCTCGTTGGCCTGGTGACGCCGCACGATCGCGCGCACGATCACGAGCACAACGAGCCCGATGAGGGCGAACGTCACGAGCCACGGCAGCAGAACGCCGAACACCACGAGCAAGCCCGAGCCGAAGGTCACGAGCGCCTGCCACCCGGCGAGGAGCCCACTGAAGAAGGTGTCGGGCTCATCGACGGGAGCGACCTCTTCCGACCCAAGAGTGAGGGTCAACGTCGAGAGCCCCACTTGGTCGGCGTAGTAGCGCTGCTGCGATTCGAGGCTTTCGAGTTCGGCCTGCCGTTGGCTGATCGCTGACTCGAGGTCGATGAGGTCGTCCACCGTATCAGCGGCGTCTTGCAGGGCGAGCAGTCGCGTGATCGATGAGCGAAGCGCCGTGGCACGCGCGTCGATGTCTTGTACCTCGCGGGTGACGTCGGTCGAGGTCAGTTGCAGTTCTTCGAGCTCACCCAGGGCCTTGAGCTTCTCGAGGGTGGCCGTGAGGCGGTCGGCGGGAATACGCAGCAACAGTTCGGCGCCGCCCGCATCCTTCGCATCTCCGAACGTGCGCGGCGCGAACTCTTGCCGGCCGTCGACGCGCCCGCCCGCGGCTTCGACGATCGCGACCGCTTCGGTTGCGGCCTCGGAGGGCGCTTCGACCGTGAGATACAGCGATCCGCTCGTGATCACGGCGCGGTTGTCATCGCCTACCGGGCTGGCGAGATCGCCGCTCGATGAGCCGCCGACCGCTTCTGATTCGAGCGATTCGGGTGCACTCACCCCCGACGTGCGGTCAAAGTCGCTCGCGGATTCTTGGGTGCCCGCGGCCGCGCATCCACTCAGCACGAGAGCCGCGAGGGCGAGGGCCGGAATCGTCGAGAGCAGTCGTGGGGTGTGCATGGCGCTCACGCTAGACCCGACGAACTCGCGCCCACCACCCAACGTTTTGGGCTGCAACGCGATTGTGACCTGCGCACTTGCTTGCACGGGGCTGTGCCCTTGCCGAGAGAACCTACAGCGACTGGCGGGAAGCCCGTTTCATGTGTTGCGTCAGCCCTACAGTCAGATCATTCCGACGCGACTAGGGGTGGACGCGGAGGTGAGGGGGTCGGCTCAGCCGGCCCCCTTCTTTCTTGCCGTTTTTCGCGGTGCCCGCACCGAGATGGGCCATACTCAGCGCATGGCGTGGTGGCGATGGTGGCGGGCGGATGCCCCGCTGTTGTCGGTCACGCGCGACACCGGCAGCGGCCCCGTCGTCGTCATGATCCACGGCATCGCGTCGTCGTCGGTGACGTTTCACCACCTCGTTCCCCTGCTCGAGTCGACGCATCGCTGCATCACGATCGACATTCTCGGGTTTGGGGACTCCCCGCAACCCGAGGGCGCCACCTACACCCTCGACGAGCACGCCGCCGCGCTCGATCGCACGATCCGCAGTCTGGGGTTGCGCGAACCGTTCACGCTTGTCGGCCACTCGCTCGGCAGTCTCATCGCGGCACGTTATGCGGCCACCCACCACCGCCAGCTTGAGCGGCTCGTGCTCGTGAGTTCGCCCATCTACCTACCGCCCGCGGTGCTGGGCGACCCCCTCGATCGCGCGAGCATGGGTGCCTACTTCTCGATCTACGAGTATCTGCGCTCGAATCCCCGGTTTACCCAGCGAACGGCTGCCGCCCTCGCGGCGATCGCACCGATCAAGAACGTGCTCGACCTGACCGAACAGAACTGGGTTCCATTCATGCTCTCGCTGCAAAACGCCATCGAATCGCAGACGACGCTCGCCGATCTCTCGCGCGTGCGCGTGCCGATTGATCTCGTCTATGGCGCGCTCGACCCCTTTCTTGCTCCGGGCGGGCTCGCGATCCTGCAGCAGTTGCGGCACGTGCGCGCCACGCGTGTCTCGGGCGTCGCTCACATCATGCGGCCCACCCTCGCGAAGGCCGTCGCGCGCGTGATCGAGGCGCCGCCCGCGCCATGGGCGGCCTCGAGCGGAGAATAGGCTGGCCCCATGAAGACCTCGATTCTCGGTCGCACTGGCGCGACTGTTTCCTCCATCGGACTCGGAACCTGGCAGCTCGGCGCCGACTGGGGTGACGTGAGCGAGGCGGATGCTCACGCCGTGCTCGACGCCGCCGTCGAGTCGGGCGTCACGATGTTCGACACTGCTGACGCCTACGGTGATGGCCGCAGCGAACAGCTCATCGCTACCTACCTGAAGCAGCGCCCCGACGCGAAGGTCTTCGTCGCCACGAAGATGGGCCGCCGCGTGCCGCAAACGGTCGAGAACTATTCGACCGAGAACTTCAGAGCCTGGAGCGACCGCAGCCGTCGCAACCTCGGGGTCGACACTCTCGACCTCGTGCAGTTGCACTGCCCGCCCACTCCCGTCTATTCGATCGACCGCGTCTACGACGACCTCGACCAGTTCGTCGATGAGGGCGTCATGAAGAACTACGGCGTGAGTGTCGAGACCGCGGCTGAGGCCCTCACGGCGATCGCGCGCCCGAACGTGGCGAGCGTGCAGATTGTGCTCAACGCCTTCCGCCTCAAGCCGCTCGATGAGGTGCTGCCGGCCGCGATTGCCGCGGGCGTGGGCATCATCGCGCGCGTGCCGCTCGCCTCGGGCCTGCTGAGCGGTCGCTACACAGCCGACACCGTCTTCGCCGAGAACGACCACCGCACGTACAACCGTGACGGTTCGCACTTTGACCAGGGCGAGACGTTCTCGGGCGTCGACTACGCCACGGGTGTCGAGGCCGCGGTCGAGTTCTCGGCGCTCGCCGCCGAGCACGGCCTGCAGCCGGCCACCGCCGCACTCGCGTGGCTCGCGCAACTGCCCGGCGTGAGCACGGTCATTCCCGGCGCGCGATCGGCCGAACAAGCGCGCGCCAATGCTGCCGCCGGCGAGGTCGCTGAGCTCGGCGCCGAGTTCCACGCTCGCGTCGTCGAGCTCTACGACCGTCGCATTCGCGCATCCGTTCACGGCCGGTGGTAGCGAGCACGCGGTGACGGCGAACGACGGCACGGCATCCGGTCGACAAGGACTCGGCCGCACGTTCGCGACCGTCTTTACCGCCAACCTTGCCTCGAGCTTGGGAGACGGCATCGCGCGCACGGCCTCGCCGCTGCTCGCGGCGCGGTTGACCGATGACCCCTTGCTCATCGCGGGAATCGGCGCGGTCGCGATGCTGCCGTGGTTGTTCTTCGCCGTGCCCTCGGGCGTGCTCGTTGACCGCATGGATCGTCGCCAGGCGCTCGCGCTCGCGGCCGGCGTGCGCACGGCCCTCGCGGTCGTGCTCGTCGTGCTCGTGGCGATGAACGCGCTCACGATCTGGTGGCTCTACCTCGTGATCTTCGTCTACGGCGTGTGCGAGACGCTCTATGACGGGGCCATTCGCGCGGTCGTGCCGAGTGTCGTCGCGAAGAAGAACCTGCCGCGCGCGAACGCGCGCATCGAAGGTGCCGAGCTCGTCGTGCAGAACTTCGCGGCGGCGCCCATCACCTCGGCGCTCTTCGCGGTCGCGGTGCTCATCCCGATCGGCGGGCTCGTGGCCGCCTTCGGCCTCGCGGCATTGCTCGCCGTGCTGTTGCCCGCGATTGCCTCGGGCCGACAGTTCCACGCGGCGGTTGCGACCGGCGAGGTCGCCGAGGTCGTCCCCTTCCGTCGCCAGCTCATCGACGGCTGGCGCTTCATCATGAGCAACCGCATGCTGCGCACGCTGTGGTTCTTCAGCATTCCCGTGGCGATCTTGTTCTCGGCCTCGGGAGCCACGCTCGTGCTCTTCGTGCTCGACACGCTCGCGGTGCCTGAGGCGGCGTTCGGGTTGTTCTTGCTCTCCGGTGCCATCGGGGGATTGCTCGGCTCGGTCATCGCCTCACGCCTCGCCCGGCGCTTCGGGCTCGGACCCGTGATGGCGGCGGCAAATCTGCTCGCGGGCATCCTCGTCTTGTTGACAGGCCTGCTGCCCACACCCGTCGCGGCGCTCATCCTCTTTGGCTTGGGCGCGGTCGTCACGACCGTGTGGAACGTGCTCATCATGTCGTTTCGCCAGGCGATCATTCCCGGCCGGTTGCTCGGCCGTGTGCACGGCACGTGGCGAACGCTCTTGTGGGGCACGATGCCCATCGGCTCGCTCATTGGTGGCGCGCTTGCCCTCATCGACCTCACGGTGCCGTGGATCGTCGGCGGCGCCGGCATCACCGTGCTGGGCCTCATCGGGTATCGCTTCTTAATGACGCTGCCCAACCCCGAAGACATTGACAACGGGGATGCCCCGCCGCCCGTTACCGGCACCCTGCCGGTCGTGCCTGCCGCCTGAATCGAGCCGCCGTGCCTTACTCGCTCGCCCGCCATCCCTTTCCGCCCGCCGTGCGGCACCTCGTGCTCGACTCGCGCATCGTGCTCGCGACCGCGGGCGACGACAGCTTCGTGCGCGTGCAACTCGTCGAGGCGCGGCCCGGCGAACTCGCGGGATTCATCGCACCCGGTGGGGGAGACCACGTGCGCGTGGTCGTCTCGCCCGACGGCGGCGAGGTTCCGCTTGGTCCCACGGGTGAGCCGCTCGGCGAGAGTCGCACCGAGACCGTCGTTGACCATTCGGTTTCCGGCGGCTGGATTGACATCGACGTGCTCGTGCACGGCGCCGCGGGCTCTCACGGCGGGCTCATCGGCCCGTGGGCGGCGCGGGCCCCGCTGGGGTCGCCCGCGGTCGTCATGGGGCCCAAGGGATCGGTCGTGCTATCCGGTGCGCCCGGCGACGTCGTGCTCGCGGGCGACGACAGCGCCCTGCCCGCGATACGCCGCTACCTGCGGATGCTCGGCCCGAGCATCACGGGCGAGCTGCTGCTCGAAACCCGGTTCGACGTCGCGTCGCTCGGCATTGCGCCGCCGGCGGGGCTGCGCGTGAGCATCCTCGAACCGGATTCTGCCCCGAGCGCCGCGCTTGCCGCTGCCTTGCAGGCGCTGCCCGCCCCGGCCGACCCGCTCGAGCGCTTCGTCTTTGCGTGCGGCGAGCAATCGCTCGTGGCTCCCGCGCGCGCCGTGCTCGGCGCGTGGGGCGTCGACGTCGAACGCGCCGTCGTGAAGGGCTACTGGAAGCGCTAGGGCGTCTCGCTCGCGCGCAGCCAGTCGAGCAGTGCGCGCACGGTCGCCTCGGGCTTATCGCGGTGCAGGCTGTGGCCCGCACCCGCGATGACGACTTGCTCGAGAAGCGGATTCATGGCGAGCACGCGTTCGGCGAACTCGCCCGCGAACATCGCCCCGAGCTCGGGGTCAGCGGCAATCACGAGCGTGGGGGCGGCGATGTGCGGCACGAACGCCGTGACATCCCAGTCATGGTTGTCGCGCACCATGCGTTCGAGCGCGAATCGCGACGCGGCTTTCGCCGAGCGCACGCGAAGCTCGACGTCGAGCGGGTGCCAGCGCGGATACTGATCGGCAATGCTCGCGACGGTCGCGCCATCGTGGTTCGCGAGTTGGCCCGCGAGCACGGTCTCGCGGCTGGGCTCGTCGACGACGAGCGCCGGGTCAAGCAGCACGAGCCGCTCGGTCCAGGCCGCGTCGGTTCCGGCGGCCTGAGCCGCAGCGGCCCCGCCGATCGAGTGCCCCACCACAAGACCCCAGGCGCCGTCGCCGTTCGGAGGCGTGGCGAGCAGATCGGCCGCGATGTCGTCAATGCGGTAGCGGGATGCCCGCGGCGCGTCGCCGTGCCCCCGCAGATCAACGGCCGTCGCCGACCACCCCGCGTCGGCGAGCGCCTCACTGAGCCGCCACGTGCTCTGGGCGGATGACCCCAAACCGTGCACGATCAGGGCACGGTACGGGCTCGACGAGTCACCCCAGTGCCAGCGGGGCAGTGTCACGGTGCTCATGCGCACGAGCGTAGCCCTGCGTCGCGGCGAGCCGAGTTCGCCCCGCGAATCTGCTGTGCACGGGAATCGAATGCGCGGCACGCGGGTTGCCGAGAGCATGACGCGCATCATGATCATCATCGGTTCTGTTCGCCCCGGCCGCATCGGCCTTCCTATCGCCCACTGGGTGAAGGATCGTGTGACGGCCGCGGGGCACGAGGTCGACCTCGTTGACCTCGTTGAACTCGCCTTGCCCTTCATGGATGAACCCGAGCACCCCGGCAAGCGCGCCTACACGAAGCCCCACACGATCGCGTGGAGCGCCCGCGTCGAGCAGGCCGACGCGGTGCTGCTCGTGAGCCCCGAGTACAACCACAGCTACAGCCCGGCGCTCAAGAACGCGCTCGACTTTCTCGCGCACGAGTGGCAGGGCAAGCCCGTGGGCGTGGTCAGCTATGGCGGAGCATCCGGCGGACTTCGCGGAGCGGCGGCGCTGGATGCTGTGCTCACGACGATCGGCCTCGTGCGGGTTCCCGTCGACGTCGCGATCAACGGCCCGCAAGCCCAGGTCGTCGATGGCGTCTTCGCGCCCAATGAGAAGAATGACGCAGTGCTCGCGCGCTTGATCGACGGGCTCGAGCGCTACGCCGAGGCGCTGCGGCCGCTGCGGCCGCTGCGCGCGTAGACGCGACATCGGGCTCTAGCTGACGACCTGCACCGGCTCGGTGTCGGGCAGGGGGCTCGGGTCGCGCCCGCGCAAGTCGGGGTGCCACCCGTGAAACAGCACGGCGACGGCCGTGCCCACGACGGCGAACGCGAGTGCGGAATACAAGCCGCCGACGGGTCCGATGCCGTCGATCAAGAACCCGGCAATCGCCGAACCGAGCGCCGAGCCAATCAGCTGGCCGGTGCCGAGCCACCCATAGGCTTCGGCGGTCTCGCTGAACTTCACGCTCGCCGAGACAATGGCGAACATCACCGCGAGCACGGGCGCAATGCCAATGCCGGCGATCACGAGCGCGATCGCGAGCCACCAAAACTCGAGCGAGAACGGCGCGGCGGCCATCCCAACCACGACGATCGCGAAGCGGCGC
>JAAFHT010000019.1 GCA_013297625.1 Actinomycetota bacterium | reverse complement strand
GCCCGTGCTCAAGGTGACCTACCGCGTCGAGGCAACTCGTGCCGGTGAGCGCACCGACTTCGACCGTCTCGTCGTTGACGTCGAGTCGAAGCCCGCGATCACGCCTCGCGACGCGATTGCGTCGGCTGGCCGCACGCTCGTCGAGCTGTTCGGCCTCGCTCGTGAGCTCAACACGCAGGCCGAGGGCATCGAAATCGGCCCGGCGCCGGTTGACGCGGTTCTCTCGACCGAGCTCTCGATGCCGATCGAAGACCTCGACCTCTCGGTGCGCAGCTACAACTGCCTCAAGCGCGAGGGCATCAACACGGTCAGCGAGCTCGTTGCGCTCTCTGAGACGCAGTTGATGAACATCCGCAACTTCGGCCAGAAGTCGGTCGACGAGGTCAAGGACAAGCTCGTCGAGATGGGCCTCTCGCTTAAGGACGCGGTTCCCGGGTTCGACGGCGCTCACTTCTACGGCGGCTACGACGACGAGGAGAGCTAGGACGCCCCGCGTTCCTTCCTGCTCGCCCTCTCTTCTCTGATACGAAAGAACACACACCATGCCTCAGCCCACGAAGGGCCCCCGCCTCGGTGGCGGACCCGCCCACGAGCGCCTTCTTCTCGCGAACCTCGCGACGGCGCTGTTTACCCACAAGCGCATCACCACGACCGAGACCAAGGCCAAGCGCCTTCGTCCGCTCGCTGAGCGCCTGATCACCTTCGCGAAGCGCGGCGACCTGCACGCTCGTCGTCGAGTGATGACCATCATTCGCGACAAGAGTGCCGTGCACGAGCTCTTCACCGAGATCGCGCCGCTCGTTGCCGAGCGCGAGGGTGGCTACACCCGCATCACGAAGGTTGGCTACCGCAAGGGCGACAACGCCCCCATGGCCGTGATCGAGCTCGTACTCGAGCCGGTCAGCCCCAAGGCATCGAGCGCCAAGAAGACCGCCGCGGCTGCCGCGCCGGCCAAGAAGGCGCCCGCCGCTGAGGTTGTCGCTGACGAGCCCGCTGCTGACGAGGTTGTTGCTGACGAGGTTGCCGTCGACGAGCCTGTCGCCGACGCTCCGGTTGCCGACGAGGCCGCCGCCGACGAGGTCGTCGCTGATGTGAGCGCCGCTGCCGCCGACGCTACCGACGAGGCCAAGTAGCCCTGATTGATCACGATCCCGTTACGGCCCTCGCTCTTCGGAGCGGGGGCCGTACGCTTTTTCCATGACCGAGTCCTTGCTTCCCTTACGCGACCGTGTGCCGGTGCCGGAGAACTCATCGTTGCCGACCGGCCCGGAGGGCATCCACTGGCGAACCCTCACGGCGGACGACGCCGAGGTCATCACCGAACTCGCCGAGCGCATCAGTGTGCGCGACCACCCCACTTGGAGTGAGACTCTCGACGAGATGCAGGAAGAGCTGTCGCACTCGTGGGTGGACCCAGCGCGAGACGGATTGCTGGCGATCGACGCTGATGGCACGGCAGTGGCGTGGGGCCTGGTCGTCGCTCCCCCAGACCCCGAATCACTCGTTCGGGTCATTCTGTTTGGCGGCGTTGCGGCAGAACGCCGCGGGCGAGGAATCGGGCGCGAGCTTCTTGCGTGGCAACACACCCGCGCGCGCCAGAAACTCGCCGAGAGCGACCTCACGATGCCCGCCTGGGTGCTGACCTACGCTGCGGATCTCGCCCCCGAGCATGGTCGACTCGCACAGCGCCTCGGATTCGAACCCGCCCGCTACTTCACGACGCTTGAGGCCGACCTCGCCGGGGCGGCGTCACCGACCCCCACGCCCGAAGGGGTGAGCGTCGTGCCGTTCGACTCATCGCTCAGTGAGGCCGTTCGCGAGGCGAAGAACGCCGCGTTCGCCGACCACTGGGGAAGCCAGCCAGCGAGTCGTGAGGGGTGGGAGTCGATGCAAGGGCTCCCAAGTTTTCGCGCTGATCTGAGTCGAGTCGCACTCGCCGACGACGAGGTCGTCGGGTTTGTCATCACGGAAATCAACGAAGACGACTGGGAGCGCGGCGGATCACGGTCGGGGTACATCGGGCTCGTGGGCACGGTGCGAGACTGGCGGGGTCGCGGGCTTGCCAGCGCCCTTCTCACCGAGGTTATGCAGGCGTATCGGGATGCGGGGCTCGAGAGCGCCGCGCTCGATGTCGACACCGAGAACCCGACGGGCGCCCTCGGCGTGTACACACGACTCGGCTTCGAGCCCACGGCGCGAGACGTGTCGTATCGCATCGCCTACTAGCCCGCTGGCTGAGGTCTCGTTACCGCGGCCGCAGCAACTCGGGATTCTCGTCGTAATTCACCGTCTCGGGAAGCGCCGCCAACTGTTGCAGGGCTCCCTCGATCACACCGGCGTAGACGCTGCCTCCGGCTGAGCCCGGGTGCACTTGGTCACGGGCGAGCAGATTGAGCTGGGGCGCGATGGCGGAGTACCAGTCGGCGAAGACGACATCACGGTAGTCGTCAGCAAAAGCCACCAGTTGGGCGTTCACGTCGGGGATCCACCCGCGGGGTGCCTGGGCGCTCACGAGCACGAGGTGGCGGTCAGGCCCGAGAAGTGCGCGGACCTCGTGCAAGGTCGCGGAGTCGATCGACCCGTTGGTGCCGAGACCAAGGATCATGACGGGCCGCAGTTGGTCCGCGTCTGCCAGGGACTGAACAATCTCGGGCGCTTGGCGCATTTGTCGTGAAACCGCGGCATCGATCGAAATGCCGGGAAAGCTCGCTTGCAGTTGTGGGGCCGCGGCAAGCATGACCGAGTCGCCAATCGCAAGGATCTGATCGCCCGTCGCGAGAGACACCGCCGAGGCCTCGTCGGGCCCCCGTTCACTGAGGGGCACCCGCAGCGGAACGGCCGGCTGGGGAGCGGCGAGGGCCGCTTGCCCCGCGGCGATGAACGCTTCGGCCTGCGACTGCGCGGGGGCACGAACAACGGCCAGACCGGCGCCCACGACGAGGCCGATAAGGGCGGTGGTGATGCCCACCCCCAAGGTCACCCGCCGCACGCGGCCCCACCCGAGTTCGCCACGCAGGGCGCGCCCAACGCGCCGAAGGCGCACCGGCTGCTCGATAAACCGATAACTCAGTGCCGCGAGCACGACCGAGATCACGAGCGCTGCGAGCCCGAGCAGCCAGCTCTGGTCGCCGATGCGATCGATCTGTGGCAGGGCCGCGCCGAGCAGCATGAGCACGGGCCAGTGCCAGAGGTACAGGCCGTACGAGCGTTCACCGACCCAGCGGGGGAGAGGGGCATCCGCCCAGCGCGCTAGCCGCCCCGCAGGGTGCGCGAGACACACGATGACGATGGCGGTGAGCAGCGTGGCGGCAACAAGCCCACCGCGATACGTCACGGCGGCGTCGATCGACAACACCCACGCCAGAGCAAGAAGGCCGCTTACCGCGAGAAGAGCGCTGAGGTCGGCAACCCAACCAGCGGTACGGGGGGCGGATGCCCGCTCACGCAGCGGCTCAATCCCCAGCGCCACCGCCGCACCGAGCAGCAGCCCGAAGCCGTGCGTGAGCGTCGACAAGTACGCGACCGAGGCCGGCGCTGGATCCATGCCGGGGTCACCCGCGAGCACCGCCATCGCCACCGCCGAACCCACCGCGAGGGCGAGCGGCACCGTAACCCGCAACCACCGCGGGGGCAGCAGCAGAATCACGATGATGACGGGGGGCCACACGACGTAGAACTGCTCTTCAACCGCGAGCGACCACGCGTGCCGAAAGAGGTCGGGGCTTGTTTGGTCGAGGTAGCTCGCGCCCTGGGCGATCGACCACCAGTTGCTGCTGAAGGTGAGCACGCCGGCGAGCTGCCACCCGATGCCGACGAGAATGTCGCCCCCGATGAGCGCTGCGACGGCCGACGAGAGCCCGACGACGACGATGAGCGCGGGCAGTAGGCGTCGCGCGCGCCGCGCCCAGAATGACCCGAGCGCGATGCGGCCTCGCGCTCGGTGCTCGGCGACCAGCAGGGCCGTGATGAGATACCCGCTCACGACGAAAAACACGTCGACGCCGATGAATCCGCCGGGGGCGAGCCCCGGAAACAGGTGATAGGCGAGCACGAGCACGATCGCCAGGGCGCGCAGGCCGTCGAGGCCGGGGAGGCGATCGCGGGCGACAGTGCTCGTGGAGATGGCCGACATGGTGTCTCAAGCGTCGCGCCCCGAGCGCCGTGGGTCAAATAACGCGCCGTACACTGGGCTGTTGTGGAGAGTGTGCGCCTGCGGCTCGATATCGCCTACGACGGCACAGCCTTCTCGGGCTGGAGCAAGCAGCCGGGCCTGCGCACCGTGCAAGAGGTCATCGAAGACGCGATTGCGACGCTCGTGCGGCATCCCGACCTTGAGGTTCGCCTCGTCGTGGCGGGTCGCACTGACGCGGGAGTGCACGCCACCGGGCAGGTCGCGCACATCGATCTGACCGAGCAGCAGTGGCGGGCGATTGCGGCGGCTCGTCGCGGCGCAACCACCGAAGCGTCACTCACACGGCGCCTCAACGGCATCATCGCGGCGACGGCGAAAGATGTCGTCATCTCGCGCGTGACGGTGGCCCCCGAGGGCTTCGACGCGCGTTTCTCGCCACTCTGGCGCCGCTACGAGTACCGCATTGCCGATGCGACGAGCGGCCACGACCCGCGCCGACGGGCGCACACGCTGTGGCATCCGAGTGCTCTTGATCAGGCGGCGATGGATGCTGCTGCCCGCAGTCTGCGCGGCTTGCATGACTTCGCGGCCTTCTGTAAACCGCGCGAGGGGGCGACCACCGTTCGTACTCTGCTCGACTACGAGTGGACGCGCGATGCCGAGGGTGTGCTCATCGCCACCGTGCGGGCCGATGCCTTCTGCCACTCGATGGTGCGTGCGCTCGTCGGGGCCGCGGTTGCGGTGGGCCTCGGCAAGCTCGAGCCCGATGAGCTCACGCGCATTCTCGATGCGGCCGTCAAGGCCAACGCGTTTCCGGTCGTGGCGGCGAAAGGGCTCACGCTCGTCGAGGTGGCCTACCCGCCCGACGCCGAGCTCGGGGCTCGCGCCGAGCTCACGCGAGCACGTCGCGAGCCCGTGGGCCGGGCGTCCGACCCCTCTGACTAATCGCCTCAGATTGACCGGCCTCCCGCCGACGGGTAGGCTAAACCCTTGTTGCCCGTCGCCGACGGCCATCCGGTTGAGCCCTCCACCGTGGCGTTCGTTCTCATCGAGACACGAACTCCCCCCGGAGCGGGATTCACGAACTACTCGACACGAAAGTACTAGCACTGTGACGCGCACTTTCAGCCCCACTCCCGCTGACATTCAGCGTAACTGGGTCGTCATCGACGCAACCGATGTCGTCCTGGGCCGCCTCGCCAGCCACGCCGCCGTTCTCTTGCGCGGCAAGCACAAGCCGACCTTTGCCCAGCACATGGACATGGGTGACTTCGTCATCATCATCAACGCCGACAAGGTTGCCCTGACGGGCTCGAAGCTCGCGCAGAAGAAGGCCTACCGCCACTCGGGTTACCCGGGCGGCCTCACGGCTACCTCCTATAGCGAGCTGCTCGAGAAGAACCCCGAGCGCGCTGTTGAGAAGGCCATTCGCGGCATGCTGCCGAAGAACTCGCTGGGCCGCGCCCAGATCAAGAAGCTCAAGGTCTACACGGGTGCCGAGCACCCGCACGCTGCGCAGCAGCCGACGATCTACACCCTCGACCAGGTCGCCCAGTAGCGGCCGCGCAGACGCTAAGGAATCAGCATCGTGGCAGACGTTACGAACACCGACATCAACACCGACGACATCACGCCTGAGTCGGCCCCCGAGAGCTACACGACCGAGTCGGCCACTCCGGCCGCATCGGTGGCGCCCCGCGCCATCCTCTCGGTTGGCGGCGCGGCCGTGGGTCGTCGCAAGCAGGCCATCGCCCGCGTGCGTATCAACCCGGGTGCCGGCACCTACAAGGTCAACGGGCGCACGCTCGAAGACTACTTTCCGAACAAGTTGCACCAGCAGCTCATCAACGACCCCTTCACGATCCTCCAGCTGGGTGGTGCCTACGACGTCGTCGCGCGCATCACCGGTGGTGGCCCCTCGGGCCAGGCGGGCGCTTTGCGTCTCGCCATCGCGCGCGCGCTCAACGAGATCGACCGCGAGAACAACCGCCCCACGCTCAAGAAGGCCGGCTTCCTCACGCGCGACGCGCGCGTGATCGAGCGCAAGAAGGCCGGTCTCAAGAAGGCCCGCAAGGCTCCTCAGTACTCGAAGCGCTAGGCGATCGAGTAGAAGACTCGTCATGGGTCGACTCTTCGGCACGGATGGGGTTCGAGGGCTGGCCAACGGTGATCTCACCGTTGACCTCGCCCTCGGCCTCTCCCAGGCTGCTGCACGCGTGCTCACCTCGGGGCGGCACGCTGAAGAATTGCGCGCCGCGGGCAAGCGCCCGACGGCGATTGTTGCGCGCGACCCGCGCGTCTCTGGCCAGTTCTTGACGGCTGCCGTCTCGGCGGGGCTCGCGAGCTCGGGCATTGACGTTCTCGACGCCGGCGTGATTCCGACTCCGGCCGCCGCGTTTCTCGTGGGCGATATCGGTGCCGACTTCGGCGTCATGATCTCGGCCTCGCACAATCCGGCGCCCGACAACGGCATCAAGTTCTTCTCGTTCGGGGGCACGAAGTTGCCCGATGCGGTCGAAGACCGCATCGAAGAGGCGATGTCGGGCGACAAGCTCGCGCCCACGGGCGCGGGCGTCGGCCGCATCCGTCGCTTCGCTGACGCTGAAGACCGCTACGTACTGCACCTGCTCGGCACGGTCGACGTGTCGCTCGCGGGGCTGCACCTTGTGATCGACTGCGCGCACGGCGCCGCGGCGGGCATTTCGCCCCAGGTCTTTGCCGACGCTGGTGCTCGCGTCACGGTGATCGGCAGCGACCCCGACGGCCTCAACATCAACGAGGGCGTCGGGTCAACACATCTCGAACCCCTGCAAGCTGCTGTTCTCGAGCACGGTGCTGACCTCGGCATTGCGCACGATGGCGACGCCGACCGCTGCTTGGCGGTGGATGCTGCGGGTCGCGTCATCGACGGCGACCAGATCATGGCGATCATCGCGCTCTCGATGAAGGCACGCGGGCTTCTCACCGACGACACGCTCGTGGCCACGGTCATGAGCAACCTCGGACTCAAGCGCGCCATGGCCCAGCACGGCGTGCGCATGATTGAGACTGGCGTTGGCGACCGCTACGTGCTCGAGGCGCTTGCCGAGCACAGCCTGAGCCTCGGCGGTGAGCAGTCGGGCCACATCATCATGAGCGAGCACGCGACGACGGGCGACGGCATTCTCACGGGCCTGCAGCTCGCGGCCGAAATGGTGCGCTCGGGGCAGACGCTCGCTGAACTTGCCGACGTCATGACGGTGTTTCCGCAAGTGCTCATCAACGTGCGCGGCGTCGACCGCGCAGCGCTTGACGGCCACGCGATCATCGCGGCGGCTGTTGCGGCCGAAGAGGCCGCGCTGGGCGACAGCGGCCGCGTGCTGCTGCGCGCGAGCGGAACCGAGCCCATGGTTCGTGTCATGGTCGAGGCCGCCGAGCAAGAGATCGCTGAACAGGTCGCCGAGCGACTGGCCTCGATCGTTCGCGAACAGCTCGCCGTCTAGATCTTGCGCAGCAGCACGGTCTCGACCGTGTGATCGCTCGCCTTGCGCAACACGAGTGAGGCCCGAGCGCGCGTGGGCAAAATGTTCTGCACGAGGTTGGGCTCGTTGACCTCGCGCCAGATCTCGCGAGCTTTGTCGAGCGCCTCGTCGGGTGAGAGCGCGGCATAGCGGTGAAAGTAGCTGCGCGGATCAGTGAAGGCGCCGCGCTGCAAGGCCAAGAAGCGCTCTTCGTACCACTGCGCGATGTCGCTCGTGCGGGCATCCACATAAATCGTGAAGTCGAAGAGATCGCTCACGGCGAGCGAGGCACCCAGGTTGGGTGGCTGCAAGACGTTGAGGCCCTCGACGATCAAGATGTCGGGGCGGCGCACGATGATTTCGGCGCCCGGCACGCGGTCGTAGCTCAAGTGGCTGTAGACCGGAGCACGCACTTCATCGGCTCCCGCCTTCACCCGCGCCACAAACTTCAGCAGGGCCCGGCGGTCGTACGACTCGGGAAAACCCTTGCGATGCAGAATGCCGCGCCGGGCGAGTTCATCAGTAGGGAGCAAGAAGCCGTCGGTCGTGACGCGCTCGACCCGAGGAGTGTCGGGCCAGCGCGAGAGCAGTTCGCGCAGCAGTCGCGCGATTGTCGATTTGCCCACGGCAACCGAGCCCGCGACGCCAATGACAAAAGGAGTGTGCTGACCGGGCTCGCCCAAGAAGCTGCGCGTCGCTTGGTGCAGTTCGCGGGCACCGACGGCATACAAACTCAGCAGGCGGCTCAACGGTACGTAGACCTCGGCAACCTCGCGCATGTCGAGCGCGTCGCCGAGACCGCGAAGCTGCACGAGTTCGGTCTCGGTCAACGGATGCGCGGTGGCGGGAGCAAGGGTGGCCCACTGGTGCCGGTCGATCTCGTCGAACGGGCTCGTCTCGCGCGCTGCGTGTGGATCGCTCATCGCCCCCCACAGTACCCCCGGGGACTGCGCCCTGGCAGGGGCCATAGAATGGTTGGTTATGTGCGGAATCGTGGGGTATGTCGGAACCCGGAGCAGTGTAGAGGTGCTTCTGGGCGGTCTGAAGCGACTCGAATACCGCGGCTATGACTCCGCGGGAGTCGCCGTCATCGACGATCACGGCCACCTTGACACGCGAAAGCACGCGGGCAAGCTGGGCATTCTGAGCGACGACCTCGTGGCGACCCCGCTGACCGATGGGCAGACGGGCATTGGCCACACCCGGTGGGCAACCCATGGCGGCCCGACCGACGAGAACGCTCACCCGCACTTGGGTGACGAGGGCAAGCTCGCGCTCATTCACAACGGCATCATCGAAAACTTCTCTGAACTCAAGGCCGAACTGCTCGCGGGCGGTCACACGTTCGCCTCGCAGACCGACAGCGAGGTCGCCGCACTCTTAGTTGGTGACGCCTTTCGTGAGTCGGGTGACCTCACGACAGCAATGTTGAGCGTCGTGAACCGCCTCGAGGGTGCTTTCACTCTCTTGGCCGTGCACTCTGACCAGCCCAACGTTGTCGTCGGTGCTCGCCGCAATTCGCCCCTCGTGATCGGTCTCGGCGAGGGCGAGAACTTCTTGGGCTCTGACGTTGCCGCATTCGTCGAGTACACCCACCACGCGATGGAGATCGGGCAAGACCAGCTCGTCACGATTCGTCCTGACAGCGTCGAGGTCGTCGACTTCGAGGGCACTCCCGTGTCACCCAAAACCTTTGAGGTGAACTGGGATGCCTCTGCCGCTGAAAAGGGCGGCTGGTCGAGCTTCATGGCGAAAGAGATCAGCGAAGAGCCTGAAGCGGTCGCCAAGACCATCATCGGCCGCGTGCACGACGGCCTCGTCGATCTGCCCGAAGTGACGGCGCTCGGCGCAGACGTACTCTCGAGCATCGACCGCGTACTCATCATCGCGTGTGGCACGGCCGCCTATGCGGGCATGGTCGGCAAGTATGCGATCGAGCAGTGGGCCCGCATTCCAGTTGACGTCGAGCTCGCGCACGAGTTCCGCTACCGCGAGCCCGTGCTGTCGCCGAACACTCTCGTCGTCTCGATCAGCCAGTCGGGCGAAACGATGGACACGCTCATGGCGGTCAAGTACGCCCGCGAACAGGGCGCCCGCACTCTCTCGATTTGCAACACGCAGGGCGCAACGATTCCGCGCGAGTCTGACGCCGTCGTCTACACCCACGCGGGCCCCGAGGTCGCGGTCGCGTCGACCAAGGCGTTCGTGGCTCAGATCACCGCGATCTACTTGCTCGGGCTCCAGCTCGGCCAGGCGCGGGGCACGCTCAGCCCCGAGCGTGCGCGCGGCCTCGTCGCCGAATTGCAGTCTGTGCCCGAAAAGCTCTCGACCGTGCTCGCGACGGGTGAGCGCATCAAAGAACTCGCGCACTGGATGGCCGACACGCGCTCGGTGCTCTTCCTCGGTCGCCACGTCGGCTACCCGGTAGCCCTCGAGGGTGCGCTCAAGCTCAAAGAGCTCGCGTACATCCATGCTGAAGGCTTTGCCGCTGGCGAGCTCAAGCACGGGCCGATCGCCTTGATCGAGCCCGGGCAAGTGGTGTTCGTGATCGTTCCGAGCCCGCGCGACCCTAGTTCGTTGCACGCCAAGGTTGTCTCGAACATCCAAGAGATTCGCGCTCGCGGTGCGCGCGTGATCGCGATCGCCGAAGAGGGCGACGTTGCCGTGCTTCCGCACGCCGACGAGGTCATTCGCATTCCTCTCGCCTCGCCGTTCTTCGAGCCGTTGCTTGCGGTCGTTCCGCTGCACATCTTCGGCATGGAGCTCGCCGCGGCAAAGGGTCTCGACGTTGACCAGCCGCGCAACCTCGCCAAGTCGGTCACGGTCGAATAGCCGGGTCGACGGGGTCATCGAGCACGCGATGGGGCGGATCGTCGGGATCGGAGTCGATGTCGTCGACCTCGCGCGCTTCGAACGCGCTCTCGACCGCACGCCCCAATTGCGCGATCGACTCTTTGCCGAGAACGAGCGCGACTTACCGCTGCGCTCACTCGCCGGTCGGTTCGCGGCGAAAGAAGCGCTCTTGAAGGCCCTGGGCGCGACCGACGGGGTCAGTTGGCACGACATGCGCGTGATCGCCGATGCCGAGGGCAATCCCGATCTCGTTGTGAGTGGTCGCGCGGCAGACATCGTTGCCGCTCGGGGCATTGCCTCGTTGCATGTGTCGATGTCGCACGACGCGGGCGTTGCCATTGCGTTCGTGGTGGCCGAGTCATGACACGCCCGTTGCGCGAAGCCCGCATCTCGTCGTCGGCCATTGGGGCGAACGCAGAGGCCATGCGTCACGTCGTGCCCACGCGACACAGCATGGCGATCGTGAAGGCCGACGGCTACGGCCACGGCGCGATCACGGCAGCGCGCGCAGCCCTCGAGGCCGGAGTCGACCATCTGGGTGTTGCCGACCTCGACGAAGCGTTCGAGCTTCGCGCAGCGGGCATCGATGCTCCCGTGCTGGCGTGGCTGCACGACTCCGAGGCCGACTTCGCCGCGGCGGCCGCAGCGGGCATCATGCTCGGCATCAGCTCACGCGGGCAGCTCGCCCGGGCCGCAGCGACCGGACACCGAGCCACGGTGCACGTCAAGGTCGACACAGGCCTCTCGCGCAACGGCGTCGTCGAATCAGAGTGGGCCGCCTTCGTCGACGAGCTGGCGGCTGCCGTCTCCGCGAACACCGTGCACCTGGGCGGTGTCTTCAGCCACCTCTCGAACACCTCGCCCGACGACGATCGCGCGCAAGTGGTCGCCTTCGAGCGGTTTGTGGATGCGGTGCGCGCGGTCGATCTCGACCCGGGCATCCGTCATCTCGCCGCTTCGGCCGCGGCCCTGGACCACCCGGCCGCCCGGTACGACATGGTGCGGCTCGGGCTGGCGTTGTACGGCATCGCTCCGGAGCGCCACTTGCGTGGCACGCTGCCGCTCGTTCCCGCGATGCAGCTGAGCGCTCGTGTCGTCGGGCTCAAGCGCGTGCCCGCCGGCAGTGGTGTGTCGTATGGCTACCTTCACCGCACGGCCGCCCCCACGACGCTCGCGCTCGTGCCGCTCGGCTATGCCGATGGCGTGCCCCGCGCTGCGGTGGATGCACCCGTGCGCATCGGCGACGCGGTGCACCGCGTGGTCGGGCGCATCGCGATGGACCAGCTCATCGTTGACGTCGGCGACGCTCCGGTTGCCGTGGGCGACCGCGCTGTGCTGTGGGGCAACCCCGCCGACGGTGACCCGAGTGTCGACGAGTGGGCCGATGCGGCGGGCACGATCGCCTACGAGCTCGTAACCCGCCTCGGGCGTCGCGTGCATCGCACGGGGGCGTGACGGTGGCGGTCACTCTGTCGATCGCCGACCCCGACGCGATGGCGTGGCTCGGTGCCGTGCTCGCCGCCGAACTGCGTGCCGGCGACACGGTGCTGCTCACGGGCGAACTGGGCGCGGGCAAGACGACGCTCACGCGCGGCCTCGGCGCCGCGCTCGGCGTGCGGGGGGCCGTGACGAGCCCGACCTTCGTGCTCGCGCGCACGCATCCGCACGTCGATGGCCCGTCGCTCGTGCACGTCGATGCCTACCGATTGCGTGACGCCGCCGAGCTCGACGATCTCGATCTCGATTTCGCCGGTTCGATCGTTGTCGTCGAGTGGGGTATGGGGTTGCTCGAACACCTCGTCGACGAGTGGCTCGCGATCACGATCGAGCGGCCGACCGGCGCGGGCGCGACGGCGGCCGAAGAGATCGAGCCGATCGAGCCCCGCACGGTCACGATCGAGGGCGTCGGCCCGCGGTGGGCCGACCTAGGCTGGCTGCATGCTGCTCGCGATTGATACCTCGGCGGGCACCGCCGTGGCGGTCGTCGCGCTCGACGGCCGCGTGCTCGCCGAGCGCAGCACCGATGACACCCGCCGGCACGCTGAAGTCATCGGCCCGTTTCTCGACGAGGTTCTGCACGCGCCCGGGGTCTCGGCCGGAGCCCTCACGGGCGTCGTCACGGGCATCGGCCCCGG
Source organism: Actinomycetota bacterium (assembly GCA_013297625.1). GTDB lineage: Bacteria > Actinomycetota > Actinomycetes > Actinomycetales > Microbacteriaceae > Microcella. Next base: position 18,091 of record JAAFHT010000019.1, on the reverse strand, counting down.
CCCCTACACGGGCTTGCGCGTGGGCATCGCGGCGGCGCACGCGGTCGCGATTGCGCGGGGCATCCCGTTGCTGCCCGTTCCTAGTCACGACGCCGTGGCGCTCGCGCTCGTCGAGGGAGGCATCGCCGCCGGCCGATTCGCCGTGGTGACGGATGCCCGCCGCCGCGAAGTCGCCGTCACGGTCTACGCGGCCGGGCTGCCCCTGCCCACGGTCGTCGAGCCCGCGCACCTCGTCGCACGTATCGAGTGGACGCCCGATGAGGCCGTGCCCGCGCACGAGGTGCTCGAGATTGCGGCCGTGCCGCTGGCGCACGTGGCACTCGCGCGGCTCGCCGCGGGGCTGCCGTTTGCTGCGCCGCAGCCGTTGTACTTGCGCGCTCCTGATGTGACGCTGTCTGCCCCGAAGCGGGTGAGCTAGTGCATCCGCCCGTTATTCGTGATGCCGAGCTGAGCGATCTCGACGCCATCATGCACCTCGAGACCACAACGTTCGCGACCGACGCCTGGAGCCGCGACATGATGGCCGCCGAGCTCGTCGCACCGCACACGCGTTACGTCGTGGTGCTCGAGGGCGACACGGTGATCGGCTATGCCGGGCTCAGCGCACTGCCGGGCGCAGGGCAAGCAGACGTGCAGACGATCGCGGTTGACGCGGCTCATCGGGGGAGGGGCATCGGTGCGCGAGTGCTCGAGGTGCTGCTTAACGAGGCGGCCGCGCGCGGTGCCGATGACGTGCTGCTTGAAGTGCGCGCCGACAACCCGACGGCACAGCGGCTCTATGTGCGGCACGGCTTCGAGGCCATCGCGGTGCGGCCGCGCTACTACCAACCCGACGATGTCGACGCCATCGTCATGCGCCGGGAGGTCACGCGATGAGCGCGCAGCCTCTGGTTCTGGGCATCGAGTCGAGTTGCGACGAGACCGGAATTGGCATCGTGCGCGGCACGACGCTGCTCGCCAATGTCATCTCGTCGTCGATGGAGCAGCACGCGCGGTTTGGTGGTGTCGTGCCCGAAGTCGCTGCGCGCGCTCATCTCGAAGCCCTCGAACCGGCACTGCGTGAGGCTCTCGCCGTGGCGGGAGTGACGCTCGACGAGCTCGACGCCATCGCTGTCACGAGTGGCCCGGGCCTCGCTGGTGCACTCATGGTCGGAGTGGGTGCCGCCAAGGCGCTCGCCGTGGCGCTCGATAAGCCCTTCTACGCGGTCAACCACCTCGTGGGCCACGTCGGTGCCGACGTCTTGCGCACCGAGGGCGAGCCGGCCATCGAGCTGCCGACGATCGCCCTGCTCGTCTCGGGTGGGCACACGTCGCTGCTTCACGTGCGCGACCTGACGAGCGACGTCGAACTCTTGGGCGAGACGATCGACGACGCGGCGGGCGAGGCCTTCGACAAGGTTGCCCGTTTGCTCGGCCTGCCGTACCCGGGCGGCCCGCACATCGACCGAGCGGCCGCCGACGGCAACCCTACGGCCGTGCGATTTCCGCGGGGGCTCACTCTGCCGAAAGACCTCGAGCGCCACCGCTACGACTTCTCGTTCTCGGGCCTCAAGACCGCCGTGGCCCGCCATGTCGAAAAGCTTCGGGATGCGGGCGAGCCCGTGCCCATCGCCGACATCGCCGCCTCATTTCGCGAGGCGGTCGCCGACGTGCTCACGGCCAAGGCCATCGCGGCGTGCACTGACCTCGGGGTGCCGCGCTTGCTGCTCGGCGGGGGAGTAGCGGCAAACGCGCGGGTGCGAGCGCTTGCCGCCGAGCGTTGCGCCGCCGCGGGGGTTGAGCTGCGCATCCCGCCGATCTCGCTCTGCACCGACAACGGCGCGATGATCGCCGCGCTCGCCGCGCAATTGATCATGGCGGGGCACGCGCCCTCGCCGCTCGACGTCAGCGCCGACTCGACTCTGCCCGTGACACAGATTCAGGCGTGACGCCGTGCGTCGTGCCTCGTTGACACCCAGAGGCCGCACTGCGACCATGGCGTGAGTCCATTCGGGCTGCCACCGTTACTTTCTCGCAGGAGTTCATTTATGTCTGACGTCACGCCTCCCCCCGCCGCTCCCGCCGCGACGCCCTACGCCGCGGCGGCCACGGGCCCGAAGACCAACACGCTCGCGATCATCTCGCTCGTGCTGGCGTTCTTCATTTCGCTTGGTGCCGTCATTTGCGGCCACATCGCGCTTGGCCAGATCAAGAAGACCGGAGAGAACGGCCGCGGTCTCGCGATCGCCGGGCTCGTGCTGGGCTACCTCGGCCTCGTTGCCGGCTTCATCGGCTTCATCGCCTGGTTGCTCTTCTTCGCGGCCATCGCCTCGAACGGTGGCAGCTTCGCCCCCTGATCCACGCCCTGAGCAATCGCGAGGCCCGCACCCGGCAGATCACCGGGTGCGGGCCTCTATCATGTGCGGAGCAGGTACCCACCCATCACTCGACCCGAACGGCGTGCGCCCATGACCGAGTCACCCACTCGTAGCTCAAATCGCCTGGCCCCCGTCGCGCTCATATTGGCGATTCTCGTTCCGATCGCCGGCGCTGTGCTCGGCCACATCACTCTTCGTCAGATCGCTCAGACCGGCGAGTCGGGCCGTGGCTTGGCGCTCGTCGCCACCATCATCGGGTGGGTCGGAACGATCGGCTGGTTCGCTTTTTGGGGCGTCTACCTAGCAACGCTCGGCACTCTAGCTCTCTGATCATCGCCATCTCACCACCGCATAAGGAGACCCTCGTGGCTGACTCGACGCTTCCCCCGCCTCCCGCTCCCGCACCCGGTCAGGGTGCGACGGATGCTCCGCTGACGGCCGCCGCCGCAGCACCCGCGAAGCCCGCCGCGCGCAAGCCCGCGGCCGCCAAGCCCGCTGCGGATGCGAAGCCTGCCGCCGCCAAGGCTCCCGCTGCTGCGAAGCCCGCCGCCGCCAAGGCCCCGGCTTCCGCGAAGACCGCTGCTGCTGCGAAGGCGCCCGCTGCCGCGAAGCCCGCCGCTGCTGCGAAGGCGCCCGCGACCAAGATGTCCGCAACCAAGGCCCCAGCTGCCGCGAAGCCTGCCGCGGCTTCCACGGCGCCTGCCGCCGTCGAGCCCGCTCCCATCGTGGCACCGGCCACTGAGCGCCCAAACCCGTACGCAGCTGCACCCGCCGCTGCAGCCGCGCCGGCCGCCGCCGCACCCGCCAACCCCTACAACTCGATTCCGGCCAGCCCGTCGTCGACGCTCAGCGTGCTGTCGCTCGTCTTCGGAATCCTCGGTTTGGTGCTCTCACTCTTCTCGTTTGGCTTCCTGCCGGCGCTGGCGGGCGTCATCCTCGGGCACCTCGGGCTCAAGCGTGAGCCGCATGCGCGCGGCATGGCCATCGGAGGCTTGTCGACCGGCTACGCGGGAATCGCGCTGTCGATTCTGATCACCATCGTCTTTGCGTCGCTGCTCTTCTTGCCGTTCGTCTTCTTCGGCGCGAACGGTGGTTTCGGAGACTAGTCGTCTCCAGCGCGCCCGTCGCTAATCACAGCGTTCGGCGATGAGTGCTGCTCGCTCACCCGCGATGCGGGTGAGCAGCAGCACTGCCGAGTGGGGTCCGCGCAACGACAGCTTCGGGCGAAAGGCTGCGGGGTCGATGTCGACGCCGCGCTTCTTGATCTCGAGCGTGCCAATCTCGCGCGCGGCGAGAGCGCGCTTGAGGGCCGCAACGGTGATGGGCAAGCGTTCGAGCACGCGAAACCCGCGTGCGAACGGCGTCGAACTCGGGGCGTCGGTCGTGATGTAGGCGATCGTGGAGTCGAGCATCCGCCCCCCGATACTGCGGGCGAGGTCGCCGATAAGGCGCGCGCGAATGACCGCTCCGTCGGGTTCGTACACGTACTCGCCCAGGGTGCCGGCATCGACATCATCGCTGTCGGCTTCGGCGCGCAGCTCGGCCGGGGGCTCATCCCCCCTAAGAACGAGCGCCGCACGACCGACGCCGGGGCGCGCGAGGCTGCCGCTCCACAGAACGAGCTCGACGACCTCGCCGTCCACCGAGATCCACTGCGCCTCAAGCCCCTCGGGCAGAAGGGCGCGGTCCATTCCCGGGCCGAGCTTGATGCCCGTGGGCAGACGTTCGGCTATCGCGAGGGCCTCGGTGAGACTCGGTGACCAATCGTCGGGAGAGGCGAGCCGTGTGGCACCCTCGCGGCGCGCAGGGTCGAGCCACACGCCGTCAATGTCGTCGAGCGATTGCTTGAGCGCGTCGCCATGAACGACCGTGGCACTCGCGAATGGCATGAGGTTGTAGGCAGCGATCGCGGCGGTCGCTTCGTCGCGCTCGACCGCCGTGACACTCAGGTCAAGAGCCGCGAGCGCCATGGCGTCGCCGCCAATGCCACAACCGAGGTCGGCGACGCGCGAGAGCCCGGCCGCGGCGAAGCGGCCGGCGTGCAGCGCCGCCACTCGTAAGCGGGTGGCTTGCTCGAGGCCCTCGGTCGTGAAGAGCATCCGCCCGGCAAAGGGTCCAAACTTCTCGGCGGCCTTGCGTCGCAATCGATACTGCGTGAGCACGGCGGCGACACGAGCGGGTGGATGCCCCTGCTTGCGCAGTCTCGACACGAGGGCAAGGGCGTCGCTCACCCCGGTGCTGGGCTCGAGCTCGTCGAGCAACCGCAGCGCCTCGGGCGTCAGCAGTTCTCGCAGCTCGCTCGCATCCATTCCCCGATCTTGCCACCCGGGTCGCTCCGACAGGGTTGGCACTCGGATTGCGTGAGTGCTAACCGCTTCGATACAGTTGTGCTGGCACTCGCACGTCGAGTGTGCCAACCCCCTCATCGTCGTAAGAAAGAAGAGGTCAACCGTGTCGGTCAGCATCAAGCCGCTCGAGGATCGCATCGTCATCACGCAGGTCGAAGCGGAGCAGACCACCGCTTCGGGTCTCGTCATCCCCGACACTGCCAAAGAAAAGCCCCAGGAGGGCGAAGTTGTCGCCGTCGGCCCCGGCCGCATTGACGACAACGGCAACCGTGTTCCGCTCGACGTCGCCGTAGGCGACCGCGTGCTGTACTCGAAGTACGGCGGCACCGAGGTGAAGTACGGCGGCCAGGAATTCTTGGTGCTGTCGGCTCGCGACGTGCTCGCGGTGGTCGTGCGCTAAGCGCAACCCCCTCGCATCCGAACCCCCGTTCCGCCTCGTGCGGCCGGGGGTTCGTGCGTTTCGTGTGGGGCCACGACAGTTGTCGCTCGAGGACTACAGTGACTGCGTGCCCGACTCGCGACTCTCTCCCAGCGGGCTCGCCCTTGCCGTCTCGGCGTATGGGCTCTGGGGCTTCTTGCCCATCTACTTCTTGCTGCTCGACCCCAGCACGCCCATCGAAATTGTGGCGTGGCGCATCGTGCTCTCGCTCGTGTTTTGCGCGCTCTTGCTCGCTGTCACGCGAGCGTTTCGACCGTTTGCCGCGCTGCTGCGTGACCGGCGCATCATGGGGCTCAGTGCACTCGCCGGCATCCTGATCGCCATCAACTGGATCGTCTACGTCTACGGGTCGACCAATGGCTTCGTCGTCGAGGCGGCCCTCGGCTACTTCATCAACCCGATTGTGTCGATCGCGCTCGGGGTCATCTTCTTGCGCGAGCGCTTGCGCGTGGGGCAGTGGGTCGCGGTGGGCATCAGCGTGCTCGCCGTGCTCGTGCTCGCAATCGGCTATGGCCAGCCGCCGTACATCGCGCTCGCCCTCGCTTTCTCGTTTGGGTTCTACGGCTACATCAAGAACCGCATGGGCGGTCGCGTCTCAGCGGTTGCGGGGCTGACGCTTGAGACGGCCTGGCTCGTTCCGGTGGCTGTCGTGGCCCTCGTCGTCGTGCAGCTCACGAGCGGCATCACGCTCGGCACCTCGGGAGTCGGGCACGCCGTGCTGCTCTCGCTCGCGGGCATCGTCACCGCCGTGCCGCTCTTGCTCTTTGCGGGCGCGACCCGACGGCTTCCGCTCAGCGTCATGGGATTCATCCAGTACTTTGCGCCACTGATTCAGTTCATCTTCGGCGTCGCGGTGTTGCTCGAGCCCATGCCGCTCGAGCGGTGGATCGGCTTCGCCCTGGTCTGGCTCGCTCTCGTCGTGCTCTCGACCGAAGTCGTTATTCACCGTCGGCGAGCTCTGCGCGAACGCCGCGCGGTTCCCGCGGAGACAGGCCCGGTCGAAACGGTCTAACCGTGAGGTCGGCGGGCGCTCCGGTCAGGCGAGGTCGCTGAGCGCGCCGTCGAGTTCGGTGGTCAGCCGCTCAGCATCGGCGCGCGAGAACGGCAGGGGAGGCCGCACCTTGAGGGCGGCATTGTCGCGCCCCGATGCACTGATCAGGATGCGCCGCTCGCGCAGCGCTCCCACCAGGCTGACCGCGGCCGCCGAATCAGGTTCGCCCGTGGCGGGGTCGACAATGTCGACCCCGAGGTACAGCCCGGCCCCGCGCACCGCGTGCACGCGGTCGTGGCGTGCGGCCAACTCGACGAGCATGCCTCTCAGCTCATCGCCCACCGTCGCGGCGTGCTCGGGCAATTGTTCGTCGTGCAACACCTCCCACGTTGCGCGCGCGGCCGCGACCGACACGGGGGTTCCCGCGAAGGTGTTGAAGTAGCGCACGTGCTCGCCGAACTGGTGCATCAATTTGCGGCGCGCGACGAGCCCGGCAACCGGCAGTCCGTTGGCCATGGGCTTGCCGATCGTCACGAGGTCGGGGGACATGTTGTGGTGCCGGTAACCCCAGAGCCCGGGTGCGCCCGCGCGTCGGCCGAGGCGCCCGAAGCCCGGTTGAACCTCATCGGCGATGATGACTCCGCCCGCGGCACGCACGAGTCGTGCCACCTCGGCGAGAGCCGTGGCGGTGTCGGGCGACGGCGCGATGAAGCCATCGCTTGCGAATGCCGTGTCGACGATGAACGCCGCAACGCCGTGGCCCGCGGCCTGCAGGGCGGTGATGGCGGCGCGAGCATCCGCCACCGTGTCTGCACCGTCGCCCACGGGAGGGCGTACCGTGCGCACCCACTCGGCGAGCGAATCGATTCCGCCGAGTGACGGTGAGATCGCCGCGATCTCGGTCGTGACCCCGTGGTAGGCGTTCTCGGTCACGATGACGCCGCGGTTGCCCGTGGCGTGCTTGGCCACGCGCAGCGCGAGATCGTTGGCCTCTGAGCCCGTGCACACGAGCGTGAGCGTGTCGAGGGTGTCGTCTAACGAACCGAGCAGCAGTTCGGCGTAGTCGATGAGACCCTCGTGCAGATAGCGCGTGTGCGTGTTGAGTTGCGCCGCTTGCTCGGCGATAGCCGCGGTCACGCGGGGATGGGCGTGCCCGACCGACGGAACGTTGTTGTAGGCATCGAGGTATTCGGTGCCATCGCGGGTATAGAGCGAGGTGCCGCTGCCCCGCACAAACTCGAGCGGGTGCGCATAGAACAGCCGATAGCCGGGCGAGAGCACGGCCTCGCGCCGATCGATCAAGGTTCGCGTGCGGTCGTCGAGGCCCGCTCGGTGCTCGGGTCTGAAATAGGTGGCTGGTCCGATCATGCGCGTGCTCCGATCGTGCTCGGGATGCTCGCCCGCAGCTCACGCACGTCGCGAGCAATGGCGCTCAGGTTGCGGCTCGCGTACTCCTCGGCGGCGGGGTTGGCGGCGGCAATGGCCGAGTTGAGGATCGCCCGCTGGGCTACCCGCAGCACCACGAGCCCGGGCACGAGCGCGTGCTCCTCGGGTGTGAGTGGCTGCTCGGTCTCGAAGCCAGCAACGTAGGCGCGCGCGGCGTCCCACGGCTCGCGCGCGTCGCCCACGCGGCCGCGGGCATACGACGCGGCAACCGCGAGGTCGGCCACGCGCGGCGTGCGTGTCATGTCTCCAAAGTCGAGCACGCCCGTGATGGCGAACGGCTCGGAGCGCACGAGCACGTTGTCACCGTGCAGGTCGTTGTGGGCGAGCAGTGCGGGAAGGGCGCGCGCGGCGGGCAGCAGGGCATCCCGTGCCTCATGGACAACCTGGCCCGCGTTGGCGCGCAGTTCATCGTCACGAATCTGGTCGAGCTGCGGGGCGTAGAGGTCGAGATTGAGGAGGTTCCATGGTGTCGGTGAACCCATGAGCGGCGGGCGGGCGGTGTCGCCGATGTCGGCGATGGCTGCGGCGAGGCGAGCGTGCAGGGCGCCGAGCGTGTGCATCGCCGCGAGAGACCGAGGCGCGGCCCCCAAAGGTTCACCGTCGAGGTAGGTCAGCACGCGCACCTGGCGCGCTTGACCGGCGTCGTCGGTGACGCGCGCGACGAGGGCACCCTCGACCGTGGGAATGATGCGTTGCACCGGAAGCTCGGGATGCTCACGCGCAAGCCCATCGAGAACCGCGAGTTGGTCGTGCAGATACCGGGGCTCGTCGAGAGGGTGAGCGAACTTGGCAACGAGGGGGGCGCGCTCGGTGCGAACGAGAAAGGTGTCGTCGCGTTCGGTCGGCAACCGGGTGATGGTCTCGACCGTGAGGCCGTGCGTGCGGGCGAGCAGCCGGCGTGCGTTCTCGGCGCTTAGCGCGACGAACGCAGCTGTGAGCGGCAGAGGTGACGGCGCGGGCACGGGGCCAGCCTATTCGGGCGGCGGTAGGGTGCCAGTACGCCGTCGGCCTCACGAAGGAGCACTGTCATGGCTCGATCCGCCGCAATCGCTCTGTGCGTGTCGGTGGTGCTCGTGCTCACAGGGTGCAGTGTGCCGCGGCCTCTGCCCACCCCGACCCCCTCGGCGAGCTCATCGGTGGGCGCGACGGGCGACGGGGTGCTGCGCATAGGAACCCTCTTTTCCATGAGCGGAGACGTTGCCTCGACCGGCGCCGGCATGGTGGCCGCTGTCGAGGTCGCCGTGCGCGATGTCAACGCCGCTGGCGGCGTGCTCGGCCAGCCCGTCGAAGCCTTCTATCGCGATGCCGGCAGCGCCGACGGCGCCAGCCTCGAGTCGGCCTTTGCCGACCTGGTTTCCCGCGGCATCGATGTGGTCATGGGTCCGTCTGACTCGGCGCTCGCCGAACGACTGCTGCCCCTTGCGGCCGACGCCGGGGTTGTCGTGATGGCGCCCGCGACACCGATCTCTGCGTCGACGGACTCTGTCTTCAGCCTCATGGCGAGCGCCGATCAGCAAGCCGCGGCGATTGTCGGCGCGATCGCTGACGAGGGCGGCGAGTCTGTTGCCATCATCACGATGGGAGACGCCCTCGGTCTCTCATTCGAGCGCGCTGCGCGGGCAGCCCTCGAGAGTCGAGGCGTGCGACTCGCCGGTGTTGAGCAACTCGACGCCGCGACGAATCCGGCACGACTCGCCTTCAGTGTCGCGGGCGGCGAACCCGACGCGATCATCCTGGCCAGCAGTGCCTCGCTCTCAGCGCAGCACCCGGCCATCATCACCGCCCTCGCCAATCGGGGCGTGCGTGGCGATCAGTTGTGGATGACCGCTCCGGCCCTCGCGGACTACTCGAGCACCGTCGCCCCGGGTCTTCTCGAGGGCGCACGCGGGGTGCGCGAGGGTGCGCCGACGACGGACGAGTTGCTCGCGCGACTGCGGCAGTCTGACCCGGCGCTCGTGAGCGCCCCCTTTGCTTCCGAAACGTATGACGCGGTAGTTCTCGTCGCGCTCGCCGCCGAGCTCGCGGGTGACGACAGTGGCTTCTCGGTCGCGCGCTTCGTTCGCGAGGCGGCGAGCGAGGGCATTGCGTGCTCAAGCTTCGGAGAGTGCATGGACGTGCTCGCGACCGAACCGCAGATCGAATACCAGGGTCTCTCGGGGCCGGTGACGTTTACCGATCAGAGTGGCGTCGCTGACGGAGCGTTGAGCCTCTATCAGTACTTGGCAGACAATCGCACCGAGCTCGTCGGGCCTCTCGTGCCGATTGGGCCGTGACCTGCGAATTCCGTCGTCTGCAACCGGGGTCTGCGGCAGAAATCGTTGGTCGAAACCGACCCTGAGAACGTTTCGTGGTGTTACAGGGATGTAACCCTAATGAGTTGTGTATGAAGTCTGAGCACCGTACGGTGGCTAGGCGGCCACTCTTGTGGTTCTGCATCCTGAACACATTCGAAACCCAAGGAGCAACATGGGCGTTTTCACCACGGCTACCGGCCGTCGCTCTCGTTCTCTCAAGTCGATCCTCGGCGGCATTGCCGTCGTGGGCGCGAGCGCACTCGTTCTGAGTGGCTGCGCGGCGACTGAGACCGAAGAGCCCGCCGGACCTACCGAGCAGCTGACCCTCAAGATCGGCACCATCCTTCCCCAGAGTGGCGCCCTGGCATTCCTCGGCCCGCCCGAGGAAGCCGGTGTTGCGCTCGCGGTCCAGGACATCAACGAGGCCGACCTCGGCATCACCGTTGAGGCCGTTTACCGTGACTCGGGTGACACCACCACCGACACCGCCACCGTTTCGGTGACCGACCTCCTCTCGCAGGATGTCTCGGCCATCGTCGGCGCCGCGTCGTCGGGTGTCTCGAAGACCGTGATCGACCAGATCGTTGCCGCTGGCGTTGTGCAGTTCTCGCCGGCCAACACCTCGCCCGACTTCACGACCTACGCGGACGACGGACTCTACTGGCGCACCGCCCCCAGCGACCTGCTGCAGGGCGAGGTGCTCGGTAACCTCATCGCTGAAGACGGCGCTGCCACGCTCGGCATGATCGTTCTGAACGACGCCTACGGCACCGGCCTCGCCGGCGCGCTGCGCGCGACGTTCGAAGCCGCTGGTGGCGAGGTTGTCGCCGAGGAGCTGTTCAACGAGGGTGACACGAGCTTCGACGCTCAGATCTCCGCGCTGACCGCAGCTGCTCCCGACGCAATCGCCGTCATCACCTTCGACCAGGCCAAGGTCGTCGTCCCCGGTCTCGTGGGCGCGGGCTACCCCGGCAACCAGCTCTACTTCGTCGACGGTAACCTCGCCGACTACAGCGCTGACTTCGCCGCTGGCCTCGTTGAGGGCGCCAAGGGCACCCTGCCCGGCCTCGACATCGCGACCCTGGGCAACTTCCAGGAGCGCCTGCTCGAGGTTGACCCCGAGCTGACTGAGTTCAGCTACGCGGCCGAGTCGTACGACGCCGTCGTCCTCCTCGCGCTCGCCGCTCTCGCGGCCGGCTCGACCGAGGGTGCCGACATCGCGGCCAAGCTGCAGGAGGTCTCCGGTGGTTCGGGCGATGGCGAGAAGGCGACCGACTTCGCGTCGGCCGCTCAGATCATCCTCGACGGTGGCGTTGTTGACTACGACGGTGTCTCGGGCCCGATCACGTTCGACGAGAACGGTGACCCCACTGAGGCGACCATCGGCGTGTACCAGTACGGTGCCGACAACAAGTTCAGCCGCATCAACTAGTTCTGAACGCAACGTTCTGAACTAGAGCGACTGGGAAGGGCCCCGACTTCGGTCGGGGCCCTTCTTCGTGCGCTCGGGATGCTCGAGGCACGCATCCCGAAACGCCCCTGTGCGCGCATCGGCCGTGGCCGCCGTGGTCGTTCTGAGGTCGTCGGACGGCAAGCAGAAGGGCCCCGCCGAGCGAGAAACGCTCTGCGGGGCCCTGTACGGCGTTCTGCGGGCCTAATCTTGCCCGAGGGTGCCCAGGTAGAGTCCGATGACCTTGGGGTCGTTCAGAAGCTCACGACCCGTGCCCGTATAGGCGTCGGTGCCCTGGTCGAGAACGTAGCCACGGTCGCAGATCTGCAAGCAGCGTCGAGCGTTCTGCTCAACCATGATGGTCGTGACGCCCGCCTTGTTGATCTCTTTCACGCGCAAGAACGCTTCGTCTTGCCGCACGGGCGAGAGGCCAGCGCTCGGCTCATCGAGCAGGATCACCTCGGGGCTCATCATGAGCGCGCGGCTCATGGCGACCATCTGGCGCTCACCGCCCGAGAGCGAGCCAGCCCGCTGCCCGAGTCGCTTCGCGAGCTCAGGGAAGATCGAGACCACGAAGGCGAGCCGGTGGTCGAGCTCTTTCGGCTTCTGGAAGAGCCCCATCTCGAGGTTCTCGCGAATGGTCAGCGTCGGAAAGACGTTGTTCGTCTGCGGTACGAAACCCACGCCCTTGGCCACGAGCTTGTTGGCCTTGAGGTTGGTGATGTCGTCGCCATAGAGCGAGATCGTTCCTTCGCGCACCTTCACGAGGCCGAAGATCGCCTTGAGCAGGGTCGACTTTCCGGCACCGTTGGGGCCGATGATGCCGATGAGCTCACCCTCGTGCGCCGTCAGCGAGCAGTCGTTGAGGATGTTGATGCCGGGCAAGTACCCAGCCGTGACGGAGTCAACGTGAACGACGACCTTGCGGGTCTCGGTCACGGCCTCAGTTTTTTTCTTGGTCGGCGTCGTCATCGGCCAGCTCCTTGATCGCGGTCATCACTCCGGTGTCGAGATCACCGAGGTCTTCGTCGTGGTGTGAGCCGAGGTACGCGTCGATCACGGCAGGGTTGGCCATGACCTCGTGCGGGTCACCTTCGGCAACCACGCGGCCCTCGGCCATCACGACGACCCAATCGGCGATGTGGCGCACCATGTGCATGTCGTGCTCGACGAAGAGCACGGTCATGCCTTCGGTCTTGAGATTCAAGATGTGGTCGAGCAGCGACTGCGTGAGCGCCGGGTTCACGCCGGCCATCGGCTCGTCGAGCATGACGAGCGAGGGCTGACTCATGAGCGCGCGCGCCATTTCGAGCAACTTGCGCTGGCCACCCGAAAGGCTGGCCGCGTAGTCGTCTTTCTTGGCGTCGAGCTTGAACCGCGTGAGCAGGTCGATCGCGCGCGCTTCGATCTCGGCCTCTTGCTTGCGCCAGATCCACGGAAAGAGCGCGCGCGCGAGGCTCTCGCCGCTCTGCCCCTTGGCACCGAGCTTCATGTTGTCGAGAACCGTCAGCAGGCTGAGGGCCTTCGTGAGCTGGAACGTGCGCACTTGACCCTTGCGGGCCACCTTGAAGGCCGGGATGCCCGAAATGCCTTGACCGTCGAACGTCCACTCACCCGTGTCGGGCTTGTCAAAGCCCGTCAGCAGGTTGAAGAGCGTCGTCTTGCCGGCACCGTTCGGCCCGATGAGGGCCGTGATGGCACCGCGCGGAATCTCGAGGTGTTCGACCTGCACGGCCGTGAGGCCGCCGAAGGAGCGCGTGATGTTGTCGGCCACGATGATCGGGTCGACCTTCTTCACGCCCGGAGCCGGCTCACCGATGTGCAGGCCGGTTGACTTGATGGGGGCGCCCTTGGCGCCGGCGCTACTTGACAAAGGCCAGCTCCTTCTTGTTGCCGAAGATTCCTTGTGGTCGATATATGACGATCAACATGATCGCCACGCCGACCAAGATGAAGCGCAGCTGGCCTGCCTGCACGTTCGTCAAGAACGGCAGCCATCCCACCTCGACTGCGCGAGCGATGAAGCCCGAGAAGAACGACAGCAGCACCCAGAAGATGACCGAGCCGATGATCGGGCCAAAGACCGTCGCAGCGCCACCCAACAGCAGAATCGCGTAGATGAAGAACGTCAGCGAGGTCTGGTAGTTCGAGGGCACGACGGCACGCGGCAAGATGAACACCATGCCTGCAAGGGCGCCGAACACACCGCCGATGACCAGCGACTGCATCTTGTAGAAGTAGACGTTCTTGCCGAGCGCGCGCACGGCATCCTCGTCTTCACGAATGCCCTTGATGACGCGACCCCACGGGCTCTTGAACAAGCGCCACGTGATGAAGGCGGCGATGGCGACGAGGCCCCACCCGAAGATGCGCACCCACCAGTCGTAGGGGTTGTAGACCCAGGGTCCGAAGCCCAAGAGGTCTTTCTCATCGAAGAACAGCAAGAGCGGGTTGAGCGCCTCGAAGCCGCCCTTGTAGCCCTGCAGACCGTCGGCCGAGCCGGTGACCGACTCGAACGTGTTGGTCGTGAAGAGCAGGCGAATGATCTCGGCCGCCGCGATCGTCACGATGGCGAGGTAGTCGGCTCGCAATCGCAGCGTCGGGATGCCCAAAATGAGCGCGAAGACGATGGCTGCCCCAACACCCATGAGAATCGCTGCCCACACCGGCCACCCGAAGGTGAGCGTGGCAATCGCGAAGCCGTAGGCACCGAGCATCATGAAGCCTGCTTGACCGAAGTTGAGCAGACCCGTGAATCCGAAGTGGATGGCGAGGCCCAGCGCCGCAAGGGCGTAGGCGGCCGTCGTGGGAGAAATGATCTCCTGCGCGGCGTTGGAGAAGAGAAGGATCCAGTCGATCATGGTCAGCCCCTAGCCGATTCGTTCTTTGCGTCCGAGGATGCCCTGAGGCCGCACAAGCAGCACCAGGATGAGGATCACCAGGGCTCCGACGTACTTCATGTCGGAGGGGATGATGAGCGTCGACATTTCGACGAACAGGCCGACGACGAGCGCGCCGACCAGGGCGCCGAACGCCGTTCCGAGACCGCCGAGGGTGACGGCGGCGAAGGTCAGCAGCAGGATCTGGAAGCCCATGTCCCAGCTCACCCCGGGGCGGAAGTACGCCCACAGGATGCCGCTGAGGCCTGCGAGGGCTCCCGACATGATCCAGACGATCCGAATCACGCGGTCGACGTCGATACCACTCGCCGCGGCAAGCGCGGGGTTGTCAGAGACGGCGCGGGTTGCCTTGCCCAGGCGCGTGCGCAGCAAGAAGTAGGCGACGGCAAGAAGCACGAGCACGCTCACTCCCATGCTCGCCACATCGGTCCACGAGAGGCCGAAGAGGCCGATCTCGAGGCCCGTGTCGGTGGCGCCCGGCAGCTGCTGGGTGTCACCGCCGACGAACATCTGGAAGATGTAGCGCACGGCGAGCGACAGACCGATGGAGACGATCATCATCGGGATGAGGCCGACGCCCTTCTTGCGCAGCGGTTTCCAGAGCGCCGCATCATTGATGTAGCCCATTGCAGCGCTCAAGATGAGTGCGATCGGAATTGCCAGCCAGATCGGCAGGCCAAACACCACGCCGAAGAGCAGTGTCATCAGGCCGCCGAAGGTGATGAGCTCCGCGTGCGCGAAGTTGCTCAGACCCGTCGTGCCGAACACGAGCGAGAGGCCGATGGCCGCGAGCGCGAGCAGCAGACCGAAGTTGAGGCCGTTGAAGAGGCGCTCGACCACCTGATCGAGCAGGCTCACGGTGTTGCGCTCACCCTGCCCGATGAAGAAGTTGGCGACGGCGCTGCCCGACTGGCCCACGGTGATCGTGCGCACGTTGGGCTGCTCGAGCTCGGGGTCGATGACCGCGATGCCTTCGGGCAGCGTCTCTTCGTTGAGGGTGACGGTGTACTCGCCGCGCTCGGGAACTCCGACAGCCCAACGGCCATCTTCGCCCGACACCACCTCGACGCTGAAGCCGCCACCGGCAACCACGAGTTGCACGTCGGCAAGCGGCTGGTCGGCGAGCTCGACAAGACCACTGATCTTGTTGTCGAACTCGTCGAGTCCGATCTCTTCGGCCGAAGCGGGGGCAGCAATAGAAAGGGTGAGAGCGCTCACGAGTCCGGCGAGAAGCACGGCGGCGAATCGCCGGTGTGCTCGCCGGTGTAGCGGTCTGCTAGCAGCGTGTGCCACGAAACCTCCAGGTCGTTTCGGGTGGGGCGGTGCAGCCCCGCGGGCCAGCAGGCCCAGTTCGTCGACGGTGACGATACGGGTCGATTATTGCCGAGGTGTTTCCGGCAGCAACCGAACCGTTCAGCCATTATTGCGACGGAATACGTTTCGACCTAACCGGCTTAAGATGAGATACCCGAATTCGGTGCCGCATCCGGGTTCGAATCACGCTCGCATGCGTGAACAATCACACATCACCCACGATGCGAGGGAAACCATGGACCAGCCCGACCCGTTCGGATTCATCGGCCTCACCTACGACGACGTCATGCTGTTGCCCGCGCACACCGACGTTATTCCGAGCGAAGCCGACACGGCATCTCGCCTCACTCGACGCATTACGGTCTCGGCGCCGCTGCTCTCTGCTGCCATGGACACCGTGACCGAGTCGCGCATGGCCATCGCCATGGCGCGCCAGGGCGGCCTCGGCATCATGCACCGCAACCTCTCGATCGACGAGCAGGCCGAACAGGTCGACAAGGTCAAGCGGTCTGAGTCGGGAATGATCACGAACCCCGTCACGACGACGCCCGATGCGACGGTCGCTGAAGTGGATGCCCTGTGCGGCCAGTTCCGCGTATCCGGTCTCCCCGTGGTCGAAGGCGATGGGCGCCTCGTGGGCATCATCACCAACCGTGACATGCGCTTCGTGTCTCGGTTCGAAGCCGAGACCACTCTCGTGCGCGATGTCATGACCCCTGCACCGCTCATCACCGGGCCCGTGGGCATCTCGCAGGGCGACGTGCTCGCGCTCTTTGCGCAGCACAAGATCGAGAAGTTGCCCCTCGTCGACGACGAGGGACGCCTGCACGGCCTCATCACCGTCAAAGACTTCGACAAGAGCGAGCAGTACCCCAACGCCACGAAAGACGAGGAGGGGCGCCTTCGGGTTGGCGCCGCTATTGGTTTCTTCGGCGACGCGTGGGAGCGCGCAGGCCGGCTGCGCGACGCCGGCATCGACGTGCTCGTCGTTGACACGGCCAACGGCGACAGCCGCGGAGTGCTCGAGATCATCGCGCGCCTCAAGGCCGATCCGGCGTTCGCACACGTCGACGTCATCGGCGGCAACGTTGCAACGCGCTCGGGTGCCCAGGCGCTCATCGACGCGGGTGCCGACGCCGTCAAGGTGGGCGTGGGTCCGGGCTCGATCTGCACGACGCGCGTGGTCGCTGGAGTGGGCGTGCCGCAAGTCACCGCCGTTTACGAAGCTTCACTCGCCGCGCGCGAGGCCGGTGTGCCGGTCATCGCCGACGGCGGATTGCAATACTCGGGTGACATCGCGAAGGCGCTTGTCGCCGGTGCCGACACGGTCATGCTCGGCTCGTTGCTCGCGGGCACCGACGAGAGCCCGGGCGACCTCATCTTTGTCAACGGCAAGCAGTTCAAGTCGTACCGTGGCATGGGCTCTCTTGGCGCCCTGCAAACCCGTGGCAAGAAGACCTCGTACTCGCGCGACCGCTACTTTCAGGCCGATGTGCCGAGTGACGAGCAGCTCATCGCCGAGGGCATCGAGGGCCAGGTTCCCTACCGCGGCCCCGTGTCGTCAGTCGTGTACCAGTTGCTCGGCGGACTTCGGCAGTCGATGTTCTACACGGGCGCCCGCACGATTCCTGAGCTGAAGCAAGGCGGCAAGTTCGTGCGCATCACGGCCGCTGGCCTCAAAGAGTCGCACCCGCACGACATCCAGATGGTCGTCGAGGCGCCCAACTACCGCCGCTAGGCGCGCGCGGCTAGCGCGCCGCGGGGAGGGTCGCCACGCGGGCTCCTGACTCGTGCGAGCGGATCACCGCGTGCGCGAGCTCGAGCGCGCGGCGACCCGCCGACGCGGGAACGGGCGGCGGTGAGCCGGCGCGCAGGGCGGTGAGCACAGCATCCAGATGCCGGTCGAAGGTGCGCTCGAATGACCGCGCTTCGTCGTCGAAGTAGCCAGCGCGCCACACCCGCTCGGTGTCGTCGCCGACCGACTGCAGCGTGAGTGACCGGACGGTGTCGTGGATGACCGCGCGCCCCGCCGTGCCATTGAGCTCGACGCGCTGGGTGTCGGGGTAGGCGTACGACGAGTCGTACGAGCCGAGCATGGTTCCCACGGCTCCCGACCCAAACTCGAGCGCGATGGCGACCGTGCTGAAGGCCCCATAGGTCATGGAGGTCATCTGCGCGGCCACCGAGCTGATCGGCCCGCACAAGTGCTCGAGCATGTCGAAGCCGTGGCACTGCGTCTCGATGAGGTTGGCGTGCGGCGAGGGCCCGCGGTTGGCTTCGCCGCCGAAGCGCCACGTGGCGAACACGAGGTCACCCAGCTCCCCGGCGAGCAGGGCCGCGCGCGCGCGCAGTACGGGCTCGGCGTAGCGGTGGTTGAAGTTGATGGCGATGAACGTGTCGCCCGCCGCCTCGAGCAGCGAGTCGGCTTCGGCGAGGTCGAAGACGAGGGGCTTCTCGACGAGCAGCGGCACGCGCGCCCGCAGCAGCTGCATCGTGGGCGCGAAGTGCTCTTCGTTCGGCAGGCTGACCATGACGAGATCGGGATGCTCCGC
>JAAFHT010000162.1 GCA_013297625.1 Actinomycetota bacterium | reverse complement strand
CGCGTGGCCTCAAGCGAAACGCGCAACGAGCACGCTCTTTGCTGTGCCGCGACGGGCCAAGGCACCCCGATGAAACTACGCTCCGCTGAACCCTTGCACAGCCCGCGAGCCAAGCAAGCGTCCCCCGACATCGTCGTCGGCCTCGACATCGGCACGACGAAAGTGACGGCCGTCGTCGGCGAGGTCGATCACGACGGCATCACCATTCTCGGCGTCGGGAACGTGCCTTGCAGGGGTTTGCGCAAAGGCGTCGTGTCCAACATCGACTGGACGGTGCGCAGCATCCAAGAAGCCGTCGAGGCGGCGCAGACGATGGCGGGCGTCGAGATCCGCACGGTCTTCGCGGGCGTGGCCGGCAGTCACATCCGTTGCCAACCGAGCGACGGCGTGGCGGCGGTGGCCGGCGGCGAGGTGCAGCGCAGCGACGTCGAGCGGGTGCTCGAGGGCGCGCGGGCGATTCCCGTCGACGCCGACCGCCAGATCTTGCACGTCTTGCCGCGCGAGTTCATCGTCGACAACCAAGACGGCATCCGCGACCCGGTGGGCATGAGCGGGGTGCGCCTGCAAGTGAAGGTGAACCTCATCACGGCGGCGACGAGCTGCGTGCAGAACGTCATCCGCTGTGCCGAGCGCTGCGGGCTGACCGTGGCCGACGTCGTGCTCGAGCCCCTGGCGAGCGCCGAGGCCGTGCTGAGCGAAGATGAAAAAGAGATCGGCGTCGCGGTGATCGACATGGGCGGCGGCACGACCGACCTCTTGCTTTGCGTCGACGGCGGCGTGGTGCACACGAGCGTCATCCCCGCCGGCGGCAACAACGTGACCAGCGACATCGCGGCGGGCCTGCGCACGCCGATGGGCGAGGCCGAGCGGCTGAAGCGCAACTACGGCTGCGCGCTCGGGCGCATGGTGTCCGACGAAGACGAGATCGAAGTGCCGGGCGTCGGCGGCCACGCGCCGCGGCGCGTGGCGCGCCGGGTGCTGTCTGACATCATCGAGCCGCGGGTCGAAGAGATCTTCGCCGTCGCGCGGAAGCGCATCGAAGACACGGGCCTGCTCGAGCAGCTCTCGGCCGGGGTCGTGCTCACGGGCGGCTCGGTGTTGATGGAAGGCATGGCCGAGTTCGCCGAAGAGATTTTGGGCATGCCGGTGCGCGTGGGCTTCCCCGTGGGGGTGAGCGGTATTACGCAGCTGGTGAAGGGTCCGCAGTACGCGACGGGCGTGGGCCTGGTACGCTACGGCGCCGAGGCGCTGAAGAACGCGCGGCGCGCGGCCGAGCAGGGTGGGCGCGAGCGTCCACTGCGACGCTCCACGGCGACGGAGCCGACCCCACCGCCGCCGCCCGTCAAAAGTCAAGGTCGCTTTTGGGACTGGCTCCGCGCCGCTTTTTTAGCGCCATCAATCCGGCTTACTGCATGCGTCAACAAGCTTTCCTCTTGCGCGCGCGAACGCGAACGACAAAGAGCTTCGACTCTTCTTTCGACTCTGCTTGCGCCCCTATGCCCCCCCCGTCTGACGGCGCGGCGTCCCCGCCCGCCCGCCCGACCGTCAGCACGTTGCGCCCCGACCGCACCCTGGGAGAACGACGATGAGCTTCTCGATCGAGTTTGCCGATGAAGCGCTCGAGCACCACGCCCGCATCAAGGTGATCGGGTGTGGCGGCTCGGGCGGCAACGCCGTCAACACCATGATCAACTTCGGCCTCGAAGGGGTCGAGTTCATCGCCATCAACACCGACGTGCAGGCCCTCAACGCCAACGCCGCGGCCATCAAGATGCCGATCGGCAACGGCGTGACGCGCGGGCTCGGCGCCGGGGCCGACCCCGAGAAGGGCCGCAAGGCCGCGCTCGAAGACGCGACGCGCCTCAAAGAGCTCATCGGCGGCGCCGACATGATCTTCGTGACGGCGGGCATGGGCGGCGGCACGGGCACGGGCGCCGCGCCGGTCATCGCGCAGCTCGCCCGCGAAGAGGGCGCGCTCACGGTCGGCGTCGTCACCAAGCCCTTCACCTTCGAGGGCAAGCAGCGCATTCGCCGGGCCGAGCAAGGGCTGGCGATGCTGAGCGAGCACGTCGACACGCTCATCACCATCCCCAACGATAAGCTGCTGACGATCGCCGACGAAGACCTCTCGTTCGTCGAGGCCTTCCGCAAGGCCGACGAGGTTCTCTTCCAGGCGGTCAAGGGCATCAGCGATCTCATCACCCAGAGCGGGCTGGTCAACGTCGACTTCGCCGACGTGCGCGCGGTCATGAGCAACATGGGGCGCGCGCTGATGGGCACCGGCTGCGCCAAGGGCCAGGGCCGGGCGCGCCTCGCGGCCGAGATGGCGGTGTCGTCGCCGCTGCTCGACAACATCTCGGTCACCGGCGCGATGGGCGTGCTCATCAACATCGTCGGCGGCCCCGACCTGAAGATGAAAGAAGTGAACGAGGCCGCCAGCCTCGTGCACGAGCAGGCGCACGAAGAAGCGAACATCATCTTCGGCGCCAGCATCGACGAGACGCTCGGCGACATGGTCAAGGTGACGGTCATCGCCACCGGCTTCGAGCTCGACGCCGAGCTCGGCCATATGCCCCCCGCCCGCGCCGCCCAGCCCGTCGCCACCGCCCCGGGTGCCCTCGCTTCGCGCGGCGGCCAGGCCTACGGGTC
>JAAFHT010000007.1 GCA_013297625.1 Actinomycetota bacterium | reverse complement strand
TGCCATCGGGCAAGCCACAACGGTGGAGATTCCGGATGCGGGGGGCTCCGAGTTGGTCGTGACCCAAAACAACGTGATCGATGCTCCCGCCCTCACCATCGGGCTTCCCGATGAGGCTGCAATCTCCGCTCCGGCATAGATGGTGGGCGACAGCACCATCGCCTACGAAGGAGACGACACGCAGACCGTTGTGCAGCCTTTCAGCAATGGGCTCCGAATCAGCACCGTTCTTGAGAACTCCGACGCCCCCACTCGCTACACGTACGAGCTACCTGCTGACGTAACCCCTCGCCTCTACACAGACGGCTCGGCCATTCTCGAATCTACTTTCGGCGACACTGGCCCCGACGGTGAGTCAATCACTCTCAGTTACGGAATGGTCGGCGCTCCGTGGGCGACCGACGCAAACGGAACACCAGTGGCGACGCATTACGAGGTCTCCGAAGGCGCCCTTATCCAGGTGGTGGAAACGACCTCAACCACGGCCTACCCGGTGGTCGCCGATCCCACATTTTGTTGGGGTGGAATGCCTTCATTTCCCACTCAGTACACCAACGAGTTCTGAAGCTCATGATGGGCGGTGCGGCTGCGGCGACAATTGCGAACATCTTCGTCTCGTATATTCCTCACCCGTATGTTCAGCTTGCTATTCGACTCGCGACCGCCATGGCTGTCGCCGGCGTAGCGTTGTGGAACGTTTGCAACCTGAACGGTAGGGGAGTCATCGTGGGCCAGAGCTGGTTGGCAAGTGGATTTCCGCCTATGCCCGGTACTGCCTTCATTAGAGCAGGGTTCTTTTGTCTCCCGCGGTGATGATTGCGCTGCTCAACCTAGTCTTTGTATCGAGCTTGGTATTCGTGGGACTTAGGCGGACGACAACGACAGCAATCAAGATCATGACCGGGGTGGTGGTTGCAGCCGGCACCGCAGCACTTGTCGTAGCGATTCTTTTGCCCAACGCCACAATGCTCACAACAATCATCCTCGTGGCGTCGGTGCTCGTTAGCGCCTGCCTGTCGGTTTGGCTGTTCTTGAACAACGTTCAGAGGCGCGCGACCGAGTCGTCGTGACGATCGCGAGTGATTCCGAGGCGTATGTCGTCGGGGAGACCGTCGAGCTCGGCGATGGCCGATACTCCAGTAGCGGCACGGTCGAGTTCGAGGTGCCGGAGAAGTGCTCCGACGTCACAGAGATCTATGTCGTGAACGGTCTGGGCTGACCCGGTCTTTGGGGCTGCGCACGGCGAGCCGAGTCGCACTAGTCGGCCTAGGGTCGAGTGGTGGACGAGACGCAAGATGCAACAATAGGGCGTGGCCCGGCCGAAGAGTCCGAGCCGACCCTCGAATGGACGACCCACGGCCTCGGCCCGTGGAAGGGCGCGTGGCCGGACGACCCGCGCCTCGACCCCGGATTGCTCGCCAACGGCGACACCCGCAACGTCATCGACCGCTACCGCTACTGGTCGATGCAGGCGATCGTCGCCGACCTCGACGCGCGTCGGCACCCGTTTCACGTGGCCATCGAGAACTGGCAGCACGACATGAACATCGGCTCGATCGTGCGCAGCGCCAACGCGTTTCTCGCCGCCGAAGTGCACATCGTCGGCCGCCGCCGCTGGAATAAGCGCGGTGCCATGGTCACCGACCGCTATCAACACGTGTCGCACCACGAGACGATCGACGACCTCGTGGCATTCGCCCGCGCCCACGAACTGCCCATTGTCGCGATCGACAACGTCGAGGGGTCGCGGCCCGTGGATGCTGCGCCCCTGCCGCGAGCGTGCATCCTGCTCTTCGGCCAAGAGGGCCCGGGCCTCTCACCCGAAGCGCTCGCCGCCGCCGACGAGGTCGTCGAGATCACGCAGTATGGCTCGACGCGCTCGATCAACGCGAGCGCCGCCGCCGCGATCATCATGCACGAGTGGGTGCGGGCGCACGCGCGCTCGTGACGAGCATCCGGTGACCCAGATTCAAGGAATCAGATGTCGACTTCACACCATGACGTTTGGCTGAGGGCCCAACGGCTAAATCAAGAGATACAGCGGGCGGCTTTGTCGATGCACGAGATTCCCGTCCGCGAATGGAACGCGATGATGGATGAATTGAGTCGCGCGATCGACGAGGTTCGCCGCGACGTCGCCCTCATGAAGCTCCTGCAGGAAGCTGCGAGGACTTCGCAAGATGCCCGCGAACGATCGCTGTTGCACCGAGTTCTTCGTCAGGCTCCGCTCGACCACGGAGCGAACGTCGACGCCTTGCTGGCTGACCCTCGCGTTCGACTTGAACCGTCACAGGTGGTCACTGAACTGTCGATCTACATTGTTGAACAAGAGCCCCTCGATCACGAGTATCCCTTCGAGGAGTTAGGACCCGACGAAGAATGGCGCGATCTCACGCGCATCGGAGGTAACCCGACGACGATCGACGGGTTACCCGCGCCGACGGGGCGTGACTTCTTGCTGCAAGTCGACGTGGCGGCCTTGAATCGAGAATCTGTTCACTCAGAAGCCCTTGCCGGCGCCGTGCGACGACACGCTTTGCCCAAGGACGGCTTGCTGCAGGTCTTTCATTCGACGACCGGCGACTCTCGCACCAGCGACGATTCGGGCGGCGGTGCGTCCGTGAGGTATCTGCCAGAAGAGGCGCTTCGACATCGAGTCATACCCGCAGGGAGCAATCCTTGGCCGGCGTGGCAAGCATCGTGTGTCGCGCTTCCCTCTGTCGCAGCCGCACCGGGTTCAGCCGCCGAGGTCGCCGATAGCGTGAATGTGCTTACTGAAGATCTCAACCGGGCTGCGAGAAACGGGGGCTACGAACAAGACTTTCTGGCCTCGTTTGAGCGAAATCCGTTCACTGCCCGAGTCGATGCGGTGACGCGAATGTTCGCCCTATCGTCGCCAGACTTCGAACAGTCGGTCGAAGACAGCGTGGCGCTTGCTACGCGGCTGCCGTTGGTTGGTCCCGACGACAGGCACTTCTTGCTCTTCGACATTCCGGCCGACCGCGCCTTCGGGCAGATCTTCGGAGACGCCGGCCGCCTCGAAATCTGGATGCGAGCGACCGATGCGAAGAACCACCGATATGCCGAGGTGGTCAGCTTCATTCGAAGCGCATGACACCCCGCCCTGCCAGAGCATCCGGTGACCGTCGGCTCTTGACGGCGCTCGCCGCAGCCGATGGACTGTGCCCATGACCGCGATCACCGATGATCTGCCCGCTCAACTCATCCGCCACGAGCACGAGCTGTGGGAGGCGATGCGGCACGGAGACGGCGGCAGCCATCTGCAGAAAGCGATGACGACGGATGCCGTGCTCATCGACGACGGATCACTCGTCGAGCGTTCCGCCGCGATCGTGGCCCTCGACGGCACGACCTGGGGCGAGGCGACCATGAGCGACCAACGTGTCGTGCGCCTCGGCGATCGGGCCGCGATGCTCGCCTACCGCTTGCGCAGCACGCGCGACGGAGCTCCCGTCGACGTGTGGGCCACCACGACCTACGTCTACAGCGAGGGCCGCTGGCGCGTTGGGGCTCACCAGCAATCGCCCGCCGCCGACTAGGTACACCGGCGACTAGTGCGCGTTGGCGGATTTCCGCTAGACCCGCGACGGGCACTCCCCGACACTGAGGGGGTGGCGACGACACCGAGAGCTCAGCCCGCGTGAGCGCAGAGACCGTCATCGCGCTGCTCGTGTTCTTGTTTCCGCTGGCCTATAGCCCTGGGCCCGGCAACGCGTTCTTCGCCATCATCGGTGCAACATCGGGGTTGCGCGCGGCTACCCGGCCGCTCGTCGGATACCACGTGGCCACGTTCGCGGTGACGTTGCTGATCGGCATCGGCATGGGCGTGACTCTCGTCGCCAACCCTGTGATCGCGAAGGCGATTGCAGCGGCCGGCAGCCTCTACGTGCTTTGGCTTGCGTGGACTTTCGTGCGACCGGCGCGACGCGGGGCGTCGGACGAAGGAACACCCAGCGAGGCCGTCACGCACGTCGGCTTCTGGTCGGGTGCGATCGTGCTGCTGCTTAACCCAAAGGCGTACTACATCATCGCGGTGATGTTCGCGCAGTTCATCCGGCCGCCCCTCGACGATGAGGTACTCACGGTTGTGCTGATCACCGTGATCTTCACACTCAACAACCTCGTCGCCTTCCTCGCCTGGACACTTGCCGGAAGTGCCCTCACGGCACTGTTCCGCGGTGAACGCGCGAAGAAATGGATCAACTACTTCTTCGCCGCCACGCTCGTGGGTGTCGCGGTTTGGATGGTGGTGCCGATCCTCATCTAGACGCGCCGCACGCGGATCGGGCCCTTAGCCGTCGAGGGGTCGACGACCCGCCCGCCTTGCGTGATCTCCACCTCGCCCGCAGCGACGAGGCGCCGGGAGGCACGCCGCACGGGTTCCATGAGGTCGCGCCAGGCCTCGTCGTCATCGCCCGCGACCGCCCGCGCCGCCTCGCTCGGGCAGATGGTCGCTCCCGCGCCGCGACCATTCAGCAGGCTCCGGATGCTCTCTTCCAGCGCCCGATCCACGGGCCGCACCCCCCGAGCCCGGCACGCGTCGCTGCACCAGCGCACGGCATCCCAGTCACGCGCCCAGCGCGCGCGCCACTCGATGCGGCGGCCGCACGAGCCGCAGGTCTTCTCGGCGCGCTCGCCAGCGGACACTTCTGCCCGCTTGTCTCGTTGCCGCCCCATGTCGAGAGTCTTGTCGATTGAGCCGAGTAGTCGCCGTGTTGATTGCCGGGGCGGGGGTGACGGGTTACTCAGCCGACGATGGTGCGTTCGGCCCAGAAGACGGGGTCAACGGCTCGAATCTCATCCCCCTCGCGGAGAATCTCGATAGCCGAGCTGGCGCCGTCAGCGCGCGTGAACGTCACGATCATCGAGCCGCTGTGTGACGGCTCGACAGACAGGTCGGCACGAGACCATGCAGAGACGACCTCGGGCTGTGAACCGTATTCCGCGAGAGTTCTCTCGCACATGGTGTGATCTGCGGCGAATTCATCGCAGAAGGTCACGACATCGACGTTGTCTGTCACCTCGATCAGGCGACTCGTGAAGTCTCGCGCGTCGGCTTCCGTGAGGGCGTGCGCACCTGGCGGAAGCGCGAAGGCCGTGGCCGCCCACGACGCCACCACTGCTATGGCCAGTATCGCCAGCAATTTCATGAGGAGCTCACCATTCACCGGAGGAGTTTGTGACGTCGACGCACCTCAATCTATGGCCACGACCCAACCGGTGACAGTCCTCACAAAGGAGGACGAGCGCGGCGCTCGCGGGCGAGCAGCAGCCCCACTGCCGCAAGCACGGCCACGGCGATCGCGGTGCCGCCGAACAGCAGCAGTGCTCCGCCGGCCTCGTAGGCGAGCCCCGAGAAGGCGGCCGCGATCGTTGCCGCGGCGAGCCCAATGCCCCGCAGCAGCCCCTGCGCCGAGCCCGCGCGGGCCGGGTCGACGGCGTGTGCCATCGCGGCCGCGGCGCCGATGAAGGCGAGCGCCTGGCCCGTCGACTCGACGAAGCCCATGCCCGTGGCGATGAAGGGGTTGCCCACGACGCCATAGAGGGTCACGATCGGCAGCAAGATGAGCAGGCCGCGCGCGTAGGCCGAGACGCCACCACGGCGGTCGGCGAGTCGACCCGCCCAGCCGGCGACGAGCACGTAGGGCACGGCGAAAAGCGCATAGCTTGCGGCCGTCAGCACGGGGTCGGCGCCGATGTCGGCCATGAAGCGCGGCCAGATTCCGTCGTACGATCCGGTCGGCACCATGACGGCGGCGTAGAGCAGCACGATTCCGATGATGCGGGGCGAGCGCAGCAAGTCGAGGCTCGAGCGGGGCGGCCCGGCGCCGAAGCGCAGGGTGCGGTCAGCATCCGTGCCATCGAAGCCAATGACGCCCGCGGCGATTCCCCCGGTGGGCGGATGCGCCTCATCGAACACGGCCGGCTTGGCCTCGCGAAAGCCCACGAGCACGGGCACGAGCGCCACGAGAACGATGACGGCCACGACGGCAAGAATGGCGCTCGGCCCCGCGAACGAGAGGGCGAGGCCCGAGGCGAGGGGGCCCACGGCGATACCCGCGAGTTCGGCGGCGCCGAGGCGACCGAGCAGCTCGCCACTGCGAGCGTGGTCGTGACGCACGATGAGCGCGCTCGCGGCGATCACGAAGATGCCAAAGCCAAAGCCGCCGACCGCGCGGCCGATGATGAGCTGCCAGCCTTCGACCGAAATGGCGCTGAGGCCGAGCGACGCGGCCACCATGATGACGCCGATCACGGCCATGAGTCGTGCGTGGCCTCGGTCGGCCGCGGGAGCCACGAGAAGTTCGGCGATGAGCGCTGCGGCAAAGCCCGCTGCGGCGAGGTAGCCAATCTCGGCGGTGCTGACGCCAAGCGAGCCCTGCAGGGAGGGGATGAGCGGGAAGATGACGAACGACGCCGACGACAGCACCACCATGGCCGTGACGACGCTCGGCACGAGCAGTCGTGCCTGCCGTTGGTGCGCGTTCATGGGGTCGAGTCTCCTGGTCTGGTGTTATACAACTGGACAACAACGCTAGCACCCCTTATCCGTTTGGACAATGTCGCGCGCCACCGCCGTATGCTCGACGTGTGGCTGAACAGCGCAAGGCGCCTGAGCGCAAGAGCTCAGACGAGCGCCGCGATGAGATCGTGCGCGCAACCCTGCGGCTCGTTGCCGTCAAGGGTTTCGCGGGGGTGACGCTGCGCGAGGTCGCCACTGAAGTGGGCGTCGTGCACGGGCTCATTCGCCACTACTTCTCGACCCGTGACGACCTCGTGGCCGCGGCCTTCGACTTTGCCGTGACGAGCGAGCTCGCGAGCGACCGCGCGATGCTCGATGGGCTTGACCCCGTTGCGGCGCTCGCCGGGTGGCTCGCCTCGACCCCCGAAGACCACTACCGCGTGTGGATCGACGCGTGGAGCGAAGCGGGCCGCACACCCGCGCTCGCCGCCGCGCTTGACCGGCATCATCGCGACTGCGAGCGCATCCTCACCGCGGTCATCGATCGGGTGGTGGATGCCGGGCTTGGCTCGAGCGCCAACCCCGCGGCCGACTCTCGACTGCTCACTGCCGTCGCCGACGGCGTGGCCGTACAGCACCACGGCATCGCCGCTATCGGAGTGACCGAAGCCAACGACATCGTGTTCGGAGTGGCCGAGCGGCAGTTGGGCCTGGCGCCGGGAACCCTTGCCCGCGCCAACCCCGTTCCCGCGCGAGGCCAGTGGGCCGAGGGTGCCGCCCTGCTCGCTCGATAGACTCAAGGGCAAGCCCTCACCATCTCTCGAAGGGACCACCCATGCCTGCCGTCGTCATCATCGGCGCCCAATGGGGCGATGAAGGAAAAGGCAAGGCCACCGACCTGCTCGCGGGCCGCATCGACTACGTCGTCAAGTTCAACGGTGGCAACAACGCGGGCCACACGGTCGTCGTCGGCGACGAAAAGTACGCCCTGCACTTGCTGCCGAGCGGCATTCTGACCGAGGGCGTCACGCCGGTCATTTCGAACGGTGTCGTGGTCGACATCGAGGTGCTGTTCGGCGAACTCGACGCCCTGAGCGCGCGCGGCGTCGACGTCTCGAAGCTCCTCATCAGCGCGAACGCGCACGTCATCACGCACTACCACCGCACGATCGACAAGGTCACCGAGCGCTTTCTCGGCAAGCGGCAGATCGGCACGACGGGCCGCGGCATCGGGCCCGCGTATGCCGACAAGATCAACCGCGTGGGCATCCGCATTCAAGATCTCTTCGACGAAAACATCTTGCGCCAAAAGGTCGAGGGCGCCCTCAACATCAAGAACCACTTGCTCGTCAAGGTCTACAACCGTCGGGCCATCGGTGCCGATGAGGTCGTCGACGAGTTGCTGAGCTACGCCGAGCGGCTCCGGCCCATGGTGGTCGACACCGCACTCGTGCTGCATCAGGCGCTCGAGCGCGGTGAGACTGTGCTGTTCGAGGGTGGCCAAGCGACGATGCTCGACGTCGACCACGGCACCTACCCGTTTGTGACGTCGTCGAGCTCAACGGCGGGCGGCGCGGCCACCGGCTCGGGCATCGGCCCCAACCGCATCGATCGCGTCATCGGCATCGTCAAGGCCTACACGACGCGCGTCGGCGCCGGCCCGTTCCCCACCGAACTCTTCGACGAGTCCGGCGAGTTCTTGCGCAAGACGGGCTTCGAGTTCGGCACCACCACGGGCCGCCCGCGGCGCTGCGGCTGGTACGACGCCCCCATCGCGCGCTACACCGCGCGCATCAACGGCGTCACCGACTTCGTCATGACCAAGCTCGACGTGCTCACGGGGCTCGAGAGCATCCCGGTGTGCGTCGCCTACGACGTCGACGGTGTGCGCGTTGACGAGGTTCCCGTCTCGCAGAGCGACTTTCACCACGCCGTGCCGATCTACGAGAACTTTCCGGGCTGGACAGAAGACATCTCCGGTGCTCGCACCTTCGACGACCTGCCGAAGAACGCGCAAGACTACGTGCTCGCGATCGAGGCCATGAGCGGCGCCCGTATCTCGGCCATCGGCGTGGGCCCGGCGCGTGACGCCATTGTCGTGCGGCACGACCTGCTCGGCTAAGCGTGACCGCGCTCGCCCTTCCTTACACGGTGCTCGAGGGGCACGGGCTGCGGCTCGAGCCCTATGAGCCCGCGCACCTGCCGGGTCTCACGAAGGCTCTCGGGCGGCCCGAGGTCTTCGCGGGCGGCTGGGGCGGCGGCCCCGCGGCCGCCCGCTCGGGCGATGAGTTCGCGCAGTGGCTGCCGACCTACCTTCAAATCGGGCGCGCCCACGTCTATGTGGTTCGGGATGCCCCCGGCACGGTCATCGGAACCTCCACGATTCTCGACCTCAACCCCGGCGCCGAGTCGGCCCACATCGGGTACACCGCGTATGCACCCGAGCATTGGGGATCATCCGTCAACCCGGCGGCGAAGCTCCTGCTGCTCGGCCACCTCTTCGACCACGGTTATGGCCGCGTCAAACTGCAGGCCGACGTGCTCAACGAGCGCTCGCGCGCGGGAATCACGAAGCTTGGTGGCCAGTTCGAAGGCATCGCGCGGCGCGATCAGCCCCGCGCCGACGGCTCGTGGCGCGATACGGCGATCTACTCCATCGTGATCGACGAGTGGCCCGCGGTGCGGGCCGGACTGCTGCAGCGCCTCGCGGGCACCCCTGCTTAGGCGACCGACGCGAACCAGACGACGCCCAGCCAGATGCCGAGCACGAGGCCACTTAGGGCGACGCCGATGCTCAGTGCCCAGTCGCCGATCGTCGGGGCGTTTTCGCCGGGTGCGGGTACGGGGCCCATCGACAGCAAGTAGGGGCGCGCGGGGCGGGCTTCAGAGAACGCTCGGCCCTGGGCATCCACACGGCCGAGCAGCATGCGCTGGGGGGCCGCCGGCAACGCGAGAAAGAGCGGAGCCAGGCCCATGGCGATGAACAGAATGCCGATGAACAGGCCGGTGAGGTCGCCGTTCACGAAGAAACTCCGCAGAAAAATCATCGCGAGGCTCACGAATAGGGCGGGCCACGCGAAGATCCACACGACGACACCGAACCCTTGTGCGAGCAGCGTGCCGACGAAGACGGTGGCGAGCCCGCCGAGAATACTCGTCGGCGTGAGCGCCACGATCGCGTCGGTGCACTCGACCTCGATTACGAATGGCCCGCCGCGCGCGCAGAATCCCCCCAGGTCGGCGAGCGCGCTGACCGACTGCAACAGAAGCGTCAGAGCGAGGGCCAGCGAAAACCAGCTGAAGAACGAGCCGAACACGCGAGCCGCGGCGGTGTCGCGCCAGGTCGCACGCGAGCGAGCATCCATCGTCATGGCCACACTCTAAGAGGCGCACGCCGGTCGCGATACGCTCAACCCATGGATGACGCCGCCATGGTCGAGCTCACGTCGCTGCGCCGCAGCATCGACAACATCGACGCCGCGCTGATTCACCTGCTTGCCGAGCGCTTCAAGAGCACGCAAGCGGTGGGCCGGTTGAAGGCCGCAACCGACATGCCGCCGAGTGATCCCGAGCGCGAGCGCGTGCAGATTGAGCGCTTGCGGGCGCTGGCGATCGAGGCGCAGCTCGACCCCGCCTTCGCCGAGAAGTGGTTCAACTTCATCGTCGCCGAGGTGATTCACCACCACGAGCAGATCGCCACGACGGGCACGATCGCAACCGATCAGTAGCGGGTTTCTGCCCTCACGTCGCCGAGCCGCTGGCCATGCCGGTGCGCGGCAGTAGTCTCGCCAGGTGACCAACGACGTTCCCCTTGCCGCGCCCCGCACGTCTGACGCGTGGATCGCGGTGCAGTTCACTCTCGCGGGCGTGGTCTGGGGCGCGAGTTTTCTCTTTATCGCCCTCGCGCTCGAGGGCCTTTCGCCGGCGCAAGTGGCAACGGGTCGCACGCTGTTCGGCGCCATCACTCTCGGGCTCATCGCGCTTGTCACTCGTGATCGGCTGCCACGATCGCGACGGGTGTGGGCGCACCTGGCGCTGCTCTCGGTGACCTTTGCGGTCATCCCGTATCAGCTCTTCGCGTGGGCACAGCAATACGTCTCGTCGGGCGTCGCGAGCATCTTCAACGCGACGACGCCCATCATGACGGCGCTCATCGCGGGGCTTGCGTTTCGCATCGAAAAGCTCTCGCGTGAGCAAGTGCTCGGCATTGTCGTTGGCATCATCGGCGTCATCGTGATCGTCGGCCCGTGGCAGGGCATTGAGCCCGGAACGGGTGGTTTCGTTCCGTACCTCGCGCTGCTCGGCGCGACCGCCTGCTATGGCTTCAGCCTGTCGTACATGCGGCGGTTCTTGAGCGACAGCGGCGTGAGCGCGATCGTCTTCAGTTTCGTCATGATCGGTCTCGCTGCGGTGTGGATGCTGTTGCTCACGCCCGTCATCGGCGCCCAGCCCATGACGCTCACGCCGACGGTGATCGTCGCGATCGTGTTGCTCGGAGCCCTCGGCACAGGGCTCGCCTACGCCTGGAACCAAAACGTCGTGCGCGCGTGGGGACCAACGCGGTCGTCGACCGTCACCTACATTTCGCCGCCGGTCGGCGTGCTGCTGGGCGTACTGATTCTCGGCGAGACCCTCGTCTGGAACGAGCCCGTGGGGGCCGTGCTCGTTATCCTCGGCGTGCTGCTTGCGCAGCGGCGATTGCGGCTGCCGAGTCGTCGCCGTTCCGCTGAATGATGCGGTGCATAACCTCGAGCACGACCGAGGCGATGACACTCGCGCCCACGGCAATGAGCAGTAGTTCGAGCGGCGGTGCACCGAGCTGCAAGAACTCCGTCACGGGCGGTATGGCGAGCAGAACGGGCAAGCCCAGGTAGGCCGCCACGACGACGATCCCGGTGATGAGCGTGAAGGGTCGCGACAAGATCACGAGCACCCACAGCGCCGACATGGTTAGCGTGATGACGGCGGCGGTCTGCACGACGGGTGCCTCGTAACCACCCAGGTAGGCGTAGGCCACGACCGAAATGAGCGTGCCTGCGACGACGAGTCCCGAGGGAATGCAGAAGCGCGCCGCGCGCCGCAAGAAGCCCGGCCGATAGCGCTGAATGTTCGGCAAGAGCGCGAGCACGAGCGCGGGCAAGCCGATCGTCAGCCCGTCGACGATCGACAGCTGGCGAGGCAAGAACGGGAAGGGCCAGAGCAGCAGCCCGAAGACGACGGCGAACAGAATGGCGTAGGTCGTCTTCGACAAGAACAGCTTGGCGAGCCGCTCGACGTTGGCGATGACCTGCCGACCCTCGGCGACGATGCGGGGCAGGCGGCTGAACTGGCCGTCGAGCAACACCAGGCGCGCGACCGCGCGCGTTGCCGCGGCACCCGAGCCCATCGCGATGCCCATGTCAGCGTGCTTGAGCGCGAGTGCGTCGTTGACCCCATCGCCTGTCATCGCGACGGTGTGGCCGAGTCGCTGCAGCGAGAGCACCATGGCCTTCTTTTGCTCCGGCGTCACTCGCCCAAACACGCGGTGCTCACGCATGATGGCGTCGAGCTCGGCCTCGTCGTCGGGCAGGGTGCGTGCGTCGAATCCGGGGCCGTCATGGTGGATGCCCGCCTCACGCGCGACCGCGGCCACGGTTCGCGGGTCATCACCCGAGATGACGCACAGCTCGACCTCTTGCTCCCGGAAGTAGCCGAGCGTCTCGGGTGCATCGTCGCGCACCTTCTCACGGAACGACACGAGCGTTACGGCGCTCAAGCCGGAGGGCAACTCGGCCTCGGGAGCCCGCTCACCGTCGGCGAGCTCAACGGGAGGGTCGAGCACGACATCGGTGCGGGCGAGTACGACGGTGCGCTCGCCGGCGGTTGCGCGCTCGGCGAAGCGGGCGAGAGCATCCGTCGAATCGGGCGCGTCGGCGAGCACGATGTCGGGGGCCCCGAGCACCCACGTGCCACGGGCAGGGCCCTCGGCGAACGAGACGGCGCTCCACTTGCGGCGGCTCGAGAACTCGATCGCTCGCACCGGCTGCTCGGCGGGCGGAGTGGTGAAGCGCTCGACGAGCGCGACGGAGGTGGCGTTGGCGTTGCGGTCGGCGCCCATCCACGAGAGGGCGGCCGCCGCGGCGGGGTCGAGGTCGGTGTCGGTCAGGGGGTCGACGATGTCGCCCGACGTGGGGCGGTCGAGCGGCTCGACGGCGTCGAGAATCATGCGCCCCTCGGTGAGCGTTCCCGTCTTGTCGAGGCACAACATGTCGACGCGGGCAAGGCCCTCAACGGCGGCGAGCTCTTGTACGAGCACTTCGTGGCGGGCGAGCTTCACGGCTCCGACGGCGAGCGCGACGCTCGTCATGAAGACGAGACCCTGCGGAATCATCGCGATGAGGCTCGCGGCCGAGGCCACCGTTGCCTCGCGCCAGGCACCCGTGGCGATCGCGACCTCCCAGCCACCGACGGCTTGCATCTGGCCGTTGACGACGATCGCGCCGACCGGCAGCAGCAAGATCGTGATCCACTTGATGATCTTCGCGATGCCGCTGCGTAGCTCGCTGCGCACGAGCGAGAACTGCTTGGCCTCGGCGGTGATACGTGCGGCGTACGAGTCGGCGCCGACCCGGATCACCCGCGCGAGCCCGCTGCCGGCAACCACTGTCGAGCCCGACATGAGCTCGCGGCCGGCCGGAGAGGAAACGGGGTCGGCCTCACCGGTCAGCAAAGACTCGTCGATGTCGAGCCCATGAGCTTCGAGCACGACCGCGTCGGCTGTGACCTGGTCGCCCGCGGAGAGCACGAAGATGTCGTCCATAACGACCTCGCCAACGCGGATCTCAACGACGGCGTAGACCCCGTCAGAGCCCTCGCGGAGTACCCGCGCGCGCGGTGCGTTGAGCACCGCGAGGCGGCTCAGGGTGAGCTTGGCGCGGAACTCTTGCGCGACACCGATGACCACGTTCGCGATGACGAAGAAGCCAAACAGTGCGTCCTGCCAATAGCCGAGCACGAGCAAGAGCGCGAAGCTGCCACCGACGATCAGGTTGAAGAGTGTGAACAGATTGGCCTGCATGATGCGCCAGAACGACCGACCCGTGTCGCTGGGCATCACGTTGGTCTGCCCGAGCTGCGTGCGCGCGCGCACCTCGTCGAGCGTCAGGCCTGCGGGGGAGCTTGCGCCGGTGGTCGTCACGAGCGCGAGCATAGTGGTGTGCCCAATGGCGATTCCGGCAATGACGACCAATACGCACCCGCTTGAACGTTGCAGTTTCGCAATGCGGGGAGAGATGTTCTCGACGTACTGTCAAAAGATGATCGCTCGTCGCCGCCTGAGTCTCTTGGCGTTACCGCTCTTTCTGATTGTGCTGGCCGGATGCTCGGTGCCGAACTCGGGCGTAATGGGGCTGAGTATTCAAGGAGATCGCGTGATCGCGACCGTGCGGATGTGCGAGGGCGTGTCAACGGACGAAATCGAGGTCGGGAGCTCGGCGCCACCCATCTTCGGCAATGACGGACCTGCATGGGACTTTCCGGCCACCTCCGCAGGAGAGATTGACCTGGGACCGGTCAGGTCATTCGTGGACCTACTTGAAGACGAAGGATCGGTCACGTTGCTCACCAACGCGACAGACGGAGCTGGCGCACATCTGTCGCTCATGACTGAGGACCTGGACCGATTGCAGGAGGAAGGATCCGGGATCCTCGCGTGGGACTCCACCGGGTACTTGAACGTGATCGAGGTCGCGGAGCTTGACGAGACCCGAGACGTTCTCTGCGAGGGGTGGTTCTAGCCCAGTCCGGTTATCGCTCGTCGACGCGGCACCCGACCTAGCCGCCGACGAGCGCCCCGAAGCGCGCAGGCAGCGTGTCGCGGTGCGCGTGGCGCAGCTCGGCGAGCGAGAACGTGAAGCGGTCTTGCACCTCCAGCCCGTCGACCTCGGCGTCGGTCACGCCGATGCGCAGCACGGGCACGTCGCGGCCTTCGCAGAGGCCGCGGAACTTGACGTCGTCTTCGCGGGCCACCGACACGAGAACGCGGGCTTGCGACTCTGAGAGCAGTGCGGCGAGGGCATCCACCCCATCACGCTCCATCAGTTCGGTGAGCCAGACGCGCGCGCCAACACCGAAGCGCTGCACGCCCTCGGCGAGAGTCGCGAGCAAGCCGCCCTCAGAGAGGTCGTGTGCAGAGGTCACGAGCGCCTCTTCGGCCGCGGCGGCCATGAGCCCCGCGAGGTTCTTCTCGGCGGCGAGGTCAACCCGCGGCGGCAGGCCACCGAGGTGGCCGTGCACAACGTCGGCCCACACCGAGCCGTCGAGCTCGTCGCGCGTGAGGCCCAGCAGGTAGAGGTTCTCGCCGTCGTCTTGCCAGCCGGCGGGCAAGCGGCGGTCGACGTGGTCGATGACGCCCATGACGGCCACGACGGGCGTGGGGTGAATCGGAACGTCGCCGGTTTGGTTGTAGAACGAGACGTTTCCGCCGGTGACCGGGATGCCCAACTCAAGGCACGCGTCGGCGAGACCAGTGACAGCCCGCTCGAACTGCCACATGACGTCGGGGTTCTCGGGGCTGCCGAAGTTGAGGCAGTCGCTGACCGCACGCGGCGCGGCGCCCGTGGCGGCGACGTTGCGGTAGGCCTCGGCGAGCGCGAGTTGGGCGCCCACGTAGGGGTCGAGTTGGCAGTACCGGCCGTTGGCGTCGGTTGCGAGCGCGACGCCCAGGCCGCTCACCTCGTCGACGCGGATCATGCCCGCGTCGTCGGGCGTCGCGAGCGCGGTGTTGCCGCCGACGTAGTAGTCGTACTGGTCGGTGATCCAGCTCGTGTCGGCGAGGTTGGGGCCGCCGAGCACCCGCAGCGCGTGCGCGCGCAAGTCGGCGTCGTCGGCGGGGCGGGCAAGCCGCGCGCTGCTGTCGGCCTGCAGCGCGTCGAGCCACGCGGGTCGCGCGAAGGGGCGGTGATACACGGGGCTGTCGATCGCAACCGTGCGCGGGTCGACATCAACGATCGTTTCGCCCTGCCAGTGGATGATCAAGCGACCCGTGTCGGTCACCTCACCCAGCACGCTCGTCTCGACATCCCATTTCGTCGTCACGGCAAGGAAGGCCTCGAGCTTGCTCGGCTCGACGATCGCCATCATGCGCTCTTGGCTCTCGCTCATCAGAATCTCTTCGGCCGTGAGCGAGGGATCTCGCAGCAGAACCTGATCGAGGTCGACGACCATGCCGCCGTCACCGTTGCTCGCGAGCTCGCTCGTGGCACACGAAATGCCCGCCGCACCGAGGTCTTGGATGCCCTTCACGAGGTCGCCCGCAAACAGCTCGAGGCAGCACTCGATGAGCACCTTCTCGGCGAACGGGTCGCCGACTTGCACGGCCGGGCGCTTCGTCGGCCCACCCTCGCTGAACGTATCGCTCGCGAGAATGGATGCTCCGCCAATGCCGTCGCCGCCCGTGCGCGCGCCGAACAGCACGACCTTGTTGCCGACACCGCGCGCGTTCGCGAGGTGCAGGTCGTCGTGCCGCAGCACGCCCACGGCCAGAGCGTTGACGAGCGGATTGGCCTGATACACGGCGTCGAAGACGGTTTCGCCACCGATGTTGGGCAGCCCCAGGCAGTTGCCGTAGTGACTGATGCCACTCACGACGCCCGGAACGACGCGCGCCGTGTCGGCGTGGTCGATGGCACCGAAGCGGAGGGCATCCATGACCGCGACCGGCCGCGCGCCCATCGAGATGATGTCGCGCACAATGCCGCCGACGCCCGTGGCCGCGCCCTGGAAGGGCTCGATGTAGCTCGGGTGGTTGTGGCTTTCGATCTTGAAGGTGACGGCCCAGCCCTCACCGATGTCGACGACGCCCGCGTTCTCGCCCATGCCCACCATGAGGTGTTCGCGCATCTCGTCGGTGACCTTCTGGCCGAACTGCTTGAGGTGCACCTTGCTCGACTTGTACGAGCAGTGTTCGCTCCACATGACCGAGTACATCGCGAGCTCACCGCTCGTGGGGCGCCGGCCGAGCAGGTCGCGAATGGCCTGGTATTCGTCGGCCTTCAACCCGAGCGCCTCAAAGGGCTGAACTTTCTCGGGAGTGGCGGCGGCATTGGCCACGGTGTCAGGAGCGGGAATCTGCGCGGGGCTCGTCACACCTTCCAGCCTACCGGCGGCCTAGGCTGGTGCCGTCGCCAACGGCGACCCTCAGCACCGCCGCCCGAAGCCCCGTTGCCCTGAGCCACCCCAGGAGCCCCGCATGAACGCCCGATTCATCTGGATGTACGCCGGCATCGGCGTGCTCGTCTTTCTTGGCGCGATGTTCGTGGGTATCGCGCTCAACCAGTGAACGCGAGATGCTGAGCGCATGACCCCTGTGCGGCTCGCCAACATCGACGTGGTTCTCGTGCCTGAGCGCGGCTGGCTGTTCTTGCTCGTGCTCACGGTTCTGACGCTCGCCGTGGCCGCCGTGCTGCTCGTGCTCATCGAGCTTCTCGTGCGCGTCATCGCGATGCGCCAGCCCTGGGCGGCCGTGCTGCTGCGTCACACTCGCCCGGCCCTGCGACTACTGCTCGTGGGCGTGGCGGTGTGGGTATCCGTGAGTCTCGCAGCCCCCGAGTCGCGGTTCTCTGAAGTGATTGACCGCGTGCTCACGGTCGGCGTGATCGGCCTTTTCACGTGGCTGTTCGTTGAGGTCGTCGACTTCGCGTTCGAGGGCTCCATGGTGCGATTTCCGATCGGCGCCGATGCCACACGCGCCGCCCGTCGCGCGCACACGCAGTTGACCTTCCTCCAGCGACTCGCGACCGTCACGATCATCGTCGTCGGTGTGAGCGCCGCCCTGCTGACCTTCCCGCAAATGCAGGCCATCGGCGCGAGCCTGCTCGCCTCGGCCGGGCTTGCGGGCATCGTCGCGGGTCTCGCCGCGCAGTCCACACTCTCGAACGTGTTCGCGGGCGTACAGATTGCCTTCAGCGACGCCATTCGGGTCGATGACATTGTGATCGTCGAAGGCGAGTGGGGGCGCATCGAAGAGATCACCCTGACCTATGTCGTCATTCGTATCTGGGATGACCGGCGCCTCGTCGTGCCCTCAACGCACTTCACCAGCAAGCCCTTCGAGAACTGGACGCGCACGGGTAGCGAACTGCTCGGCTCGGTCGAACTCGACCTCGACTGGCGGGTGAGCCCCGCAGCGATGCGGGAACGGCTTTCTGTGGTGCTCGACGGCACGACGCTGTGGGACCGCCGCGTCTCGGTGTTGCAGGTGTCGTCGGCGACCGACGGCTTCGTGCGCGTGCGCATTCTCGTCAGCGCGGCCGATGCCGGGTCACTCTTCGACCTGCGCAACTACGTGCGCGAGCAGCTTGTCGAGTGGGTGCAACTCGAGAGCCCCGGAGCCATGCCGCGAACCCGCGTGCTCATGGTCGACGCGACCTCGCCCGATGACGCGGCGCCGGCCGTTGACCCCGCCGACCAGTCTGCGAAGCGCCAACTGTTCAGTGGCACGCCCGAAGCTCACCAGCGGGCGGAGCAGATGCTCGCGCCCTCGGCTGATCCCGATGCGCCGAGCCGGGTGGGCCCGGCCGCCGAGTAGCTTTCGCGGCAGACCGCGTGACTAGGCCTTGGGAACCGGCGGGCCCAGAATCAACAGCACGGTGAAGAGCACCACGACGGCGAGCAGAATCAGGGTGGCCAGCAGGTAGGGGTGGTTGAGCATCCACCGCACCAGGCGGTCGAACCAGCGCTGATCACGCGGGTCGTCGGTGGCCTCGCGGCGCCAATCGCCCTCAAGCTTGCCCGTGCGGTGCGCCCAGATGTCGAAGGGGATGGTCGCGTAGGGCACGATCGCCGTGACGACCGCGAGCAGGCCGAGGCCGACGCTCCAGCGCTGGTTGATGGCCGTGAGAATCGCCGTGGCGCCGTAGGCGAGGAAGACGAAACCGTGGATGCTGCCGCCGATCGTCACCGCAATGTCGAGCCCGATCGTGGCGCGCAGGATGAGCCCGGTGATCAGCAGAGTCCACGTGATCGCTTCGGCGATCGCGACGATGCGATAGAGCTTCTTCGGGGTCAGGCGCGTGGCCGGCAGAGCGGTTTCGGTCATGCCTCTATTTCATCACCTTCGCTGTAGTGGTCGACGCCGAACGACAGCACGACCTTGATCGCGAAGAGGGCCGCGAGAAACAGCAGCACGATCGTGGTCTCGAGGTGGATCGCGGTGGCGGCGAGCACCACGACCACTCCGAGTCCGGCGGCGGGCTTGTGCACGTCACGCCGTTGCAGTGCCACCACGACGGAGGCGGCGGCGATCGTCAAGGCCCACGCAATGAGCGCGGGAATCAGAGGCAACCCGAGCAGCAGCGCGATAAGCGGCAAGTGCACGTGCACGATGAGAAAGACGATGCGCCGCTGGGCGCTCGCTGCGTAGTGGTCGCTCGTTCCCCGCGTGAGGTTTGCGACTGCTCCCGCGGCGAGGTCGGCGACGAGGAGAGCGGCGAGTAGCGCACGCCGCCAGTCGACCTCGGTGAGCGCTGGCAACACGGCAATGACGGCGAGGGGCATGGCGAGCGCCACGAGAGCCAAGGCAAGGGGCGACTGCTGCGTGCCAAAAACGTCGTGCAGTGCCCGGGGCATGCGGAGGGTCGTCATGAGCAGATCGTAGCGACGGGGCAGCACGCTGCCGAGGGGTGCGAAACGTCAGGCAGACGCGAGGGTCGCCGTCAGCACGCTCGTGAAGAAGGTGAGGCCGTCGACGCCCGAGCGCATGGCCTCGGGGGTGTTGGGGCCAAAGCCCGGCTCGACGGCGTGCTCGGGATGGGGCATGAGACCCACGACGTTGCCGCGCTCGTTGCGCAGGCCCGCGATGTCGCGCAGCGAGCCGTTGGGATTGACGTCGAGGTAGCGGAACGCCACGAGGCCCTCGCCCTCGAGTCGATCGAGCGTGGCCTCGTCGGCGATGAAACCGCCCTCGCCGTTCTTGAGCGGGATAGTGATTTCTTGGCCGAGCTCGAAACCGTTGGTCCAGGCGCTGTCGGTGCTTTCGACGCGCAACCGCTGGTCGCGACGGATGAAGTCACCGTGGTCGTTGCGAATCAGGCCGCCGGGCAGCAGGTGCGCTTCGACGAGAATCTGGAAGCCGTTGCAGATGCCCAGCACGGGCATCCCGCTGTTGGCCGCATCAATGACTTCGGCCATGATCGGCGAGCGCGCCGCGATGGCACCGCAGCGCAAGTAGTCGCCGTAGCTGAAGCCACCGGGCAACACGATGGCGTCGACGCCCTGCAGGTCGTGCGTGCCGTGCCAGAGCGCGACCGGTTCGGCGCCGGCGAGCCGGATGGCGCGCTGAGCGTCGCGGTCGTCGAGCGAGCCCGGAAAGGTGACGACGCCGATGCGCACTAGCGGGTCTCTCCGGCAACACCGTCGATGTGCACGCTGATGACGTCTTCGATCACACCATTGCTGAGCATGTCGGCCGCGAGCTGCTGTGCCGTCTCGAGCAGAGCGGCGTCGATCTCGCCATCGACGTGCAGCTCGAAACGCTTGCCGATGCGCACATCGCGGATGCTCTCGTGACCGAGGCGGTGCAGCGCCCCCGCAACGGCCTTGCCGGCCGGGTCGAGCAATTCAGCCTTCGGCATGACCTCGACGACGATGGTGGGCACAGTGGACTCCCCGGGGTGGCTCGGCGGGCGGATGCCTCGAGTCTACCGAGCGCGCAGTAGGTAGTCGGCGCGCTCGAGCGTGGGCGCAATGAGCCCGGCGTTGGCCTCGTCGAGGCCGAGGGCCCAGGCGCGCGCGGCATTCGGGGTCTTGCCGAAGGCGATGTGGCGGGCAATGAGCCGCTCGTGGCGCGTGGCTTCGTCGAGCACGACGCCCACGGTCACATCGAGCAGCGGTGCAACGCGCTGCCAGCCGTGGTCGTCGAGCAGCAAGTAGTTGCCCTCGACGATGATGCACGGCACCTCGGGTGTGAACGACAGCTCGTCGGCAACGGGCTCTTCGATCGTGCGGTCGAAGCCGGGGGCGCGCACGGTGGCGGTTGCGGTGCGCAGCGACGCGAGCAGGGTGACGAAGGCGTCGACATCGAAGGTGTCGGGCGCACCCATGCGCTCGCGGCGCCCGAGCGACACGAGCTGGGCCTGCGGAAAGTGGAATCCGTCCATGGGCAGCACGCGCGAGCCGGGCAGTAGCGCGGCGAGCTGAGCGGCCGCGGTCGACTTGCCGGCGCCGGGCTCTCCGGCCAGGCCCACGAGCAGCGGGGCGGATGCAGAGCGCGCGGCGAGCATCCCCTCAACAATCGCGGCGAGGGTGGGCAGGTCAATCGGCGCGCGGCCGTCGCCCGCAGACCCTTCTCGGCTCGCGCCGACCGCGCTCACGCCGACGCTGCCCGTTCGGGAATCAGCGCTGCGATGCCGTGCGTCACCGCGTCGTCCACGATGAACTCTGCCCACTCGCGGCAGCCGTGCGCGCTCGGGTGAAAGTCGTCCGCCGCAAAGTGGTCAGCCGCATAGGGCGGCAGCGGTGGCGTCATGTGCGCGAGCGGGAAGCGTTCGAGCGCGCGGCGAGCACTGACTTCGAGCGATTGAGCGTGCAAGTAGAGCGTGCCGCGCAAGGGCTCGGGCAACAGGCCGAAGCGGTGAAAGGCGGGCAGCGCACTCATGAGCACGATGGCGCGCGGGTGCGCCGCTTCGATCTCACGCACGATGCGGGTGATGTCGCGACGGAATGCACGGTGCGAGCGCACCTGCATGGTGTCGTTGGCGCCGAGGCTGATGACGACCACGTCGGTCGGTTCGCTGAGCGCTTCGTCGAGGTGGTCGCGAATGATGTCGCGTGCCGTGGCCCCGTTGCGTCCGCGCGCGCGCCAGCGCACGGGGCGCCCGGTGTGTGCGGTGAGCTCGGCAGCGACACAGCCGGCTAAGCCCTGAACGGCTTCGTCGACTCCGACGCCCACGGCCATCGAGTCGCCGAGCGCGAGCAGACGAATCGGGTCGTCGCCCCCGCCGCCTTCCCACGGTTTCGGCGGCTCCGGCAGCAGCGGAACGATGCGCCGCAGCCGCACGGTCTGCGGCAAGAGAATCGGAGCGAGAGCCAACACCACGGCCCGGCTGAGGCGGCGGCCGCGAAGCGGGCGGGGTCGGGGTGTCATGCGCGCGAGTCTAGGGCGCGCGGGTCAGTGCTGGTCGAGAGTCAGTGATCGACGAGAGTCAGTGATCGTCGAGCAGCCGGTCGAAGCCGACGCTCCACGCATCCTCCACGGCAAAGTCGGCCCAGTCTTTGTACCCGATCGCGCTCGGGTGAAAGTCGTCGCTCGCAAAGAAGCCTTCGGTGTACGGCGGCGGGGGCGGAGACATGTGCGCGCGGGGTGTGGCGCCGACGAGCTGCCGCGCCTCACGCTCGAGCGACTGCGAGTGTCGATACAGGCTGCGGCGCAACGGTTCGGGCAGTAACTGAAAGCGGAAGAACGCCGGCAACGACGACATGAGCAGGGCGGCCTCGGGATGCGCGGCAAAGGTGCGCTCGAGAATGTGGCGAATGTCGCGGCGAAACGCATTGGCCGAGCGCAGCGCGAGCGCGTCGTTGGCGCCGACCGTGAGAAACACGAGGTCGGTCGGACCGTGCAGCGCGGGCGTGAGGTACTGCCGATCGAGGTCGCTCGCCGTGGCCCCGTTGCGCCCCGCCGCGCGCCAGTGCACCGGGCGACCCGTGCGTGCCGCGAGCGCTTCGGCCAGTCGCCCGCCGAGGCCGAGGTCGGCGTGATCCACGCCGACGCCCGCGGCCGTCGAGTCGCCGATCACGAGCAGGTGCAGGGGGCGGGATGCTCCGCCCGCGTGACTCGACCCGCCACCGTCAACGCGGCCCTCCCAGGGGAGTGGCGCATCCGGAAGCCGCGGTGTCTCACGCCGCAACCGGCGCCCCTGCGCGAGCAGCACGGGCCCTTGCGCGGCCGCGATCGCGCGGCTCAGCCGCAGTCGGCGCGGCGGTCGAAACTCGGTCACGTGCGCGAGTCTAGGCCGCGCAGTGTGCGGGCGCCTGAGCCGCTACGCGCCCGCAGGGGTCAGCCGCAGCAGCGTGCCCCAGGGGTCGTCGAGCTCGAGAGTGCGGCCGTCGTTGCGCACGGCGACTTTGTGGTGCTGCAGGCGCTCGGCAGTGGCGCCGAGCTCGTCGGCGTTCGGCAGCACGAGGTCGACTTGGCCGAGACCCAGGGCGGGCATCCGTCGACCGGCGCCGCTGCTGCGCCACACGTTCATGGCCATGTGGTGGTGATAGCCGCCCGCGCTCACGAAGATGGCTTGCCCGGCGAACGCGGTCGTGAGGTCGAAGCCGAGCTGGTCGACGTAGAAGTGCTGCGCCGTCGCGACGTCGCCGACGCTCAAGTGCACGTGCCCGACGACCGCGGGGGCCGAACCGTGCGCCGCGAGCGCCTCATCGGTGAGGTGCTCGCGCAAGAAGCCGTTGGGGTCGAGAAACAGCGTGGCCATTTCGATGCTGCCGTGCACCCACGACCACTGGGTGCGGTCGCGATCCCAGTAGAGCTCGACGCCGTTGCCCTCCGGGTCGTCGAAGTAGAACGCTTGGCTCACGAGGTGGTCGCTCGAGCCCGTGAACCGCTGCGGATACGACGTCGCCACCGTGTAGACCGCCGCGGCGAGCGCCGCTTGCGTCTCGAACAAGATGGCCGTGTGGAAGAGCCCGGCCTCGCGCGGGCCCGCATGTTTGAGCGTCGGGCTGTGCCGCAAGATCACGAGGGGCAGGGATGCGGTACCCAGGTCACCCGCCCGCCCGAGCGTCACGACCGGACCCGTGGCGTCGAGCACGCTCAAGCCCACGGCGTCGCGGTAGCACGCCGTCATGCCGTCAAGATCGGCGACGTCGAGGGTCACGGGCCCCATCGCGGTATCGGCCGCGAGTCGGGTGGATTCGGTCATGCCCGAGTCAACCGGCGGGCCTCGCACGGCATTCCGCGACTAGGCGCAGAGCCGCTCAATGAGCTCGCGATACCGCGCGGCCGTTCGCTCGACGATCTCGGCGGGCAGCGCGGGCGGGTTGCCCTGCTTGTCCCAGTTCGCGGCGAGCCAGTTACGCACGATCTGCTTGTCGAAGCTGTCCATGCGGTTCGCGCCACCCGCGGCGTAGAGCGTCGCGTCCCAGTAGCGCGAGCTATCCGAGGTCAACACCTCATCGGCGAGGGTCAATGCACCCGTGGCGGGGTCGGTGCCGAACTCGAACTTGGTGTCGGCAAGAATCACCCCGCGCGAGAGCGCGATGGACGATGCAGCGGCGAAGATCGCGAGCGATGCATCCCGCAACGCC
Source organism: Actinomycetota bacterium (assembly GCA_013297625.1). Lineage (GTDB taxonomy): Bacteria > Actinomycetota > Actinomycetes > Actinomycetales > Microbacteriaceae > Microcella. The sequence goes on along the minus strand of JAAFHT010000007.1, from coordinate 32,158 downwards.
GTCGCGACCGACGCGCCGACGAGCTCGACCGAACGCTCGAAGGTGATGTTCTCGTCGTGCTCGCCCATCGGAGCCTTGAAGGCGGGCGTGTAGAGCGGCTCGGGCAGGCGATCGCCGTCACTGAGGCCCGCGGGCAGCGGAATGCCGCACACGGTGCCCGACTCGCGATATTCGGCCCAGCCCGAGCCCGTGAGGTAGCCGCGCACGACGCACTCGATGGGGTGCATGTCGAGGCGCTTGACGAGCATGGCGCGGTCGGCGAGCTCGGTCGGCATCGCGGGACCCTCGGACGCCAGGTGGTTCGGCTGGTCGAGGTGCGCGAACCACCAGCGCGTCAGCTGAGTCAGCAGCGCGCCCTTGCCGGGAATGCCGGGCTCGAGCACGTGGTCAAACGCGCTCACCCGATCACTCGCGACGACGAGCATGAGGGCCGGATGCTCGGCGTGCTCGTAGAGGTCGCGCACCTTGCCCGAATAGACGTGGGTCCAGCAGAGCAGGGCGCCAGCATCCGTCATCAGACGACTCGCGCGGCGATGTCGGTGCGGTACTGACCGCCCTCGAGCCCGATGTGCCCCATGGCCTCGTAGGCGCGGGCCCGGGCTTGGGCGAAGTCGGATCCGGTGGCGACGACGCTGAGCACGCGGCCGCCCGTGGAGCAGAAGCCGTCGGCCGTACGCGCCGTGGCGGCGTGGGCGATCGTGACGCCCTCGACCGCGGCGGCCTCGTCGAGCCCCGTGATCGGACGATTGGGCGCCGACGTCACGGGGTAGCCCTCGCTCGCGAGCACGACCGTGACGGCAACGTCGTCGCTGAACTCGGGGTGCGGGCGGCCGGCGAGCTGGCCGGTGCTCGCGGCAAACAGCAGCTCGCTGAGCGGCGTGACGAGGCGCGGCAGCACCACTTGCGTCTCGGGGTCGCCAAAGCGCGCGTTGAATTCGATGACGCGGATGCCCTGCTCGGTGACGATCAGGCCGCAGTAGAGCAGCCCAATGAACGGAGTCTGCTCGGCCGCGAGTTGCCGCACCGTCGGCTCGGCAACCGTGCGAATGACCTCGTCGACGAAGCCCGCGGGCGCCCACGGCAGCGGCGAATACGCGCCCATGCCACCCGTGTTGGGCCCTTCGTCGCCATTGCCGACGCGCTTGTAATCTTGCGCGGGGCTCAGCGGAACGACGGTGTGGCCGTCGCTCAGCATGAAGAGGCTGACCTCCTGGCCGGCCAAGAATTCTTCGACGAGCACGCCGCCCTGTTGCAGGTAGTGCTCGGCGTGGGCCACCGCCGCCGCGCGGTCGTCGGTGACGATGACGCCCTTGCCCGCGGCGAGGCCGTCGGCCTTGACGACGTAGGGGGCGCCGAGCTCGTCGATCGCCGCCTCGGCCTCGGCAAGCGTGCCGGCGCGAATCGCTCGGCCGGTCGGAACCCCGGCCGCATCCATGATGCGCTTCGCGAAGGTCTTCGAGCCTTCGAGCTGCGCGGCAGCGGCGCCCGGGCCGAACACGGCGATTCCGCGTCGGCGAACAGCGTCGGCCACGCCCGCGACGAGAGGCGCCTCGGGGCCAATCACGACGAGTTCGATGTCGTTGTCGACCGCGTAGTCGGCGACCACGTCGCCGCGCGTCGGGTCGAGGGCGACGGTCGGCACGACCGTGGCGATACCCGCGTTGCCGGGGGCCGCCGTGATCTCGTGGGCCACCTCTTCGCGTAACAGGGCCGTGATGATGGCGTGCTCGCGTGCGCCCGAACCGATGACGAGAATTCTCACCCGGTCAGCCTACCGAGGGCCGATACCCTCGCTGCATGGCTCGGGCACGCATCGACGACACGGCGGGGCGGGATGCTGTGCGCGCCGTGCTCGACGGCACCGCCGAGCGCCCCGACATCGCGACGGCCGTGCGTTACCTGCTGCAGGCGCTCGCCGAGGCCAGCCCGGGCCGCAGTGTGGAGGTGCGCGTTCCTCCGTTCGGTGCCGTGCAGGCCGTCGAGGGCCCGCGCCACACGCGTGGCACGCCCCCGAACGTCGTCGAGCTCGACGCCGAGACTTTTGTCGCGATTGCGACCGGCTCACTCGCATGGGGTGAGGCGGCATCGGCGGGGCGCGTGCACGCATCCGGAGCCCGTTCTGATCTGTCGGCACTCTTTCCGCTCGCGTACTGAGTTCTCAGGGCTGTGCGCGAGAATGTGGGCGTGAGCACCCCCGCAGAACCCACGTCAGACCGCATGACCGTTCAGGTGCGGCGCGCCCCCAAGCTGTCGGCTTTCATGGCGGTGGGCGCGCTCATGGGGTTTCTCGTGGTGCTCATCATCACGCCGCTGTTTCCGGTCGACCCGCTCGTGGGCCTGCCCGCGCTCATCGGCTACTTCTCGATCTTCGGCATCACGCTCGGCGTGCTGATCGGCGCTCTCATCGGCATCGTGCTCGATCGGCGCTCGCAGAAGCGCGTGCGCACGGTTGAGGCCGAGCGCCAGGTTGTTGACGCGGCGCCAGACGGCGACGCGAGCTAGCTCAACTGGTTCTGCTCGACCCAGCGCAAGTATTCGGGGCTCACGGTGCCCGTGACGTAGTCACCCGTGAAGCAGCTCATCTCGAGCGATTCGATGCTGCTGCCCTCGAGAATGGCGGCCTGCATGTCGGCGACCTCCTGGTAAATCAGGTAGTCGCTGCCGAGTTCGGTGTTGATCTCGGGAATCTTGCGCCCGTGCGCGATGAGCTCGCGCCGCGTCGGCATGTTGATGCCGTAAACGTGCGGGTAGCGCACGGGAGGCGCGGCCGAGGTGAACGTGACCTTGTTCGCTCCGGCAGCGCGGGCCATTTCGACGATCTCTTTTGAGGTCGTGCCGCGCACGATCGAATCATCGACAATGAGGATGTTCTTGCCCGCGAACTCGCTCGACATCGCGTTGAGCTTTTGCTTGACGCTCTTCTTGCGCTCCGCCTGCCCGGGCATGATGAAGGTGCGGCCCACGTAGCGGTTCTTGTAGAAGCCCTCGCGGTATTCGATGCCGAGCTTTTGCGCCACCTGCATGGCGGCGGGCCGCGACGAGTCGGGAATCGGCATGACCACGTCGATGTCGCCGCGCGGCGTGTATTGCGCGATCGTGTCGGCGAGGCGATCGCCCAGGCGCAACCGGGCTTCGTAGACCGAGATGCCGTTCATGATCGAGTCGGGGCGCGCGAGGTAGACGTATTCGAACGAGCACGGAATCAAGCGCGGGTTGGCGGCGCACTGCTTCGCGACCATCTCGCCCGAGGCCGAGATGAACACGGCCTCGCCGGGGGCCACATCGCGCACGATCTCGTAGCCGCCCGCTTCGAGCACGAGAGATTCGCTCGCGACGACCCACTCGTCGCCCGTCAGGCCCGTCGTGCGGCGGCCGAGAATGAGGGGGCGAATGCCGAAGGGGTCGCGGAACGCGAGTAGCCCGTGGCCAGCGATAAGCGCGATCGCGGCGTACGAGCCTTCGACGCGTTCGTGCAGCCGGCTGATCGCGGCAAACACCTGGTCGGGGTCGAGGTCGTCCCCGGTCACTTGGGCCTGCAACTCGTGCGCGAGCACGTTGACGAGCAGCTCGGTGTCGCTGTTGGTGTTGAGGTGGCGACGGTCGACCTCGAAGAGTTCGCGCGTGAGTTCGCGCGTATTCGTGAGGTTGCCGTTGTGCACGAGGATGATGCCGTAGGGCGCGTTCACATAGAACGGCTGCGCCTCTTCTTCGCTGGATGCTGAACCGCGCGTCGCATACCGAACGTGCCCCAGGCCCATGGTGCCCAGCAGGCTGCGCATGTCGCGCGTGCGATACGCCTCGCGCACTTGCCCCTTGGCCTTCGCCATGTGCAACACGCGCCCTTCGGCGGTCGCGATGCCCGTGGAGTCTTGGCCGCGGTGCTGCAGCAGCGCCAGGGCGTCGTAGACCTGCTGGTTGACGGGACTCGACGAGACGAGACCGACGATGCCGCACATGCGGAGGCTGCTCCAGACCGTAAGGTTGACGGTGACGCAGGCCAGTCTGTCAGACCGCGGAACGGATGAACGAATGACGAATTCTTATGCCGCCGCTGGCGTCGACACGGCCGCAGGTGACCGGGCTGTTGAGCTCATGAAGGCCTCGGTCGGGGCGACCCACGGGCCTGAGGTGCTCGGCGGTGTCGGCGGCTTCGCTGGCCTCTTCGATGCGAGCGCGTTGCTCGGCTACCGCCGCCCGCTGTTGGCCACGAGCACCGACGGGGTCGGCACGAAGGTTGCGATCGCGCAGGCCCTCGACATCCACGACACGATCGGTCAAGACCTCGTGGCGATGGTCGTTGATGACATCGTCGTGGTGGGCGCCAAGCCGCTGTTCATGACCGACTACATCGCCTGCGGCAAGGTGCACCCGCAGCGCATTGCCGACATCGTGCGCGGCATCGCCGAAGCGTGCGCCGCCACGGGCACCGCGCTCGTGGGCGGCGAAACGGCCGAACATCCCGGCTTGCTCGGCCCCGACGACTACGACGTCGCGGGCGCCGCGGTTGGCGTGGTCGAGGCCGACGAGGTGCTCGGGCCCGAGCGCGTGCACAACGGCGACGTCGTCGTGGCGATGGCGTCGAGCGGCTTGCACTCGAATGGCTTCTCGCTCGTGCGGCACATTCTCGCCTCGCGCTCGATCGGCTACCACGACGAACTGCCCGAGTTCGGCGGCGTCGTCGGCCAGACCCTGCTGACCCCCACCGCGCTCTACACCGCGCCGCTGCTCGACGTGCTCGCCGAGTTGCCCGGAGACATCCACGCGCTGAGCCACGTCACGGGGGGCGGCATCGCCGCGAACCTCGCGCGCGTGCTGCCCGTCGGCAGTTGGGTCGAGGTCGACCGCGGCTCGTGGAGCCCGCCCGCGGTCTTCCGCGTGCTCGCCGACCTCGCGGGTGACAGCCTCGAATCGACCGAGGGCACGTGGAACCTCGGTCTCGGGATGCTCGCCGTGGTTGCCCACGACACGGCGAGTTCGGTCATCCGCGCGCTCGAGAGTCGTGGCGTTCCCGCGTGGGTCGTCGGCCGCGTCTCGACGGCTCCCCACGACCTCGCGGGCTTCGAGCAGGGCGCCAAGGGCGTCAACGGCGGAGCCGTGAAGCTCGTCGGCACTTACGCCGACTAAGGCGAGACGTCACGTGCATTCGGGCTCTCGCCGCTCTTCACACGTGGCGCCCTTCTTTGCCATTGCGGTCTTCGTAATCCTGGGCGTCGCCATCATGATTCTCAGCCGGTGGCTGCGTGCTGAGTATGGCCGTGTGGTCATCGGCGGGGACGCTGGTCGTCGGTTGATTGTGGATGCAGCTGTGCTCGGAATCGGAATCGGCGTACTTGTGGCTGCGGTTCTTTTCGGTGTCAGCGCCGTGGTTGTCCTCGCTCGCGTCACCCGCGCCGAGCGATTCGGGAACCCCCACGACCTCGTCGTACCCGTTGAGAGGGTGGGGACATGGACTCGCGCGCTAAGCCAGAAGATGGCCCATAGCAAGTTCGTGGGGGCATCCGACCCCTACTACTGCGTCGTTGCCGTGCGTGACGATCGCGTTGAGCTCTGGGCTGACCTCACCGAACCTCTCCTTGTGGTGCCAGCCAGCGCAATTCAGCAAGCGAGTGTCGTCCGTGAGCCATGGCAGTCGGTCCGTCGGGTCTTGACTCTTCACGTCCAAGGTTTCGACGCGCCGATCGCGTTGAGCGTGATGTCTCAACGATGGCTTATTGCTCCTGAATCGTCCAAGGCTCGCCTCGACGAGTTGACCGGTCGAATCGCGGCCATCACGTCGGAAGGAGTCTGATGCCTCGAGTGACGCTGGAGTTCGACGACCGCATGTTCCCGCGCGCATTGAAAGCGATGAAAGTGGTCGCGACATGACTCCACGACTTCCTCCGACGGAAGTCCTGGTGGCCTTAGGCCTGTCGATACTCGGAGTGGTAGTAATCGCCAATACCGTCGGCACGGCTGACGCTGGGTTATTCATTTCCCTCGCAAGCGCATGGGCTTTCCTGGCGTGTTGCGGTTCCTTAGTTGGAGCGTGGGCGGCCAGGGATGGTCGCTATCGAGTGTCGGTGGATCGTTCGCGACGCGCTGCGACGGCGCTGCCATCAGATGCTCGGTTCGATGAGCCGGTTATTGGAGTGGGCGGCCCCGAGGCCCCGTTCTCATACGTGCGCTTCTGGGAGCTCGAGAGCGAGTTGATCCTCGCGCTCTACTTGAGACCACGCTGGCCCTTTCTGCCTCTCATTATCGAATTGGACTTCGAGTCGCTCGACGAAGCACTATCGACTGATCTCGGGCGACAGGTGATGCTTCTTCGTCAAGATGAGTACTCTGCCGCGGTAGCGCGCCGTCACTTCAAGCTGGATCCTGTACCGGTGGAACCTGAACCAGCTGAGTAGAAGCACGACGGCAGTTTCTCGCTAGGGATGGACCGAGGGGGCCAACTGTGTGGATCAAACAATCTGGAGTGATCGGCACTGTCGCCCTGCCACCCGAGTCGCCGAGTCGCATTGCTCTTGCCTCTGTCGAGGCCTGGATCGAGTCCCTACACGAGGACGACGCGCGGGCGCTTGAGGACCTGTTGGAGGCTGCAATGGAGCGATTCGCAACAGAGTTCGACGAACGAGCATTGAGCTATAGCGCCGCGGAGGAGTCATTCGCAGAGGTACCAGTGCCCCTGGCAGTGGTCAGGTCGGTCGCCGCTGCTGAGCTCAGCCCACAGGGACTCATCGCCAAAACTGACACGGTTGAATTCCGGTGGCGACTCGACATCATTGCCGCTCTGTCGCAGATGCTCGCTGAGCGGCCCTGAATGGGCCAACTAGCGTCAGCTACGCGGTCTGAGCCGCGGGATTCGCCTCGTCGTCGTCCTCGACGTCGTCGTCTTCGTCGTCGTCAACGAGGTGCGCCCACTTGTCTTCGTACTCGTCGGCGTGTGCCGCCGCGGCGAGTTCGCGTTCGAGCGCGGTGAGGTTGGTGTCGGGAGTGAAGTACTTCAACTCTCGCGCCACCTTGGTGTGCTTTGCCTTCTGTCGGCCGCGCCCCATGCGTGACCCCCTCACAGTGTGTTGTCGGGTGAGCTAGGGAGAACCCCAGAATGCCGAGTCGAGACGGGAGAAAAACTGTGCGGAAGTTTAGCACGCACCCTCGCGTCAGGGGCTCGGAGAACATGTCGCAGCATCCCTCGCACCCGGTAGCCTTGGCCGGGTGACGGAACCCGACCTGACGACCTCGTGCGTGGTCATCGGAGCGGGCCAAGCGGGGCTCTCGGTGGCCTACTACCTCAAGCGACTGGGCCTCGAGGCGGGGCAAGAGTTCGTGCTGCTCGATCGTGGGCCGAGCACGGGCGGCGCCTGGCAGTTTCGCTGGGAGGCCTTGCGACTGGGCTCGGCGCACCGGGTCTACGACTTGCCGGGCATGGATGAACTGGGCCTGAGCTTCACGACGGCCGACCACCACGCCCCGGCGCGCGAGGTGGTTGCCGACTACTACCGCCAGTACGAAGAGCACTATGGGCTTCAGGTGGTGCGGCCGGCGACGGTGACCCAGGTCGAAGACCTCGGCGGCGAACTGCTCGTGAGCTTGACCACTGAGAATGGGCCGCTCGAGCTCGGCACCTCGACGATTGTCAATGCCACGGGCACATGGGGCTCACCTTTCGTGCCGTGGTACGCGGGCCGCGACGCCTTCACCGGCCGCCAGGTGCACACGGGCGACTACGTGGCAGCCGAAGACTTTGCCGGGCAGAACGTGGTGATTGTGGGCGCGGGCACGAGCGCCATCGGCTTCATTCTTGAGCTCGAGGGAATTGCCGCGACCGTCACGTGGGCCACCCGCCGACCGCCCGAGTTCATCGATGAGGTCGACCTCAGCCTCGAAGCCCGCGAGAAGGCCGTCGCCGAGCAAGACGCCGCCGCGCGCGCGGGCCGCGCGCTACCGAGCATCGTTTCGGGCACGGGTGTGCCGCGCACGCGCCGCATCCAGGCCGCACTCGATCGTGGCGTGCTCGACTTTCGGCCCATGTTTGATCGCATCGAGCGCAACTCGGTGGCCTGGGCCGACGGAACCCGCGTGCCCGCCGACGCCATCATTTGGGCCACGGGTTTCCGGCCCGAGCTGCGCCACCTCGCCTCGCTCAGACTGCGCGAGAAAGAGGGCGGCGTCTCGGTCGACAGTTACCGTTCTGGCCGCGACCCGCGCGTGTTCTTTGCGGGCTACGGCCCCGCCGCGTCGACGATTGGCGCCAACCGGGCCGGCCGCAACATCGCACGGCAGGTCGTCGCGCAGCTGAGCAAGATGGGGCGCTAAGTGATCGACCCGGTCTCAATCGTCATTCTCACGGGCGCCGTGCTGGGAGTGCTGTTGATCGTGCTCGCGGTCATCGCGACGGTCGTGCTCGCGCCGGCCGTGCGCCGATCGCTCGCCGAGCGCGCCGCGACGCCCGACGACTCCGACTCAGCGCAGGGCCTCGAGAACGACGATCGCGGCGGTCGCTGACCACGCTTGCGGGCGGCACGACGCGGGGTAGGGCACGGGGCGCGCCGAGGTGCTCGCGGGGTCGCCGCTGTGCAGCTCGGGCATGCGAAAGCCCGCCGACTCGGCCACCCGCAGCAAGCCTTCGGCGAGTGACGCCGCGGCATCCCGATGCCCCGTTCGCACGAGGCCCGCAATAGCGATGGCGGTGTCGTGCGACCAGACCGCGCCACCGTGGTAACTGAGGGGCCAGTAGCCGGCGGCATCCGTCGACATCGTGCGCAAGCCATAGCCCGAGTCGAGTTGGGGTGAGGCGAGGCGAGCGGCGACGAGCGCCGACTGCTCGGCGTCGAGAAGTCCGGTGCCGAGCAAGTGCCCGAGGTTGCTCGTGACGGTGTCGACGGGGCGCTTGTGCGCGTCAAGGGCGATGGCCGGGTAGGGGCCGAGTTCGCCGCACCGCTCGGGGTCGGTGATCCAGAACGCGGCGTGGAACCGCTCGCGCAAAGCACTCGCCCAGGCGCGCCACTCGTCCGCGCCCTCGAGACCGAAGGCTTCGAGCAGAGCAGCCCCGCCCATCGCGGCTTCGAAGGCGTAGGCCTGCACTTCGCACAGCGCGATCGGGCCTTCGGCGAGGGACCCGTCGCGCCACTGCACGCTGTCGCCCGAGTCTTTCCAACCCTGGTTGGCGAGGCCGTGCCCACTGCGATCGATGTATTCGAGCAAGCCGTCGCCGTCGGCATCGCCGTGGTCGCGCATCCAGCCGAGCGCCGCTTGCAGCGCGGGCAGCAGTTCGCGCACTTCGGTGTCGACGAGGCCCGCGCGCCAGGCATCGTGCAGCAAGCAGATCCACAGTGCGGTGGCGTCGACCGTGCCGTAGTAGAGCGGCGGCAGCGTGACGTCATCGTCGATCACGAGCGGTTGGCGGCGCAGCTCGTGCAGAATCTTGCCCGGCTCTTCGGCCGTGGCATCGACCTGCTGGGTGCCTTGCAGGCGCGCGAGCACGCGCAAGGTGTCGCCCGCGAGACGGGTGCCGAGGGGCAGCAGCATGCGCGCCGCCCACAGCGAATCCCGCCCGAAGAGCGTGAAGAACCAGGGGGCTCCCGCCGCCACAAACTGCTGATCAGGATGCCCATCCACGGTCAACCGCAGCGCATCGAGGTCGGTCAGCGCACGATCGACCCAGCGCGCGAGGCGCGGGTCGGCACCGCTCGTGTCGGGGGCACTCCACGGCACGGGGCCGCGCGCGCCCCGCACGGCGCCGATGGCGTCGTGCGCGTCGAGCCGCCAGCTCACCGTGACTGAGCCGCGCGCCGGCACGACAACGTCGGCCGACAGCAGCAGGCCACCCGGGCGCTCAGAGATGCGCAAGCCTTCGGTCGTGAGCGCCACGGTCACGTGCTCGCCCGACCACCGGGCCATGTCGCCCTCGAGTGTGAGGGTGATGGCCGGCGCGGGCGCCATTCCTTGTTTGATGAAGTCGATGAGGGTCGAGTCAACGTCGAGCTCGATGTCGATGGTCGTGGTGATGGTCTCGGGGTGGCGAGTGGTCACCGTGAGCGTGTCAGAGCATCCGTCGATGTCGGCGCGGCGCACCACGCGCAAGCGCACGCCGGGGTCGGGCAATGGGTCATCGAGGTGGCGCAAGAGCGACTCGATCGTGACCTCATCAGCCGTGCGCGTTGCGGTGACGAGGTGCTCGGCGGGGGTGCCGCCGACGGTCATGCGCAGCCCGCGCACAACCCGCACGTCGGAGTGCGCGATGCCGTGAATGGCCGCCGAACCGATGCTGCCGTCGTCAGCCGACCAGACCTGGGTGGGGGCGCGCAACACGACAAGTTCGTTGTGGAGGAGGGGCTGCAGGTACTGGGTCACGAGTGGTGAGCCTCCGGGCCGGTAAAGCGGGTCGGTGGCAGCGAGGCTTGACACCGATGTCGACGTGAGCAACACTACAGAATAATTTGATCGATCAAAATACCGAAACGCCGAACGGGCGTCAGACGGCAGACACCACCAAAGGAGGCGGTCATGGAGCGGATGCCCACCGTCGACGATGTGGCGCTCGCGGCCTCCGTTTCGCGCCAAACGGTGTCAAACGTCATCAACTCTCCCGAGATCGTGCGCGAGTCAACACGGCTGCGGGTGCAAGAGGTCATCGACCGTTTGGGCTACCGGCCGCACGCCTCTGCTCGCCGCTTGCGCACCCGCACCTCGTCAACGATCGGTCTGCGCCTCGACCCGCTGCGCGACGGAATCTCGGGCGTCGTGCTCGACCGATTTGTGCACAAACTCGCCGAGCAAGCCGACGAGCGCGGCTTGCGGGTCATGATCTTCACGGCGAACGGTCCGGAAGACGAACTCGCCCACATTCGCCGGTTGCGCGATGGCAGCGACATCGACGCATTCATCCTCATCGCGACTTTTCACGGCGACCCGCGCATCTCGTGGCTCGTCGACAACGACGTGCCGTTCGTCTCGTTCGGTCGGCCGTGGGGCTCGACGATTGATGACCCGCAGCATCGCTGGGTCGACGTCGATGGCCGCGCGGGCGTGCGCGACACGGTCACCCACTTGCGAGCATCCGGAGCCCAGCGCGTTGCCTACATCGGCTGGCCGAGCCCCTCGGGCACGGGCGACGAGCGCCGCGCCGGCTGGGAAGAAGCCTGTGGTTTCGACGCCGCCGACCGCGCGCGCTATCAGGTCGTGACCGTCGACGGTGTCGATGAGGGAGCCGATTCGGCCAGGCGCCTGATGGCGGTGGATGCTCCGCCCGACGCGATCGTCTGTGCCAGTGACTCGCTCGCGCTCGGAGCCCGTCTGGCGCTCGACGCCGCGGGGTTTCTCGACACCCCGGTCGTCGGCTTCGACAACACTCCCGTGTCGGCCGCCATGGGACTGTCGAGCATCGACCAGCCGCTCGACGAGGTCGTGGCGGCAGCACTGCATCTCTTGTTCGGCCCCGACGGCGGAATCGTGCGGCCGAACCCGAAACGCAACGAGGAGCCGACGAATCGGCTCCTCGTGCCTCGACTTGTCGAACGCCGGTCTAGCCACCGTGCGCTCGGCGAGACCACCGGTGCCTGAGGCCCCGGCAATCACTCATCGAAAGGAAACATCGTGAGGACATCACAATGGAGCGCTGTGGCTCTCGCCGCAGGGCTCGTCGTCACTCTAGCGGCGTGCGCGCCCGCAGAAGAAGGCGGAGACGTACAGACCGGGCAAGACCTGACCATCTTGATCGGCTCGAGCGGCGAGGCCGAGACCACCGCCGTACAGGCGGCGGCCGACGCGTGGGCGACCGAGACCGGCAACACGGTCGAGGTCATCGCGGCGAGCGACCTCGTTCAGCAACTGGGCCAGGGCTTCTCGGGCAACAACCCGCCCGACCTGTTCTACATGCCCTGGGACCAGTTCCAGACCTATGCGGCCCAGGGCTTCCTGGAGCCCTACGCCGACGATCTCGCCAACACCGCCGACTTCTTGCCGGCGTTGCGCGACCAGTTCAGCTACGACGGCCAGTTCTACTGCGCGCCGAAAGACTTCTCGACCCTGGGTCTGCAGATCAACCTCGACGCGTGGGAGGCCGCTGGGCTGACCGACGCTGACATTCCCACCGACTGGGATCAGCTCGCGACGGTTGCCGCCGCGCTGACGACGCCCGACCAGGTGGGCCTCTCGATGGGTCGTGAGTACGCCCGCGTGGGTGTCTTCATGAACCAGGCGGGTGGCACGCTCGTTGACGGCGCCACGGCTGTTGCCGATAGCGCCGAGAACGCTGAGGCGCTCGACTACCTGCAGGGGCTCATCGCCGATGGCTCACTCAAGTTCCCGCAAGAACTTGAGGCCGGCTGGGGCGGCGAGGCCTTTGGTCTCGGCAAGGCTGCGATGGTCATCGAGGGTCCGTGGATCAACGGCGCCATGCGCAACGACTTCCCCGACCGTAAGTTCATCTCGGTTGAGCTGCCGGCTGGCCCGGGCGGCCCGTCGACGTTCGCCTTTAGCAACTGCTGGGGCATGCCGGTGGGGTCGGAGACGCGTGACGCGACTCTCGACCTGATCGAGTTCTTGACGAGTGACGAGCAGCAGCTCGCCTTCGCTGAGGCCTTCGGGGTCATCCCGTCGACCGAATCGGGCTCGGCTGCCTACGCCGCGCAGTTCCCCGAGAACGCAGCGTTCGTGGCCGGTGTCGCTTCGGCGGTCAGCCCGGTGGCGTTCTCTGGAGCCGCTGCTGCGCTGGCCGACTTCAACACGCAACTCGAGCAGATCGGCAGCGCTGACCCCTCGGCACTGCTGAACTCGTTGCAAGTCAACCTGCAGGCCGCACTCGATGAGGCCAACGGATAACCACTGTGGCCAACACTGCCGCAGTGCGGACTCGTCGCGGCGGAGGAATCCGCCGCGGCGAGGCCCGCGCGGGGTGGCTCTTCGTCGCCCCCGCCGTCGTCATCACGCTCGTGTTTCTCGTGATCCCGATCATGCTCGCCCTCTGGGTGAGCTTCAGCGACTGGAACGGTTTTCAGTCGCCCCTCAACCCGCGCGTCAACTTTGTGGGCCTCGAGAACTACGCCGCCATCACGGTCGATAGCGGCCTCGACCAGAAGAACTTCGGCATCTCGGTGCGCAACAACCTTTACTACGTGCTGTTCGTCGTGCCGCTGCAAACGATCATCGCGCTGCTGCTCGCGGTGCAGGTCAACCGCGCGGTGCTGCGTGGTCGGGGCTACTTCCGCACCGCCTTCTACTTCCCCTCGGTGACGAGCACCGTCGCGATCGTGATCGTCTTCCAGTTCTTGTTCACCGCATCCGGAGCCGTCAACGCCGTGATCGGCGCGTTCGGCATTGACGGGCCCGACTGGTTCAACGACTCGACGGGTGTCTTTCACGGATTGCTGAGCGTCGTGGGCATCACGCAACCGAGCGGCCTGCTGGCTGAGCCCGGGTTCTTGGGCATCTCGGGCTGGGAGTGGCTCGCAGGCCCCTCGGTGGCCATGAGCTCGCTCATCATGCTCGCGATCTTCACGACCTCGGGAACCTTCATGCTGCTGTTTCTCGCGGCACTGCAAAGCATCGGTGCCGAGATTGACGAGGCCGCGCTCATGGATGGCGCCGGCCCGGCACGCAAGTTCTTCTCGATCACGATCCCCATGCTGCGCCCGACGCTCTTCACGGTGCTGACTCTCGGCCTCATCGGCTCGTGGCAGGTCTTCGACCAGATCTACGTGCTCGGTGGCACCTCGGCTGGCGGCACGATCTCCACCCCGGCCTATCTCGCCTATCGCTCGTCGTTTGTCGACCTCGAGTGGGGGCAGGGTGCCGCGATCGCGTTCATCCTCTTCATCTTCATCATCGTGCTCACGCTGCTGCAGCGCTGGGCGCTCGCCGAACGCGGCCCCCGCCGCGCACGCAAGAAGGCAGGCTTGCTATGACCACCGTCACCCCGAGTCTCGCGGGCGCCGAAGACGCACCGAAGCGGTCGTTCCGCCGCCGCAAGGTACTCGGCGGCCGTGCCCGCACCGCGATGCTGCTCAGCTACTTGATCTTGATCGGGTTGGCACTGATCTACATCTATCCGTTCATCATCTCGATTTCGGCGTCGTTCAAGACCGATGCCGAGGCGACGCAGGATGCCCTGGGCCTGATTCCGCAAACAATCACCTTCGCGGCCTACGAGCGGCTGTTCGGCGACGTGCCGTTTCCGCTCTGGGCGGGCAACACGCTGCTCATCTCGACGGTCGTCACCGTGGGCCGCGTGTTCTTCGACTCGCTCGCGGGCTACGCGCTCTCGCGTCTGCGATTTCGGGGACGCACCGCCGTCTTCGTCGCGTTCATCGCGATTCTCTCGGTGCCCGGTGTGGTGCTGCTCATCCCGCGGTTCTTGATCTTGCAGCAGTTGGGTCTGTACGACACCTACGGCGGCATGATCATTCCCCTGCTCTCGACGGCCGCCGGGGTGTTCATCATGAAGCAGTTCTTCGACTCGATTCCCGTGAGCATCGAAGAGGCGGCGCGCATCGACGGCGCGGGCACGTTCCGTATGTTTTGGACGATCGTGTTGCCCATGGCGCGACCCGCGCTCGTGACGCTCTTCATCTTGAGCTTTCAGGGCTCGTGGAATGAGCTGGGGCACTTCATCGTGTCGCGGCAGAGCCCCGAGCTCAACACGCTCACGACCGGTGTCGCGTCGCTCGTCTCGGGTCAGTTAGGTTCGGGCAACCAGTTCCCACTGCAGCTCGCCGCGGCGGTGCTCATGACGATTCCGGTTGCGATTCTGTTCTTCATCTTCCAGAAGCGCATCATGAACACGACCGAGGGCGGCGAGAAGGGCTAGCGGCTCGCGGGGTCGGGCAGGTCGAGCAGAGCAATCCGCCCGGTGTCGACGCGCATGGCGAGGTCTTCGTCGAGGCTTGCCATGGCCACGGCGATGCGGCGGCCGTCGGGATGCACGGCACAGTCGTAGACGCCGAGCGGGCCAGCTCCGGGGCCGGTGGCGAGGGGCTCGGCGCGGTAGATGATCGTGGGCTCCGCATCCGGCCCCGCCCCTTTGTGGTCGGCGGAGGCCGGGGCGAGCTGAGCGAGGGCGCCCGCGAACGCGAGGGCGACGTAGACCGTGCCGTCGGGCGCGATCGAGAGGCCGTCGGGGCCGCTCGCTGCGGCGAACCGCGCACGCAGTGTGACCTCGTTGTCATGTGACATCAGCGACACACGATCGGCGAAGGTTTCCGCGACCAGCAGCGCCCCGCTCGCGTCGCGCTCGCAGCCGTTGGGGAAGACGAAGACGGATGCCGTGGTCGACACCGCCCCGTCGGTTGCCACGCGCACGAGCGGCGAGGGCACCGGCGCATCGTTCTCGGGGTCGAATCCGTAACCCCCGACCCACGCTGTGCCGTCCGGATCGACGTGCATGTCGTTCGCGGAATGCGTCATGATGTGAGCGAGGTCGGCGTAGACGCTCGAGGGCCCGGTGGCCTCGCCGCCCGCGTCGAGCGGCAGCCGCAGCACGCGGCGCTGCTCGCAATCGACGATGAGCAGTGATCCGTCGGGTAGCCATCCGAGCCCGCCCGGCACGGTCGGGCCGCCGCCGGTGGCGTCGAGCACGACCGTGGCCTCCGCGCCCGGCACCCAGCGCATGACGCGCGAGCGGAACATGTCACTGAACCACAGTGCGCCGTCGCGCCACCGAAGTGCTTCAGGAAACCCCAGGTCAGAGATCACTTTCGAGGCCCCTTAGAACGTCATGGTGAGACCGCCATCGACGGTCACCACCTGCCCGGTCGTGTAGGTGTTGTCGCGCGAGCTCAAGAAATCGACGACAGGCGCGATCTCGGCGGGCTGCGCCGCGCGGCCCAGCGGCAACTTGCCGCTCGCCACATACTGCTGACGGAATGCATCGGTGTCGGTCTCGTCGCTGCCGTCGGGCCGAAGGCTCATGCGCGTGCGAACGAAGCCCGGAGCCACGGCGTTGGCGAGCACTCCGTGCGCCGCGAGGTCGAGCGCGACCGAGCGCGTTGCTGCCTCGAGTCCCGCTTTCGAGACGTCGTAAGCGAGGGCGCCGGGTTGGGCCTGCCGGGCGTGCACGCTCGTGATCGTGACGATGCGGCCAAAGCCCTGCTCGATCATGCCGGGCGTGAGCAGGCGCATGAGGTCGAGTGGAGAATCGAGGTTCACGGCCCACACCGCGCGCCAATCGTCGAAGTCGCTGTCGTGAATTGAGCCCTGCCGAAAGATGCCGGCGACGGTGACGAGCACGTCGACGCCGCCCAAGCGCTCGGCCGCGATGGCGGTGCCGTGCGCACGTGCCGCGGGGTCGGCGAGGTCGGTGAGCACAACATCCGTGCCCTCTTCGCGGTCGAGGCCGATCACGTGGTCGCCGCGGGCCCGCAACCGGTCGGCGATCGCAGCGCCGATGCCGTTAGCCGCGCCGGTGACGATCGTGCGGAGTGGCGGAGTCTCGTGCGTCATGACGTGCCTTTCTCAGGGGTCGGTGTGGATGCCCATCGCACGGTCAACGCCACACTCCACTCGAGCGTGCCGCCCGGCGGCAGTCGCACGAGGTCGCTGTCGAGCGCGGTGCCCGCGCCGTGCGGGGTCGAGGTGGGTTCGATGCCGAGGGCGTGAACCTGCCCGTTCCAGGGGTGCTCGGTCGAGACGCCGAGCTCTTGCCAGAGCAGCGCGTGGGGCAGGTCTTCACCCTGCCACTCGACCAGAACGTCGACGTGCGGGCCGCGCGCGCCAACGCGCTGGGGCTGCACGCCCGCGAGCCCCGTGACGCGCGCCGGCGTCGCTCGGTCGACGACCGGCCACCGCTCGGCGGGGTTGCCCGGCCACGCCACCGGCTCGCCCTCGGGCAGTCCGGCGTAGTCGAGCGGCCGCAGCGACGTGCCCGCGGGCACGTCGAGAAACAGCGGGCCGCCGAGCACGTCGCCGCCCAGAATCAGGTGTTCGGCAATGACGAGCACGCGCGTCTCGGCACTCGCGTTGTGCACGCGGGTCGCCACGGCGACACCGTGGTCGGTGAGTTGCCAGATGCGTTCCGCGCTCAGGCCGTCACGATCAGCCCAGCCGAGTGCGATCGTGTCGGCGGTCTGTGACACCGCAAGCCAGGGGGCTTGCGAGGCCGCGCCGTGAAATCCTTCGCGCACGGCGGCGTGGGGATTGGGCTGCCCCGCGGTCGGAAAACAGAGTTGCCAGCCACCGCGCCAGCGCTCCACCCAGAGCGCTTCAGAATCCGCGGGCGCTGAGCCGGGAACCACGGTGCCCGCCCAGGGCGTTGCGCTGAGCACCGGTCGCCCGTGCACGAGCAACTCGGCAAGAACGCCGCCCTCGTCGGGCAACACCGTTGCGCTGATGTCGCCGCGCTCGAGGCGCACGGCCGGTTGCGCGGTCATCCCGAAACCTGCGAAAGGTTAGGGCGCAGCGACACCATCGCGCTGCTCGCTGAGGGCTCTGATGAGCGCGTTTTTGCCGTCGAGCACGACGTGCAACATGGCTTCGGCCGCCTTTTCGCCGTTGCTGCCGTTGATGGCGCGAAAGACGGCCGCATGGGTTTCGGCGTCTTCTGAGAAGACGTCGTCGTCGGCCGCGGTCGCCTGCTGCACCGTGAACGAGGCATACATGAAGTCGGCGACGACACTGCCGAACTGGCGCAGCAGCACGTTGTGCGAGGCGGCGTACACGGCGAGGTGAAACTCAACGTCGGCGTGCGCATAGCCTTCGCGGTTGGTCGAGTTGGCGACCATGTCGGCGAGGGCGTCGTCCATGCGCCGCAAGTCATCCATCGACGCACGGCCGGCGGCCAAGCGAGCGGCAGCGGGCTCCATGATCTGGCGAACTTCGACGAGGTTGCGCATGATTTCGTCGCCGCGACCGACGTCGCTGTGCCAGCGCAAGATGTCGCTGTCGAAGACGTTCCAGTTTTCGGGTTGGCGCACGCGCGTGCCGATTTTCTGACGGATGTCGACCAAGCCCTTCGCGGCGAGCACGCGCATGCCCTCCCGCACCGAGGTGCGTGACACACCAAATTGCTCGGTGAGCTCCGCCTCTTTCGGCAGCAGATCGCCGGGCGAGTAGTCGCCACCGATGATCTGCCGCCCGACGCCGTCGATGATGCGGCCTTGCAGCCCGCGCATCGAGTAGCCCGCACCACGCTCGAGGTCACCGCCCAGCTCTGCCATGCGTCGACCTCCTTGCGCCTAAACGGTTTCACTCACCCTATGGGGCACCTCGGGGCTCGTGTAAACCCGCTCGTGGTCAATTGAGATTTCGACGTGGCGCAAGTAGGGCTCGAGCGCCACGAGGTCAACGTCGATACCGAGGCCCGGAGCATCCGGTGCCCGCACCTCACCGTTGGCGTCGGGGCGAATGTGATTGCTCGAAATCGCGAGCGCCACCTCTTTGGGCTCGACCGGGTACTCGCAAATGCGGTGGTCGGCGAGCCCGGCGAAGGGCTGCATCGAGGCCGAGAGTGCCAAGTGCGACGTGAAGGTGTGGTTGACGTAGGTGGTGCCGTGGTGCACGGCGTGATCGGCGACGGCCTTCGATGCACCGATGCCGCCGATGCGCGCGGCGTCGACCTGAATGAAGCGCACGCCGCCGTAGTCGATGAGGTTGGTGGCCATGTGTACGGTGTGGGCACCTTCGCCGCCCGCGATGCCCACGGTGCGGGCGCGCGATGCGAGCGCCGCGTGAGCCACGTAGGCGTGGGGAACGAAGGGCTCTTCGAGCCACGTCGCGTGTGCGTTTTCGAGCGCTTCGAGTCGCGCGATGGCCGCGTCAACATCGTCGCCCCAGATCTGGCCGGCGTCGATGAGCAGCTGGGCGTCGTCGCCGAGGCCTTCGCGCGCCGCGGCCACATGGTCAGCGTCGGCCGCGGCCGTTCCGGTGCCGTAGCTTCCCCAGCCAAACTTCACGGCGCGAAACCCATTGCTGCGGGCGAGGCGCGCGCGATCGAGAGTTTCTTGGGGGGTGTCGCCCATTAGCATCGAGGCGTAGGGCAGTTTTGCGTGGTTCTGGGTGTAGCCGAGCATCCGCCACACCGGCTCGTCGCGCACTTTGCCGAGCAGATCCCACAGGGCAATCTCGATGCCTGACCACGTGTGGCCTGCTTGCAAGAGGTCCATGCTGTTGCGGCCGACGAGTCGGGCCATGCGATAAATGTCGTCGGGGCCATCGAGCGTTTCGCCCAAGACGGATGCCGCCACCGGTTGGCACACGCCGTGCGACCGGGGGGTTACAAACGCGGCAAGAGACGTGAGCGGCGATGCCTCGCACTCACCCCAGCCTTCGTAGCCGCCCGCAGTGACGCGTACGAGCAGGGCGTCTTGGCTGCCGTCAGCCTCGAGCGTGATCTCGGGCATTGCTGCATAAAAGAAGTCGACGGATTCGATGATCATGTGTCGTGTGCCGCCTTCGCGATGGTCAGAGGTGCGTGCTCCCCGCCCGGGGGATCGGGCCGAAGCCCGTGACCGCCACCGCGCGATGCACCGTTACATCATACGTTACACCCCAACGCAAGCCCACTCATGGTAACAATTGCGTATACGGCCTTGCGCAGTTCGCGTCTAGGTATGATGTAATGGCTTCACGACATGGCTGACGCCATAGCGTGCGAAGAAACGGGACGATGATGTCGCAGACGCTTGAGAGCACCCCGGCTACGACCGTGCGCGCCTCGCGTGTGCCCGCCCCTTACTCGCACGCCTCTGCACCTTCGGCGGGTTTGTGTGCCCGCCCGAAGCTCGCCGCATCACCGACGGCCCGGCGACGTGCCGTCAGCGAGCGCGCGATTCCCGAAGCGGCCGGGTTCTTCCGGTCGTGTGCCCCGATAGGAAGGACACAGCAATGAAGACACGGAAGGTAGCGGCAATCGTCGCGACCGTCGCCCTCGTCGCCGGTCTCGCAGCGTGCGCGCCCACCGAGCCGGCGGAAGAAGCGGGCGGCGAGCTGCTCGTGTGGGACACCGGAATCCTCGGGCGCACGCTCGAGAACGGTGACCCCGACCTCGAGAACTCGTTCATCGACCAGATGGCGGCCGCGTTCATGGAGGCCAACCCCGGCACCACGATCGAGGTCGTTCAGCAGGGTGGTGACATCACCGCGAACAGCGCCCAGTTCCAGGCTGCCGCGATCGCCGGCGATGGCCCCGACATCCGCATTCAGTACGCGGGTGGCCCGACCATCTCGTTCGCCGACTTCTTCACCGACCTCGACCCGCTGCTGGGCCCTGAGGTTCTCGACAACCTCGCGGGTGTCAACGTCAACCGCGAAGGCTTCTCGGCCGACGGTCGCCTGCTCGGCATGCCGTACGGTGCGGGCAACCTGTTCACCATCTTCCAGAACCACGCGGTTCTCGAAGAGGCTGGCCTTGACCCGAACGACCCGCCTGCAACGTGGGAAGAGCTGCTCGCCAACGGCCAGCAGGTCGTCGACAACACCGACAAGAACGGCTTCTGGGCCGCCAACCTCGAAGGCTATGTCGGTGCCTGGTTCATCGCAGCCATCGTCGGTGGACAGCTCGGTGAGTCGGTCTTCACCCAGATGTACGCGGGTGAGATTCCGGTGGATGACCCCGCCATGGTCCGTGCCTACGAAGCCTTCGCCGAGTGGGGCGCAAGCGGCCTGACGAACCCCGACGCCGGCCAGGTGTCGAACGGTGAGTCGACGGCTGGATTCGTCAACGGCTCGAGCGCCTACTACCTCGTTGGTAGCTGGGAGAACAACAACATGCTCGACGCCTTCGGCGAAGACGGCGTGAGCTCGTTCTTCATCCCGACGCTCGAAGGCTCGGACTTCCCGGCCATGGGCGCTGGTGGCCCTGAGATCGCCATCTCGATCTCGGAGACCTCAGAGAACAAAGAGCTCGCCGCTGAGTTCTTGAAGTTCTTGGCCCAGGCCGAGAACCAAGACGTCTTCGTTGAGCTCTACCAGACGCAGGGTTCGAACCACGTCGACGGTGACCCGTCGAAGATTCAGAACCCGCTGCTGCGTCAGCAGTTCGAGCAGCTCGCACAGGCGACCGATGGCGTTACCTTCGCCTTCGACTCGGTCATGCCGCAGGCAACGATCGACCTCTTCTACCGCGTGAACGCCGGAGTCTTCCTCGGCAGCATCACGCCTGAAGACGCCGTCGCGCAGCTGAAGGCATCGTACGAAACTGAGATCGCGAACCAGTGACCTCAGCCTCTCTGACCTCGCGCGTGGGCGCCGCTTCGGCGGCGCCCACGGGCGGGGCCCTCCCTCCCCGCAAGCCCGGAGGAATCCGCCGGCGAGACCGCATTGTCGGTCTGCTCGCTGTGCTTCCGGCCTTTCTCGTCGTGGTCGGCTTTATGGCCTTCCCCGTCGCCTTCGCCTTCTTCATTTCGTTCACGAAGACCAACGGTCTGAAGTATGAGTGGCGCTGGTTTGACAACTACATCGCGCTGCTGACCGACCCGATCGTTCACCAGGTTTTTCTTAACAACCTGAAGTTCCTCATCTCGGTGCCGCTCGTCATCTTTGTGGCCCTCATCGTCTCGGTTTTGCTGTTTGAGCGAGTGCGGGGCTGGAAGTACTTCCGCGTCATCTTCTTCTTGCCCAACGTGCTCTCGGTAGCTGTCATCGGCATCATGTTCCGCAACGCCTTCGGCTACTACGGCGGCGTCAACCAGGCGCTCGCTCTGTTCGGCGTCGAGCCCATTCAGTTCTTCACTAACGGCACCACGGCCATCGCGATCATCATCTTGGCGCTCGTTTGGGCAGGCTTTGGCTACCAGTCGCTCCTCTTGCTCGCGGGCCTCACCGCCATCAACCCGGCTGTCTTCGAAGCGGCCGCGATTGACGGCGCCGGCTGGTGGAAGCGCCTCTGGTACATCACGCTGCCGAACATCCGTCGCGTGCTGGGCTTCGTCTTCATCATCAACGTGCTCTACACGTTCTCGTCGCTCTTCGGCTTCATCTACGTCATGACTGCCGGCGGCCCTGGCTTTGACACGACGACGATCGACTACTTGGTCTACCTGCGGGCGTTCTCGAGCACGAACCTCGGTTCGGGTGCGGCCCTCGCGGTCATCCTGTTCATCTTCATCGGCATTCTCACCCTGATTCAGAACCGGGTGTTCAAGCTGGGAGCGGACGACTGATCATGGCTGACACCGAAGAAGAAGTCGTCATCAGCAAGCGCATCTCGTCGGGTCGCGCACAGTGGCCCATCTTTATTGCGCTCGTCGTGGTGGCGGCCACCATCATCTATCCGCTGTACTTCGTCATCTTGACGTCGTTTAGGCCCAACAGTGACTATCTGCAAGACCCCTTCGGTCTGCCCGGAATCTGGACCTTCGAGAACTACCTCAACCTCATCAACACCTACGGCATCGGCCAGGCGTTCTTGAACAGCCTGTTTGTGGGCACGGTCTCGGTGAGCATCATCCTCGTGCTGGCGTCATTCGCGGGGTATGCCCTCGCGAAGCTCCCGGTGCCGGGGCAGAAGTACATCACGGCCACGTTTGTGTCGGTCATGTTGATTCCCGGGCCCGTGTTGATCATCCCGATCTATCTGATGCTCGCGCGCCTCGACCTCACCGGCACCTACGCGGGCCTGATTCTGGTCTATGTGGCCACGGGCCTGCCGTTCGCGACGTTCTTCTTGACGCTGTCGTTCCGCGGCATTCCTGACGAGGTCATCGAGGCGGCACGCATTGACGGCGCGGGTTTCATTCGCATCATGTGGTCGATCGTGCGCCCCATGGGTTCGAGCGGCCTCGCGACCCTCGCGGTGCTGCAGTTCTTGGGCGCGTGGAACGAGCTGATCTTCGCGGTCATCCTGATTCCCGAAGAGTCGATGCGTTTGCTCACCCCGCAACTCGCGAGCATCGGCGAACGGTTCTTGACCGACCAGCCGCTCGTCTCGGCGGGCCTCTTCATCACGGCCTCAGTGCCGCTGATCTTGCTGGCCTTCGCGTCGAAGTACATCATGCAGGGCCTGCAGGTCGGCGTCAGCCGCTAGGCCGCCCGTCTCTCGCGGGGCCGGGCTGCCCGAGCGCCCGGCCCCGCGAGTTCTTGTCGTTCTGCGGATGCTTTGCCGCGCGGTCACCGCTGGGACAGGTTGCCCTCTCCGCAGTACTCTGGCGCCAGAGTGAAGGAGCTACATGAAGGTCCAAGAGGTACCGAAGGGCCGACTCTCCGAATATGCCGGGCCCAGAAAGCCACTGACCGTGAAGCACCAAGGGCCGGAGCCGGTTGATCTCTCTGAGCTTGCTCATGTGATCGGCCGAGTGGTCGAGATCGAGATCCTCGGCGCAACGGAGGTCCACTCGACGGAGGTCTTGCAGGCCGCGAGCAATCTCGACACTCTCGGGCTCATTGGGTGCAAGAAGGTATCGAGTGCTGACCTGGCTCTGCTCCCTCGTCTCCGACACGTCCGCTTGGAGGACTGCCTGAGCTCGGCCCTCGCGTCGCCGGGTCTTCGCGAGGCATCTCTCTGGTTTTCGTCGAGACCCGAGGATTTGCTCATTCATGCTCCCCTCGACGCCCTTCGGTGGGAGGGGGTCGGAGCTGACGATCTTTCATGGGTGCGACATCCCGAAAACCTTACGGAAGTTGTCATCGTCGACCCGGGTGTGGTTGATGTCAGCCGCCTGAAGCGGTCGTCGAACCTCCAGCGCCTTGTGTTGTCCGGGTGCAGCGGAGTCACGGGACTCCAAGAGCTGCACGCGATCCCCCGGCTGTACTTGGACCTGTGGAACGTCAAGTCTCTCGACGACCCAGGCGTTCTCGTCGACATGAGTCTCGGGCGGCTCGAGGTGAATCCGAACTACGTCGTTTCGCCGCAATTAGCCGCGGAGCTGAAGCAGCGCGTATCCGTCATCGACATCAGGGCTTTGAAGCCCCGCCGCTGGGCAGCCTCGACAACGAAGGCTCGGTTGAGTCTCGTCGGCGACGTTGATGTCGTGTCATTCAACCCGATTGAAGTGCGACGTGTGGGCGAGCGCTTTGTTCTGCGGCTTGTGCCCGGTGACACGATTGAGAACGATGTCGCGACCGAGAAGGTGGACGCGTTTGTGGCCACGCTTGACTCCGCAGTGTCCGCGTTCGCCCCCGACGACGGAGAAGTGGTCATTGATCACGAGGCGGGTGAGCTGATTTATGAGACGTCAACGCAGGAGTCGGCCGAGCAGCTCGCGAGGTTAATTCTCGAGCGGTTGTGGAGCGCTTTTCGAGTCCAAAAGAAACCGTGAGCTAGAAAACGAACTTGAGTCTCGACGTTAAGGCGAGGTGCTGTTCGACTTTCGAGCCGCGCCGAGCATCCCCTCAGCGTCGAACCAGCAGCGCGGGTGGGCCGCATCATCGCGAACTCCGTCACCTCGGGCAGTGACAGTTATGCGGCGTGGTATCGGTTCGATGCAGCATCCCGCATGACGCAGGCGACCCTGTCGCTGAATGGCACCGTGGATCATGTGCTCGACTATGGCTTCGCGGGCACGGGCACAGCGTGTGCTGGCTTCCCGGGAGCTGTGGGCAATGCGGGTGCGAACGGTAACCGCACCACGTTCAGTGATGCTCACACCACCGTGGTGGAGGGTGTGCCGACGACGACGACCTCGTCAACGACCTACTGTTACGACGCTGCCGACCGGCTGCTGGGTTCGGTGGTGTCGGGCACGCCGGTGCCGGAGGCGAACCCGGTCGCTGATGGTCTCACCGCCTCTGAGCTGACCTACGACGCGCGCGGCAACACCACGAAGCTGGCTGACCAGTCGCTGGTGTTTGATCTGGCGAACCGGCACGTGTCGACCACGGTCACCACGGCGGAAGGTGCGACGACGGTCACCTACCAGCGGGATGCGGGCAACCGCATCATCGCCCGCACCGTGACGGTTAACGGTTCTACGACCGAAACCACCCGCTACGCCCACACCGCATCGGCTGACGTGTCGGGACTGGTGGTGGATGCTGACACCGGGGCAATCCGTGAATACACGGTGTCTCTTCCCGGTGGTGCCGCCGTGCGTTTCGTGCTGGGTGCGAACGCGCGTGAGCAGTGGACGTATCCGAACATGCTCGGCAGCGTCATCCTCGAGGCCGACGGCGACGGAGCGCGCTCAGCCAACGTGATTCGCTACGACCCGTGGGGGCAGCCGATTGACCCGGTCACGGGCCGCATCGGTACGGCGACGGCGGATGATGCGGTGATCGACAACGCTCCCGGTGATGCTGACTATGCCTTCGTGGGGGCGCACCGGAAGCTGTATGAGCATCAGGGGTCGGTCGCTGTCGTTGAGATGGGCGCACGGGTTTACGTTCCGTCGCTGGGCAGGTTCCTCAGCGTGGATCCGGTCGAGGGTGGGGTCGATAACGCGTATGTGTATCCGACGGACCCGGTGAACAAACTCGACCTGACCGGGATGTTCGAGATCGACTGGTGGCTAGTCGCGGAAATCGCCTCGATCGCGATCATGTTCATCCCCGGCGTTGGAACGGCAGCGGGCCTCGCTATCCGAGGCGGACTCGCAATTGCCAAGTTGGCGGTGACCGCCACGCGAGTGAGCACTCAGG
Organism: Actinomycetota bacterium; assembly: GCA_013297625.1. Lineage (GTDB taxonomy): Bacteria > Actinomycetota > Actinomycetes > Actinomycetales > Microbacteriaceae > Microcella. The sequence continues at coordinate 6,673 of JAAFHT010000007.1, read as the reverse complement.
TGGCTCCCCGAGTGTTCTGGACTAATGGAGCAATGCAGGAAGCAGCAACGATCGCTACGAGAATCGGCGGCCGCACTCTCGAGCAAACGATTTCGGGGAGAGTGCTCACCGCGATAGGCCCACGTTTGCCTGAACCCATTAGGAACGCAGCATGGCGAGCCGCTTCAGCTAGCTTTGCACGCGGGGCGACGGGTAGTGCGTATGTGGTCGTCGGGGGTAACTCGATCTGGAGAGGATCAGTCTTCGCATCCGTAGAGCGTCCAATCCTCCTGCGGCGTGGCGTCGAATTGATCTACAGGAGAGTTTAGGAGACGGCGCGATGGAAACGTTCAGAGCTAGCTTCACGGGCTGGCGGATATCGAGTGAGGGTTATCGCGTGAAGGGAATGTCGCGGAGCTCAGTGCGGTACGAAGACGGTCAAATAAAGCTAGACGTAGCAGCGGAGATGCTCGTAACCCGACCCAGAGGATACGTGATCTACGCGGATAGCATTCCACTCGACTCCCCTATTTCGCGGAAAGAGGTCTTGGATCGGATCGTTCGGGCATTTGCGTCTGACGGAAGCAGAGTCGAAATCGCTCGGGCATAGTGGGCGAACACCCGAACCTGTCATTCGCCCTGGGGTGAGAGTACTACTCCGTTCAACGAACTCGCGCCTGACCGCCGAGGCCCAAAAACTCCCGCGACTCTGTCTCGTCGAACCAGCCGCGCGTGTGGAAGGTCGCGTCGATCGCTTGGCCGCGTTCGTACGAGGTGGTTCTCACCGGTAGATCTCGCGTCGGTGGCCCGCGCGAACGATGAGCACGGTCAACACATCATCGAAGATGTCGTACACGACTCGATAGTCGCCAATACGGAGCCGCCAAGCCGTCTCTTCGCCGACCAGTTTCGTCGACCCGGGCGGGCGAGGATCAACACCGAGAGCTTCGATGGAGGCGAGAAGACGTTCACGCGCAGGGCGCGGAAGCTTCTTCACCTGGCGCACAGCCGCCGTGGTGAACTCAACCCGGTAGGTCACTGAGCGAGCTCAGCGCGCAATTCTTCAAGCGTCACCCGACTGCCATCGTCGGCGCTGTTCGCTTCGCGGTAGGCCGCGAGATCCTGAGCCAACTCGAAGGCCTCGAGCGCTTCAAGGTCTTCGACGCTAATGACGACTGCGGCGAGCTTGCCGTTGCGCGTGACGCCGATGCGCTCGCCCGCGTACATGGCTCGACCCAGTACGTCAGAAAGCTGGCTGCGAAGCTCACGCGTCGTCACTTCGTTCGTCACGGTGTCCATGTGAGACAGATTACGCTAGTTTCGCTTGTGTACACAAAGTACGCGCCAGTCTCTCAACACGAATTGGCGGTGCGAACCACCAGTACCGACCGTTCGCGACGAAAAGCTCGAGTGATCCGCGGCCCGCCACCTCGATGCTCACAGCAAGCCTCGACTGTCGAGCGTTGTCGACTTCCACTGTCGTGACCTGCACCAGCTCGGTCAGCGGCAACACCTTGACTTCGATGTACGGGATGCCCTCTTCGCCTGGCGCCAAGACCTCAAGTTGGTCGTCCCGAATCACGAGAAGGTAGGTGCCGCCCCACCGAAGCCCCCACGCCTCAGCCGATCGCTGCGTTGGGCTCACCTGATAATGCGTGAGCGGATTCTGCACGGCGAGCTCGTAGAGGCCAGCGCCGCGTTTCGAGCCGCGCCTAACGATCACGGCGGCCATCAGCAGCCCGACTCCGACCCAGAACACGAGAGACCACAAGCCGATCTCCAAGATGATGCGTTCCGGCACTCCGCTCGAGTCGCTCCCTGCTATGACGAGTACGCGGATCGCACCGACAATCACCGCCATGAGCAGAGCCGCAACCCCGGCGATGCCTAACCCTCGCGCCACCTCTGCTCCGCTCCTTCGCTAGCCTGTGGGGTCACGTGACACCGGTCCTCACCAGGGCGGCTTCGTCAATAGGGGCCGCGCCACACCAAGGACACTCGCTTCTCTCGTGACCATCAGGGTCCCACCCATTCGAGCGTGCCTCAACGATAATCTGGGTCGCGTCGCGCTGACCTGGTGCCGACCGCACCAACTCGGTCGCCCAAACGTGGAGGGGCGAACACTACGGAAGGCTTGAGCACTGATGACCGACGGCGACCGCCACGAGCATCTTCTGCAGCTCGCACTCGCCTTTGTGCGACAGGAAGAGTTCCTCGCCTCTGATCCGGCTCGCGAAGCACGGCTCGCGAACATCGGCTCTGATGACGAGGGTCTTTGGTCTGACGTGGTCGGCGAGTTCGTTTCGTGTACGGCTATGTCTGACGAGCTACTCGTGCTCATTCTCGAGAATCACGAGTTCGCCTCGCTCGATGTTTTTGGGCAGGCGTACTTGCAGCCGTGGGTAGAGAAGGCAAGTGTGACGCGACTCGAGTGGCTGGCCGAATTGGTCAGGGCAGACGAGCGAGCTCGACGCGCGATCACGGGAGTCCGGATACCTCCTGGTGGGAGACCGGACAGTTCATTGTGGGCACTGATACCGCCCCGGCCCGTTTGGCGCGGTTGAGGTCAGCCCTACGCGTCGAACCAGCCGCGCGGGTGGAAGGTCGCGTCGATCGCGGGGCCGCGGCGCGTGGGGGCCGCCCACTGCACGCCGTTGGCGAGCACGCGGTGGATGCTCGGGTGGTGATAGACGGGGTAGTCCTCGCCGCCCGAGAACGACGAGATGAAGATGAGCTCTTCGGGGGTGGGAATACGGTTAGGACCAGCATCCGAATCTACGGTCGCGTGCGTTATTTCGTTTGGGGGACAGATTTCAATGCGCGAGTCAACCGATCGATTCTTTGACCGATGGTGGCGAGCGAACGGCAAGTCTCTGCTGTTGATGCTCGGAATCTTGGTGATCCTGGTGCTCGTTTACCCTGCGGACCTAGAAGTGAAGCTCTGGTCAGCATCACTGCCATTCGGAGTAGCCCTTTTGGGCTCCTTGCTCTACGCCCCGCGTCGAAAAAAGATCCCGACACGAAAAGAGATCTTCCGGTCGGTGGCGGAGCGAGAGTCGGGACCGCTGCCGGCGGCGAGCAAGATCGATGACACTCGCACCTTGCTCGCCTTCAATAACTCAACCGAAGATCCCGTCGTGTACCTCGTGTACTTCGAGGGCTTGAAGCCACGTGTGTTCCTTGTTCCGGCTCACCTTCGAGGTCGTGTCCGCGAGACGATCACCTTCGAGTCAATCGCGCAGGCCCGCGAAGGTCTTGAGAAGCTGGGCATAGGCGTGCTTCCGCAAAGTGACTTCACGGATCGCGTTGGTCGCGAGTTGCGTTTCGACGAGTAACGGGGTGGCCGAGAAGTGCTGGCGCCGCGGCTGCTGAGGACGCGCAGTGCTTCGCAGCTGAACGCCGCAGGCGGAAAAGATACCGTGCGACGTTAGTTGGCGGTGTCGAACCAGCCGCGCGGGTGGAAGGTCGCGTCGATCGCGGGGCCGCGGCGCGTGGGGGCCGCCCACTGCACGCCGTTGGCGAGCACGCGGTGGATGCTCGGGTGGTGATAGACGGGGTAGTCCTGGTCGCCCGGCGAGAAGTAGAAGACGCGCCCGTGCCCTCGAGTCCACGTGGCGCCCGAGCGAAAGACTTCGCCGCCCGAGAACGACGAGATGAAGATGAGCTCTTCGGGGGTGGGAATGTCGAAGAACTCGCCGTACATCTCTTGCGCTTCGATGACGAGCGGGTCGGGCACGCCAGCCGCGATGGGGTGGGTGGGGTCGACTGTCCACACCACTTCGCGGTCGCCGTCGTTGCGCCACCGCAGTGAGCACGTGGTGCCCATGAGCTTCTTGAAGATCTTTGAGTAGTGGCCCGAGTGCAGCACGATGATGCCCATGCCGCCGAGCACCGCCTCGTAGATGCGGTTCACCACGGCGTCGTCAACCTCGGGGTGAGCCTCGTGGCCCCACCACAGCAACACGTCGGTCGAATCCACGACCGACTGGGGCAGGCCGTGCTCGGGCTCGTCGAGCGTCGCGGTGTGCACCTCGACGGCAGAGCCGAGCAGCGAGGTCAGGCCGGCGGCGATCGCGCCGTGCATCCCCGTCGGGTACAGCTTCGCGGTGAGCGACTCGGGGTCGCTCTCGTGGCGGTTCTCGTTCCACACGGTCACGCGCAGCGGTGCAGCAGTCATCAGGGCTCCAGTCGAATCTCGCGGCCTTCGGCGGCCGAGCGGTAGCAGGCGTCGAGCACCGCGGTGCGATGCAGGGCGAAGTCGCCGCGGTGGGCATCCCAATCGCCGCCCGCAATGGCGTCGACAAACTCGCGAATCACCAACGGATGCTCGCCCCCGACCACGTGAACCTCAGGCGTAATCGTCACGGGCGCGCCGGCTTCGTCGCGGTAGATGCGCAGCGTGTCATCGCTCGAATACTGGGGAATGAAGAGGCGCAGCCCACCCTCGATGCCGAGCAGTTCGATCGAGATGTCGTCTTTGTCGACCCCGTGGCCGGCCCAGCTGATTTCGAAGGCGACGCTCGAACCGTCGTCGAGGCGGAAGAGGGCGCTCGCGAGGTCGTCGACTTCGAAGGCACCTTTCGCGCTCGTCATTTGGTCGGCGCGATCCCACGAGCCATAGCCCGCGCGGCCGAGCTCACCATGGGTAACGGCGCTCACCGAGACGACGCGCGGCTCACCGAGCAAGAACAGCAGCGAGTCGAGCACGTGCGGCCCGAGGTCGATAAGGGCGCCACCGCCCGCCATCGACTTGCTCGTGAACCACGAGCCCAAGCCGGGAATGCCCGCACGCCGACGCCACGAGGCACGCGAGTGATAGACCCGCCCGATGCCGACGCTCGTGAGGTAGGTGCGTGCGTACTGCACATCGGCGCGACGACGGTGGTTGAACGCCACCTCGAGCACGCGGTTGTTATCGCGCGCCGCCTGCACCATTTCTTTCGCTTGCGCAGTGTCGATGGCGATGGGCTTTTCGCAGAACACGTGCTTGCCCGCGGCGAGCGCGGCCATCGTGATGGGGTGGTGCAGCGCGTTGGGGGTGGCGATGCTCACGGCGTCGACGTCAGGCAGCGTGACGAGATCGGCCCAGTCGGCGAGCAAGTGGCGCACGCCGTACTGCGCGCCGAGTTCGGCGAGTCGCGCCTCTTCTTTACCGGCGAGGGCAACCACCTCAACGTCGGGCATGGCCGCATAGGCCTCGAGGTGCACGGCACCCATGCCGAGGCCGATGACGCCCACGCGCAGTGGGGTGGAAGCGGGGGGGATGGTTGCCACGGGCACTGCTCTTTCGATGGGAGGGTTCTGGCACATGCCCTCGGCATGCGCCCTTTAGGTATGATCTAAAGACTACAGGTGAGGACCTCGATATGACCGACGCAGAGTTGCGCGCCCGCCCCGATGATGGTGGGCGGCTTGCGGTCACCCTCGGTGACACCATTCTGAGTGATGCCGCGGCACTTCTCGTCGAAATCGACCGTCGGCCCGTCGATCACTGGGTCGAGCCGCGCATCACGAGCGAGGGCGACCTCATCACGATCGAGGGCACGCTGGCCGACACGGGCGAGGGCACGAGCCTGCACGCGGCGTGGAGTGCGCGCCGTGTGGCCGGCCAACCCGTGTGGGAGTTGGCGCTCACGCTGCGCAACGAGGGCGAGCATCCGCTCACCATTACGCGCATGGATCCGCTGTCGTTGGCCGCCGGCGCGGCCTGGCGCACGCACGGCTTCACGAGCGCGTGGGGCGATGAGTTTCGTCCGCTGCAGGGTCACGCGGGTCACCACCTCGTGCTCGAGAGCCGCTCGGGGCGCAGTTCGCACGGCATGATTCCGTGGCTCGGGCTCGAGCGCGGGCCCGTGCGCGGCGGCACAGGTCACGGCCCCGGCGAGGGCGAACGCCCCGCAGCCCTCACGGTCGCCCCCGCCTACAGCGGCAACTGGCACATTCACGCGATGGCGGGTGGCCACATCACGGCGGGCATTTCGCCCTGGCAGTTTTGGGTTGACCTTGCCCCCGGCGAATCGGTGACGGCCCCGAGCGTCGTGCTCACGGTGGCCCCGTCGCTGGATGCGGCCGCCGTCGCCCTGCAACGCGCCGTCGCCGCCGACTGGCTGCCCCGCACCGCGTTCACCGATTCTCTGCCCGTCGAGTGGAACCACTGGTGGCCCTACGAAGACCAGGAAGTCGACGAAGAGGTCATCGCGGCCAACGCGCGTGTGGCGGCCGAAGTGGGGATCGAGGTGGCCACGGTCGACGCGGGCTGGTTTGGCGCCGCCGACCCGACGAGCTACTGGCAAGAGCAACGCGGCGACTGGTCGAGCGTTAACGCGGCGCGGTTTCCGTCGGGGCTCGAGGCGCTGGGGCAGAGCATCCGTGACGCGGGAGTGCTGCCGGGCATGTGGATCGAGGCCGAAGCCGTCGGGGCCAACTCGCTGCTGCGTGCCGCCCACCCCGAAGCGATGGCGCACTCGGTCGAGGGTCGGCGGGCCGACCCCTCGTATCGCGTGCAGACCGAATCGCTCGACCCAAACGACAACACCTTCTTGGGCTACGTGTGCCTCGGTTCGCCGGCCGGCCGCGAGCACGTGCTCGAGTCGATGAGCACGCTCATCACGACGACGGGCGCGCGCTGGATCAAGCTCGACTTCAACATCGACCCCGATGCGGGCTGCACGCGCACCGACCACGGGCATGGCGC
>JAAFHT010000140.1 GCA_013297625.1 Actinomycetota bacterium | reverse complement strand
GTAGATGTCGAGCGTCTCTTGCGCTTTGCGCTGTGCCGACGAGCTCTCGACGAACCCCCACGTGCGGGCGTTGTGGAGCCGGTCGGCCAGCTTGACGATCAACACGCGGATGTCTTTCGACATCGCGACGATCATCTTTCGCACGGTGTCGGACTGCGCGCTGTCGCCGTACTTGAGCTTGTCGAGCTTGGTTACTCCGTCAACGAGCATGGCGATCTCGTCGCCGAAGTCACGCCTCAGCTCGTCAAGGCTGTATTCGGTGTCTTCAACGGTGTCGTGCAGCAGCGCGGCGGCGAGGGTCTTGGCCCCGATACCGAGGTCGGCAAGAATCTGCGCGACCGCAAGTGGGTGCGTGATGTAGGGCTCGCCACTCTTGCGCGTCTGGCCCTCGTGAGCGCGTTCAGCGACCTGGTAGGCCCGCTCGATTAGAGCGACGTCTGCTTTCGGATGCTGCGCTCGAACCGTCTTGATGAGCGCCTCGAGCGCACCGCCCGTTTGCGACCGCGAGAAGATTCTCGGCAACAGCGCGCGCAGAGAAGCGCTGCTCTGCTGCGTGGTGTCGGTCATCAGTGCGCCCTCCGATGCGAGTCTACGGCGTGACGATGAACGTCATCCGACAGCGGCAGGCGCAACTCGTCAGACTCAGCGCACCGCGCCCGACTCCGTGCGTGCCACGCGCTGACGCGAACCCTGCTTCTTGAGCTCGGGCTCGTTCTCGCGCAAGTGCACATAGAGCGGCGCCGCCAAGAAGATCGACGAGTAGGTCGCCACGACGGTGCCCACCGCGAGGGCCAAGGCGATGTCGCGCAACGTTCCAGCGCCGAGCAGGATCGATCCGACAAAGAGGATCGACGCCGTCGGCAGCACCGCGACGATCGACGTGTTGATCGACCGCACGAGGGTTTGGTTCACGGCGAGGTTGACTGACTGCGCGAAGGTGCGGCGTGACTCCACACCGTCTTCGCTCGTATTCTCGCGAACCTTGTCGAAAACAACGACGGTGTCATAGAGCGAGTAGCCAAGAATCGTCAAGAAGCCAATGACGGCAGCTGGGGTGATCTCGAGCCCGAACACACCGTAGATGCCCGCGGTAATGATCAAGTCGTGAACGAGCGCGATGATCGCGGCGAGTGACATCTTCCAGGTGCGGAAGTAGAGCGCGAGCACGATGCTGGCGAGTGTCAAGAACACCGCGAGTGCGATGATCGCCTGGCGTGTGATGTCGGCGCCCCACGTTGCTCCGATGAACGAAGAACTGACGTCAGACTTCGCAACGCCATAGGCCTCGGCGAGAACCGCACGAACCTCTTCGGTTTCGGTCGGGGTGAGCTGCTCGGTCTGCACACGGATCGCGTCGCCGCCGACGATCGACACACGCGGGTTAGCACCAGGGACCACCGACGAAACCGCTTCGTCGGCGATCGCAGTCGCCGCGGCCGTGCCCTGTTCGACGACGGAGGTGCCCTCTACCCGGAACTCAGACCCGCCGCGGAACTCGATGCCAAAAACAAACCCACCGCGCAACGCTGTGAAGCCAATGGCGAGCACGACCATCACGACAGCAATGAGATACCACGTATTGCGACGACCAACGAAGTCGAACGAGCGCGCCCCCGTGTAGAGGTCGTTGCCGAACTGCGTGAGCTTGCTCATCGCGCATCCTTCCCTTCGCCGCTGAGTTGCGCGGCCTTGCGCTCGGCAATCGTCTGACGACGCTGTGCCTCTTTGCTACTACTCGCGACCTTGGTGCTCGTCACACCTGCCGGCGTGCGGAACTGTGCGCGGCCGCGGTAGACGGCGCCGAGCGCCATCGGGTCGAGGCCGCTCAGCGGGTGTCCGCTGCCGAAGAAGCGAGTGCGCGCGAGCAACTGCATCATCGGGTGGGTGAACAGAGCGACGACGATGAGGTCGACGATCGTCGTAATGCCGAGGGTGAAGGCGAAGCCGCGCACGTTTCCGACGGCAAGAACGAACAGCACGACGGCGGCCAGGAAGTTGATGACGTCACTGATCAAGATGGTGCGCCACGCGCGCTTCCAGCCCGACTCGACGGCACCGTCGACGCTACGACCATCACGCAGTTCATCGCGAATGCGCTCGAAGTACACGATGAATGAGTCGGCGATCACGCCAATCGAGATCACGAGACCCGCGACACCGGCGAGTGACAGGCGGAAGCCTTGCTGGTTCGAGAGATAGGTGATGATCAAGTAGGTGATGACGCCGGCCACGACGAGCGAGGCCAACACGACACCGCCGAGAGCTCGGTACTGCAAGAACGCATAGATGCCGACGAGAATCAGACCAATGATTCCGGCGATGATGCCGCTCTGAAGCTGGGCAACTCCGAGGGTCGCGCTGATGTTTTCGCTCGACTGAATCTCGAAACCGATCGGCAGCGCGCCAAACTTCAGCTGGTCAGCGAGCGTGAGGGCGCTTTCTTCGGTGAAGTTGCCGGTGATCTGCGGTCGACCATCGGTGATCGCGGCATTGGTGCGAGGAGCACTAATGACGCTGCCGTCGAGCACGATCGCAAACTGGTTGCGCACATCGGTGAACGTGATCAGCCGCTCCGTCACGGTGCGGAACTGAGTCGTACCCTCGGCGTCGAACTCGATGAAGACGCCCCACTCATTCGTCGTGACGCCCGTCGGTGACGTAATCAGTCCGCCTCGGGCATCGGCGACCCGTTCTCCCTCAACCTCGACGGGGCCAAGGATGTACTTTCTCGTGCCGTCTTGTTCGCACGTGATGAGCGGCTCGTCGGTGGGTGCGACGTTGGCGCCGACCGCGTTGACCGTGGCGCAATCGAAGGTGTCGAACTGCTCCTGCAGCTCGGGGGTGATCCACGCCAGGTCGCTCGCGTCAGTCGGGCTCGCGCTCGGTGTGGGCTCAGCAGTCGCGTCGGGCGTTGCACTGGCGTCGGGAGCGGCACTGGGATCGGCGGGTGCACTGGGCGAAGCAGAAGGATCAGTGCCCGGGTCGACTGCTCCTTCTTGATCGATGGCGTCAGTCGAGGGCACATCTGCCACAAGAACCGGCCGGAACTCGAGCTTGGCCGAGCTCGAGATGCGCTCGCGCGTCGCATCATCGGGCTCGCCCGGAATCGAGACGACGATGTTCTGGTTGCCCTGCGTGTTGATTTCGGCTTCACTCACGCCACTCGCGTCGACGCGCTGGCGAATGATGGCCACAGCGCGCTCGAGTTGCTCAGGCGTCACCGTCTCGCCGCTCGCCAATTGCGGGCTCAGGGTGATCTGAGTGCCGCCCTCAAGGTCAAGCGCGAGCTTCGGAGTCCATTGACCGTTGTTGAAGAGCACGCTCGCCCCGTTCGCCGCAATCAAGGCGATGATGATGACGAGCAGCCAGACGAGGGAACGAATGGCTTTGCGCTCAGTGGTGCTTCTGGCCACCAGAGGTACTCATTTCTGCGAGGGGAGGCGGGCGCGCCACAGACCGGCGCGCCCCGCGAGGTGAGCGAGGGGTCTAGCTCTCGGTCTTCTTGGTGCGCTTCGGCTTCTCGGCCGGTGCGTCAAGGCTGGATTCGTTGAGGCTCGGTTCTGCCGCTGCCTCTTCGTCGTCGACGATGGGCTCGTCTTCAATGACGCGCGCCAGGGTCTGTCGGTGCACCCGCACGGTGCTGCCGGGGCTCGTCTCGATGACCGCCACGTTCGCTTCGTCATCGATGCTCACAAGGGTGCCGAACAAGCCGA
>JAAFHT010000083.1 GCA_013297625.1 Actinomycetota bacterium | reverse complement strand
ACCACGGCATCAACGGCGTCGTCGTTGCTCAGCACGATCCAGGTCGTGCGACCCACCGTCGTCGACCCGCCGACGAGCCATGCACTGCGCGCGGGCGTGAGGCATTCGGCGGCGGCAAGCCCCGTGACCTCGACCGTGTCGGGTCGCACGATTCCGGTTGCGGCGAGGGCATCGCCCGGCGCCTCACGCGGCAGGGTCACGACGATCGGCGAGCCGTCGATCGCGTCACTCGCGGCGAGGGTCGACGTCACGAGACCGGCCCCCGAGGTGTGCAGTTGCTCAGCGGCGACGACGGCCAGCTGTGGATCGTCGCCGCGCGTCAGCCCGAGGGCTCCTCCGGCGCACACGAGCGACTGGTCCGATCGATCGGGCGTCACCGCCACGCTCGGCACGGCGACCACGATCGCCGGACTCGGCACGAATGCCACCGCCGCCGCGAGAGCGGCACCGGCAGCACCCGCTACGAGGGCAAGGGATGCGCGCCCGCTCACGAGCAGCCACGAGCGCGTGCGGGGCGCCCGCGTCGCGTCGACGTCATCGCTCATCGTCATCACCGACCTCGAACGTGGCCGCGGGGCCGTCTTCGGTCGCGAGCTCGTCGGAGCGCCGACGCGGACGCAGTGAGGTCGGGATCGCGAGCAACAGCGTGAGCGCGAGAATGCCCCCTTGCACGGCGAGCACGATGGTCGAGCTCACGGAGCGCGCGGCGGACTCGGCTCGCGAGTCATCGTCGGGCACGACGCGCCACAAGCGACCCGCATCGGCATCGCCGATGGGAGACAGCACCGGGTTGCCGTCAAGGGCCGCCGTGACGCTCTCGGCCGTCACGGCCGCAACACCCTCGCGCGCGTCTTCGAGCAATACGTAGCGCACGTCACGCCCGTCGAGCGCTGCCGTAACGTCGCGTCCGCTCGGGGCTGCCAGATTGCCGACGAGATCGGCGAGCTCAGCGCTCTGCGCCGAGATGCTGCCGCCTGCCGCGCTCGTGTGCTCGAGGGTGCGTTGACCGACGAGAAAGAGCCCTGCACCCCGATCGACCCGAGCCGAAAGCCCCGCGTCGACAGGGGTGAGCACGATCGTGCCGATCGTCGGGTCAGACAGTGCTTCGGCCGCCACGATCGCCGGCAGCGTGCGAGCCTCGCTCGCACGCACCGCTGACGAGCCCAGGAGCACGGCAGACAGGGCGGGAACCGCTGTGGTGACCGCAGCCAGCACGGCCACGCACCCGAGCACGGCAGCGAGCACTCCCGCTCCGCGAGGCTCGGGCCCGAACGACGCGGCCTGCCGCGTCGCGGGCGCGAACACGCGAATCGCGTCGAGGCCGCGGCCGGCCGCGAGCGCCACACCGAGAGCGGCAAGGCTCAGCGAGGGCCCGACATCGATCGACACGGCCTGACCGCTCCACACCGAGACGGCGACGCCCGACACTGCCCACGCGGTCGTGAGGCCCACGGCGACGAGCACGAGGGGCACGATAGCGCGGCGGCCGTCGGGCAACGCAAGGCCCACGAGCGCGAGCACGACCGGCACGAGGGCGAGCGCAGCGAGCACGGCCACGACGACCGCCGTCGGCACACCCGGCAACAGCTGACCGATCGGAGCAAGCACGAGCGAGAGATCGGGCCAGCCGAGAAGCAAGCCGGTAGGAGTCACCGCCGCGGGGGCGGAGGGCAGACCCGGGTCGGCGAGCAATCCGAACGGCGTGCCGCGCACGAGCTGGTCATAGACGAGCGGCGCGAGCAGGGCTGCGGTGGGCACGGGGAGCGTCAACAGTCGGCCGAGGCGGCGCGGGTTGGCGAGCATCCACACCACCCAGATCACGACGAGGGCGGGAAGCAGGCTCGGTGCACTCGCGACGACGACGGCCGCCGAGAGCCCGGCTACGCCCGTGGCGCTCCACGAGCGCGGGGCTCGAGCGGCGCTCGCGACCAGCACGGGCAGAACGAGATGAGCCACGACCGCGGCCGGGCGACCCTCAACGAGGGCAGAGATGAGCGCGGGCGAGAACGCCCACAGCAGGGCCACCGCGGCCACCGGCCCGGGCCGACGCATGATCGTCGCCGCGGCCCACCAGCCCCCCAGGGCCGCAAGAGGAAGCGCCGCGATCACGAGCACGACGATGATGAGCGACGGCTGCCACGGAGTCAGCAGGCCCAGCAACGCGAGCACGAACGCAAAGGGATCGGCGGCACCCGCGCTCGTACGCTCAAGAGACGCCAGCAGGGTCGGCAGATCGGGCGCGAGCGGAGCGAGAGCGCCGCCCAACAGTGCGGGCGCGCCCAAGAGAGGCGCGAAAGCGATGGCGCCGACGGCGGCCGCGAGAGCCACGACGGCCGCGCCACCGGGCAGAAAGTCAGGACGCGGCGGGCGATCGTCGTCGAGAGCGGCCAACTGAGCGTCGCGAGCGATCGCGCGACGCCGGCGCACCTCATCGGGCGCCATGCGCAACGGAGCAATGACCGACCAGCCGAGCGAGCGGCCTCGAGCCAACCGTCGACGGGCGGCGGGCACCGCGCTGCCCGAGAAGGCAACAGCGAGCGCCGCGGCGAACTCACCGCCCGCATAGGTGGGCCGCTTGCGCGCGAGGTGCCCGAGTGCTCGCACAATCGCGATCGGCCCCAGGCTGAGCCAGTGCAGCGGCACGGCGACCGCCGGGGAGTAGACCAGGCGGCGGTGCAGTTGCGCCGTGCGCATGAGTCGGGCGCGCGTTCGGGGCGACACCGGCCTGCCACCACCGGCTCGCCCTGCAGATGCCGTGCCCTCATAGACGAAGACGCGCGCTTGCGGCACCCCCACCACCCGGTGACCGGCGAGACGGATGCGCACACACAGATCAAGCGCGGCATCAACGCTCGGAAGCGCCGAGTCGAATCCCTCCACGGCGTTGTAGACCGTGCGCCGCACGAGCATCGCGGCCTCGCCCACGGCGAGCACATCGCTCGTGCGGTCGTGCTGCGCCTGGTCGAGTTCGCGCTCGGCAATAGCCATCGTGGCGCCCCAGCGCGTGAGCGTCTCACCGTAAGCGGCGATGACCGTCGGATGCTCGGCCTCGAGTTGCTTGGCCCCCGCCACCGCTACCGACGGCGCAACCTCCACAGCCGCGAGCAAACGTTGCAGCGCGTTCGGATCAGGCACGGTGTCGTGGCGCAAGAGCCAGAGCCACTCGTCGACCCCGCCGTAGGGCGAGCTTGTCGGCTCGGGCAACGGCACGGCTGCGAGCGCGCGATGCACGAGTTCGCCGAATCCGAGGCCCGACCCTGCGGTGACGAACTGGGTGGGGTTTGCCGCCGCGAGCTGGGCCGTGACCGCGTCGACGCCCGCGGCGTCGACGACCACGAGTTGGTCGGGGCGGCGGCTTTGCTGGGCGAGAGCATCCAGAGTCTGCTGCAACGGCGTGCCGCCACGGCGGGCGACAACGATTGCAATGACTCGGGGCTGCACTCTTTCGACCCTAAGCCGCTCGGTGAACGAGATGGGTCAGGCGCGGCGGCGAAGCTTGCGGCGCTCGCGCTCGCTCAGGCCGCCCCAGATGCCGAAGCGCTCGTCGTTCTGCAGCGCATACTCGAGGCACTCAGCCTTGACCTCGCACGTCGTGCAGATCTTCTTGGCGTCGCGCGTCGAGCCGCCCTTTTCAGGAAAGAAGGCTTCGGGGTCGGTTTGCGCGCACAGCGCATCGGCCTGCCAGGCAAGGGCGTTCTCGTCGTCATCAACCGAACGCGTGCGTCGTACACCAGGCACGCCCAGTCGAACAGGGTCAACGAACCAATCGCCGGGAACAGTGTTGCGGTACTCACTCATCGGCCTGACTCCTTTCCCTGCGCTACCCCCCGGTTGCGCGGGATGCCCTAATTACACTCGTGTCATTCGCTCGCGTCAAGTCGCACATCGTAAAAGGTTCGATAGTCGAATGAGAGTTGCGACGCGCCGCAGAAACCGCTATGGCAATCGAGTGATGCTCAGCGTGAACGGCCCACGCCGTCGCCGCAATCAGACGGATGCTCTCCGCGCCTGCCACGCCGACTCGACCATATCGGCGAGCGAGTGACGCATCGCCCAGCCCAAGTCACGCGCGGCCAGCTCGCCACTCGCCACAATGCGCGGCGGATCCCCCGGGCGCCGGTCGCTCACCTCGGGCACGAAGGCGATGCCCGTCACTTCGGCCACCGCATCCATGATCTGGCGCACCGAAACGCCGTCGCCCGAACCGAGGTTGTAGGCCGGTTCGATCGCCTCGCCTGCCTCAAGGCGCCGTGCAGCCTCGACGTGCGCGAGGGCGAGGTCGGCCACGTGAATGTAGTCGCGCACACACGTTCCGTCGGGCGTCGGGTAGTCGGTTCCGTTGATGCGGGGCACGCGACCCTCAACGAGCGCGTCGAACACGAGCGGAAACAGGTTGTGCGGGCTCGTATCGCGCACGGCGAGGTCGCCCGATCCCACCACGTTGAAGTAACGCAGGCTCGTGTGCCGCAGGCCCGCTGCGACCGCCTGATCGCGCAACAGCCACTCGCCAATCAGCTTTGACTCGCCATAGGGCGACGTGGGGTTCTTGGGCATATCTTCCGTCACGATGGCGACATCAACGGCACCGAAGACGGCCGCTGACGACGAGAACACGCACTGGTCGACTCCGTGGCGCTGCATCGCCTCGAGCAGCGTGATCATGCCCGTGACGTTTTGTTCGTAGGTGTGCAGGGGTCGCTGCACACTCACCCCGGCATATTTGAAGCCGGCCACGTGAATGACGCCCGTGACCGCATGGTCGGCGAGCGTGGAATCCACCGCCGCGGCGTCAAGAATGGATGCGCGCACGAACGGCACGCCCTCAGGAACAAAAGCGGCGTGCCCGCTCGAGAGGTCGTCGAGCACGACCGAAGCCATGCCCGCCGCGGTGAGGGCGCGCACGACGTGCGCTCCGATGTAGCCGGCGCCGCCGGTGACAAGCCAGGTCATGGCATCACGCTAACGGGTGACGCCCGGTCGCCACGACCGCGCGGCCCGCACCGACCAGGTGAATCGAGTCGTCGTCGCCGAAGGCAGCCTGCCCGCGCTCGAGAGTGAGCTCACCCTGCAGTGTCACCTGGCCTTCAAGGCACAGCACGATCGCTGGCCCGCCCGTCTCGAGGGTGATGCCGTCGACGGCTGAGCCTGCGTCGACCACCGTCAGCGCGAAGTCCACGACATCGGGAGTGAAGCGGTGCACGCCGGGCGACAACTCGACCGGAGCAATGCGCGGCTCGGCCACCGGGCGGGCGTCGAGCACGCGCATGAGTTCGGCCGCATCCACGTGCTTGGGCGTCAGGCCGCCGCGCAGCACGTTGTCGCTCGCGGCCATGACCTCGATCGCGAGGCCCTGCTGATACGAGTGGATGTTGCCGGTCGGCAGGTAAAGCGCCTCGCCCGGGCGCAGCACGACCGTGTGCATGAGCGTCGACATCGCGATGCCGGGGTCGCCGGGGTAGTACTCGGCGAGGCGGCGTACGGTCGCCCAACTCGGGGTGTCGCGGGCGTCGTGCTCGAGAGTGCGGGCGGTGGCGACGAGGGCATCCACCACGGCGGTCAGCTCGGGACCGCCCGCAATGAGCCAGCGCACGAGGTCGGACAGTGCCGCGTCATCAACGAGGCGGTTGATGAACCCCGCGAGCGCAGGCTGCTCAGCGGCAGCGAGCGCGGCGCGCGCCTCGGCGACCGGGCGAAAACCCGCGAGCGCAATGAACGGGTCGCTCAGCGCAAAGATGAGCTCGGGCTTGTGCAGCTCGTCTTTGTAGTTGCGATTCGCAGCGTCAACGGCGATGCCCGCGGCGTTCTCGCGCGCAAAGCCCTCGCGCGCCTGGGCGATCGTCGGGTGCGCTTGCAACGAGAGCGGCTCGCCCGCCGCGAGCACCTTGAGCAAGAACGGCAGCTTCTCGCCGCGGGCGAGCAGCATCGAGGAGAGATCGGATGCTCCGCCCCCCTCACCCGCCACAATGCGCGCCGGCGACCCCGGGTGGTCGCCGAGCCACAGCTCAGCCTCGGGCCCGCCCGACGGAGTCGTGCCGAGCAGCTCGGCGATGGCGGTGGTCGATCCCCAGGCGTAGGGGCGGGGCGTGTTTTCGATACGCAACAGCATGCTCAGAATGGTGTCACGATACGAGGACCGCCTGGTCGCCTAACCCTTGATCATCGCGAGACGAACACTCGCGCTCGCGCAAGTTCCGCGAGCAAAGTACCGTGGAGACCAGCACATAATTGGGGGAACCATGGTTGCACGTCGTGTTGTCGGCATTGGCGCGATCGTCGCGTTGTCGGTATCGAGCCTCGTTGGCATGCCCGCTGTTGCCACGGTCGAAGCCGAGGCCCCGTTCATCGTCGAGTTGGCCCCGTCGGCGAGCGTTGATGAAGTCAGCATCGACGTGCTCAACGGCGAGCAACCGACCGAGACGTACGGCGAAGTGCTCAACGGCTTCGCGGCAGAACTCACCCCCAGCGAGGTTGCCGAACTCGAGAGCTCGCCCGAGGTCATCGCCGTCTACGAAGACTTTGAGGTGACGGTCGGGGCCACGCAGTCTGATGCGCCTTGGAACCTCTCCCGACTCGACCAAGCGACGGCACCAGCTGACTCGATCTACGCCTACCCCGACTCGGCGGGCAGCGGAACTCGTATCTATATCGTTGACACCGGCATTGCTCCGAATGCCGCCCAGTTCGGATCCCGCCTCTTGCCGGGCATGACAACGATCTCCGATGGTCAAGGCACGAACGACTGCAACGGGCACGGAACCCACGTGGCCGGAACCGCGGCCAGCACCACCTACGGAGTAGCAAAGCAAGCCTTCGTTATTCCGGTTCGCGTATTCCCCTGCGCAGGAGAAGCGTCCGGTGCCGACGTGCTCGCCGGCCTCGACTGGATCGTGGCGAATCACCCCGCTGGAACACCCGGCGTCGTGAACTTGAGTCTCGGGTCCAGCAGCCCAGTTCCGGCAGTTCAAGACTTCCTCTCGCCGAAGATCAACGACATGGCGAATCTGGGCTTCGTCATGGTGGTCGCGGCGGGCAACAGCAACGCCGATGCCTGCGCCTATAGCCCCTCGCGCGCGACAAACGCGCTCACCGTAGGGGCGACTCAATCCAACGACTCGCGCGCCACAGCCTTCTCGAACTTCGGAGCCTGCCTCGATGTCTTTGCCCCCGGTACGAGCATCCGCTCACTGCAATGGAACAATCCAGCCGGCTCAATGGTGATGCAAGGCACCTCGATGGCGGCGCCCCACGTCGCTGGGGTCGCGGCCCTCGCGTGGGGCGTTCAGCCCAGCGCGAGCGCCCAAACCATCACGAGTCAGATCATCGATAGCTCTCTCGTAAATGTTGTCGGGTCGGCCGGTGCAGGTTCACCGAACAGGCTCCTCAACTTAGGAACCCTTGTTCCCATTCCGGGTGCGGTGCAAAACCTGCGCGTCACCGCCAACACGGGCGCAGCCTTGACCCTGGACTGGGATGCCCCCGCCACCAGCGGCGGCTCTCCTATCACCGACTACATCGTTTCCTACCAGTTCAACGGCGGAACAACCTTCTGGCCGCAGACCACTCCGGTTGACACCCTGACCGAATACACCTTCGTCAACCCCAGCCCGAACATCCCGTTCGTGTTCCGCGTGCAAGCCGTCAACAGTTTCGGCGCCTCCCCCGGTGCCACGGTCGCGGTAACCTCCGCGGCAGCCACCCCCTCGGCGGTTCAGAACTTGCGCGTGACCGTCAATAACGGCTCAACCTTGACCCTGGACTGGGATGCCCCTGCAAACGCCGGAGCGACACCCATCACTGACTACGTCGTCTCGTACCAGTTCAACGGCGGAACAACCTTCTGGCCGCAGACCACGCCGGTTGACACCCTGACCGAATACACGTTCGTGAACCCCAGCCCGAACATCCCGTTCGTGTTCCGCGTGCAAGCCGTCAACAGCTTCGGCGCCTCCCCCGGCGCGACCGTCGCCGTGCGATCAGCAGCGGCCACGCCCAGTGCGGTGCAGAACCTGAGCGTGACGGCGAACACCGGCACGACCCTCACGCTCGACTGGGACGCCCCCGCGAACGCCGGCGCAGCGCCGATCACCGACTACATCGTGTCGTACCAGTTCAACGGCGG
>JAAFHT010000063.1 GCA_013297625.1 Actinomycetota bacterium | reverse complement strand
CGCAGGTGCAACCTTTTCTGCCCGAGCATGCGAAATGGGGCCGGATAAATCCGGCCCCATTTCGCATCAGTCGGGCTGACAGGATTTGAACCTGCGACCCCTTGACCCCCAGTCAAGTGCGCTACCAAGCTGCGCCACAGCCCGTGGCTGGCCCCTCCGCGAGGGTGGGCCGTAGGAGAGTCTAGTGCAGGGGCGGGGGTGCTGGTGCGCGCCGCGGGCCGAAGGTGGCCGTGATCGTTGCCGTTATCGCGAGCACCACTGCCGCTACCAGCAGAGCTGACGTGACACCGTTGAGGAACGACTCTTTGGCGGCGGCGATGATGGGCTCGGCGGCTGCTCCGAAGTCGGCGACTCGGTCAGATTGGGTGAAGGCGATCGAGGATTCGATGGCCGAGGCGATCGTGGGCGGGAGGCCCGCGATCACATCCTGAACCCCCGATTTGTAGGTGGCGGTGAGGATGCTGCCGAGCACGGCGATGCCGAGCGCGCTGCCGAACTCGCGCGCGGTGTCGTTGACGGCCGAGGCCACGCCCTGCTTGCCGGGCGGCAACGACTGGGTGATCGCCGTCGTCGAGGGAGCACCCGAAAGTGCCATGCCGATGGCGAAGAGCACGATTCCGGTGAAGAAGACCGCGTAGTTGAGCTCGACCTCGAGGCGGCTGAAGACCACGAACGCGGCCGCGATGAGCAGCAGGCCCACGGGGGCGACGCGGCGGTATCCGAAGCGTTGCGCGAGGCGCGGCGAGAACCGCGCGAGCGGAATGAGGATGAAGGGCATCGGCAGCAGACACGCCGCCGCCCACAGCGGGCTCAGCCCGGCCACGAACTGCAGGTATTGCAGGGCCGCAAAGAAGAAGCCGAACGCGGCGAAGAACTGCACCGAGATCGAGAGGCTGCCCATGCTGAATCCGCGTCCGGCAAAGAGGCGCGGGTCGAGCAGCGGGGAGGGCGTGCGCCACTCCCAGAGCACGAACGCCACGAGGCTCGCCAGCCCGAGGGCGAGCACGCCGAGCGCGAGCGGGTCATCCGCCCCCCGCTCCGGAATCTCGATGATGCCAAACACGATGCCGCCAACCGCGAGCAGACTCAGCACCGCGCCGACGCCGTCAAAGCGGGGCGGATGCTCGTCTCGCCCCTTCGGAACCACCAACGCCGTGCCCACCAAACTGACCGCCGCGAGCACCACGTTGAGCCAGAAGAACGCCGGCCACTCGAACCACTGCAGCAGCACGGCCGCGACGAACACGCCGATCGCCGCCCCACCGCCCGCGACGCCGACCCAGACACCCACGGCTTTGGGACGCTCTTCCAGCGGGAACGTCGTCGTGATGACCGAGAGCGTCGTGGGCATGATCGCGGCCGCACCGATGCCCATGACCGCGCGCAGAACGATGAGCGCTTCGGGCGTCTCGACGAACGCGGCGGCACCCGCGGCGAGGCCGAAGATCACGAGGCCCACCATGAGAATGCCCTTGCGGCCCACGCGGTCACCGATCGCGCCCGAGGCGAGCAAGAGCCCGGCGAAGATGACGGTGTAGGCGTCGACGATCCACGTGAGCTCGGTCTGGCTCGCGCCGGTTGCGCGGGCGAGGCTCGGTAGGGCGACGTTGAGTCCGCTGACCGCCGACACCACCGTCATGAGCGCGATGCTCACAACGAGCAAGACGATGCGCGTGCGCCGGGGTGAGAGCGTTTCGGTCATGCGCCGACGCTACTCCTGCCGTGAGGGTGGCGCGGTTAGGGTGAAGTCGTGAGTGATTCTGAGTCGACGACCTGGCGCAGTCTCGCCTCGCCCACGCTGCTGCGCTGGCTGGCGGTCATCGGGGGCGTCATGCTCATCGTCGGTACCACGGCCAACGCGCTTCTCACCCTCACCGACCTCTCGGGCTTCGCGCGAGCGTTCGCGGCGCAGTTCTACCGACTCTTCTACGCCGGCGACGAATTCACCGTGTGGGCCTGGTTCACCGCCGCGCTCATGGCCGCGGTGGGCGTGACCCTCGCGCTCATCGCGCTGCTGCTGCGCCGAACGGATGCTCAGGCCGGGTCGCCCTACGCCATCCTCGCCGCCGTGGCTCTCGCTCTGTCGATCGACGAAACCGCCCAGTTTCACGAGGGGCTGACGCCGCTGCCGCGCATTCTCGGGCTCGGTGAACTGCCGACGTATGAGTGGCTCGTCGTGGGCATCCCGCTGGCGATTCTGGGTGGGGTTGGGGTGCTCGTCGTCGCCCGCCGCATCGATGCACGATTGCGCACCGGGCTCATCGTCGGCGGCGCGCTGTTCTTGTTCGGAGCCATCGTGCTCGAAGGGCTCGGCGGCTTGCTCGCGCGGTCGGTCGAGGGGTCGGCTGAGGGGTCGGCTGCTGCCGAGCTCGGGGTGCAGCTGCTGCTCGCGGTTGAAGAGGGCTTCGAGCTCGCGGGAGTGCTCTTGGCGCTCGCGGCCGTGCTGGCGATGGTGGAGTGGCGCGGGGTGGGTGGTGAGGTTTCGGTGCGGGTGCGCGCTGGCTCGGCCTCGCGGGTGAAGGCGGAGGCGGCTTCGCGTGGGGGCTCGGCCGCGGCTAACGTGGAGTCATGAGCGACTCGAACGGTTCAGCCGCCGCCCGCGGAGCCTGGATGGCCACGGGCATCACCTTCTTCGCCGTCGGCGTGGTCTTCACCATCACGATGCCCGACAACATCGCGCTCGGGGTCGTCTTCTGGGGCGTCGGCGTCGTGTTCTACTCGCTGGCCGGGTCGATGGGGGCTGGAGCGGGGTCGGCAGAGTCGGCGCCGGATGCTGCCGGAGAGCCCGCCCCGCCGGCCCCCGAAGCAGCGCCCCCGTCGCCGAGCGCGCCATCCTCAACCGACGAGTCGGAGGCGCCACCCCGCTGAGGGTGGCCTGTGGACACCCCGCCCCAATGTCAGTGGTCGAATGTATGTTCGAATCATCGAATTCAGGCCAGGCGACGAAAGGGGTGGGAGCGTGACGACAATGCTTGCGACTGTGCCCGTGTCCCCCGCGCCTTCTCGCTCGGCGGTTGACTTCCTCGGCACCGCGCATATTCCGGCCCACGCAGTCGTCGCCACCGCGATGGTTTCTGCGGTGGATGCTCTCGCGAGCGTCCCGCGCGACCTCGACCTCTACCGTTCCCTGGGCGACGACGCGCTGCTCGAACTCACGCGTGTCGCCGCTGACGAGGTGCGCCTCGCTCAACTGCACGTGTCGCTCGTGGCGGGCGAGATCGCGCGCCGGTCGGCCCCCGAGCTCGGGTCAGAGGGTCTCGCGCAGCGCACGGGTCACCGCACTCCCGACGAGCTCGTGCGGGTCACCACCGGAACCCGGGCGGCTGACGCCCGGGCGGCCGTGCGCGTCGGGTCGGCGATGCTCGATTCTGTGCTCGACGGCAGCGTGAGTGTCGCCGTGGCTGACGCGGTGCGGTTGGGGCTCGGCTCGCCCTCCCCCGCACTGACCGCCGAGATGCTCGACGCCGCCGCTGAACAGCTGTTCCCCCGCGTCGCGGGTCTCGATGCTGACCGTGCGGCACGCGAAGCGCGCGCGATGCGCGACGACCTCGACCTGCTGGGTCTGCCCGAGCGCGAAGAAGCTCGCCGCCAACAGCGGTCATTCCGCCTCGGCCGTCGAGCTGACGGCATGGGCTACGCACACTGGGTGCTCGACCCCGAGACCTTCGCGATCGTGAGCGACGTCTACGACCGCGTCACGTCACCTCGACGCGTTGTGCCGAGCTTCAGCTCCGACGTGCCTGAGGGCGGTGTTCGCGACGGCGCTGCTCGCGACGGCGACCCCCGCGCACTCTTCGCCGACGATGACCGCTCTCCCGAGCAGCGCGCAAGCGACACCATGGCCGAACTGTTGCGGCAGGGTGCCGCCGCCGACACCTCGCAATTGCTCGGCGATGGGCCGGTGGGCGTGCGCGTCATCGTCGCCGCGCGCGCACTCGATGCGCGAGAAGGCCGTGGCTTTCTCGAGGGTCAGCCCGACCCGGTCTCCCTGTCGACGGTCGAGCGTCACGCGTGTAGCGCCGGAACGGTCGTGCTCACCATCGACGGAAACCCCGCGAACGCCGGGCAACCACTCAACCTTGGCCGCGAACGACGCCTGTTCAGTCGCGCCCAGCGCCTTGCCCTCGCAGCGCGCGACGGCGGATGCCGATGGCCCGGCTGCGAACGCCCACCCTCCTGGTGCGAAGCCCATCACATCGACCACTGGCATCGCGACGGCGGCCGCACCGATGTCGCCGACGGAATCCTGCTCTGTCGACATCACCACCTGCTCGCGCACAACAATGGGTGGGAGATCCGCCGTGATGGGCCGCACTATCTGCTCGTGCCGCCAGAGGGCGAGCACGCAGTCGTGGCTACAAAGGTGCGAGCGATGCCGACCCGCAGTCGGGCGTTGCTCGACGCACTGAAGCCCTGAGTTCGTCGTGCCCGGGCCCAGCGTGAACCCTCTATCGCGAGCCAGGCGTCACGCGTGACAGGCTAGACGCATGACGCCGCCGACTCTGCCCACTGTGCTCGTCACCGGGTTCGAGCCGTTTGGCGGCGCGGCCGTCAACCCCAGCGGCGAGCTAGCGCGGCGACTGGCCGAGCTCGGGCATCCCGACTGCCACATCGTGGGCGAGGTGCTACCCGTGTCGTTCACGCAGGCTCCCGGCCTGCTCGCCGCCGCAATCGACGCGCATGACCCCGACATCGTGATCATGCTCGGCCTCGCCGAAAACCGCCGCGCCATCACCCCCGAACGCATCGCCATCAACCTCGCCGACGCGCCGGTGGCCGACAACGACGGCCTTCACCTGACGGATGCTCCCCTGGAGCCCCACGGACCCGCCGCCCGCTTCGCCCTCCTACCGGTCACACAGATCGCTCACGCGATCGCGAACGCGGGAATTCCCGCCGAAGTCTCATTGTCAGCCGGAAGCTACGTCTGCAACGCCCTCATGTACGCCGGCCTCGGCATCGCCGAGCAGCGCGTGGGCGCAGGGGCGGGCGCGGGGTCGTCGTCGAGGGGCGCAGACGCACGGGCGGGGGCGGCCGGGCTGGCCGGGCCGGCC
Organism: Actinomycetota bacterium; assembly: GCA_013297625.1. Taxonomy (GTDB): domain Bacteria; phylum Actinomycetota; class Actinomycetes; order Actinomycetales; family Microbacteriaceae; genus Microcella. The sequence goes on along the minus strand of JAAFHT010000063.1, from coordinate 7,589 downwards.
AGCGGTGCACCGCTGCAGATCGGGTTTATTCACGTGCCGGCGACCCCACAACTCGGGGGCGACCCGCACAACACGCTCGATGAACTCGAGCGGGGAATCCGTATCGCGATCACGACGATCATCGACGAGCGCGCGTGAGCGAGGGCGGCACCCCCACCACGCCCTCCAGCGACAGCGGCACCCCGAACACGCGCCCGAGCAACCGCGACACACCTGACACGCCCGCCAGCAACCGCAGCACCCCCGACACGCGCCCCAGCGACCGCGACACACCCGACACGCCCGCCAGCAACCGCGACACACCCACCACGCGCGCCGACGACACAGCGCCCGACCCTGCGGCCCAGCCCGTGATCCGGGTATCGGCACTGCTCGCGGTCGACGACGCCGGGCGCCTGCTCGTCGTGCGCAAGCGCGGCACCGACGTGTGGATGCAACCCGGCGGCAAACCCGAGCCCGGCGAGTCCCCCGCCCAAACGCTCGCACGCGAACTCCACGAAGAGCTCGGCGTCACGCTCGACCCCGCACAACTTGAACCGCTCGGCACCTTCACCACGGCCGCTGCCAACGAAGCCGGCACAACGCTCATCGCCGACGTCTTCGCCGCACGCATTAACCACGCGGTCGCCGCCGACGCCGAGATCGATGCCGTCATGTGGATGCACCCCCGCGAGTTCGCCCAGCACCGAGTCGCCCCGCTCATCACGCAGCACATGCTCGCCCTCATGCCGCGCGGTCGCTCGGTGCCCGAAGCGGGTTCCGGGACTAACGGCTCCCGACACGAATCCTCGACATTGATACCGTGAACCTCATGGCGCTCGAGCTCGACACCTTCGGCATCACGGCGCTCATTCTCGCGCTCGCTGCCACGGTCGCGTTTCTCGCGCATCGCGCTCGCCAACCCCTCATCATCGCGTTTATCGTCGTGGGAATCGTCGTGGGCCCGAGCGCTCTCGACTGGGTGCACGAAGCCGAAGCCCTCGAACTCTTCGCGGAGATCGGCATCGCGATTCTGCTGTTCTTGGTCGGGCTGAAGCTCGACGTGAATCTCGTGCGATCGGTCGGCCCCGTTGCTCTCGCCACCGGACTCGGCCAAATCGCCATCATGGCCGTCGTCGGCTTCGGAATCGCCCTGCTCTTTGGGCTCGACCTCGTGGCGGCCGCCGTCGTTGGCGTTGCGATCACGTTCTCCTCGACGATCATCGTCGTCAAGCTCTTGACCGACCATCGCCAACTCGATCAACTACACGGGCGTGTCGCCCTCGGTCTGCTCATCGTGCAAGACGTCGTCGTCATCGTCGTCATGATCGTGCTCACGAGCATCGGCACGGGCGCCACCGATGGCGCGTCGTTCGATCTGGGCGCTGAAGCACTGCGCATCCTGCTCGGGGGTGGCGGTCTGCTGGTCGGCATCGGCGTCGCCATGCGCTGGGTGCTGCCCTGGCTACTCGACCGCGTTGCCACGAGTCAAGAGCTGCTCATCGTCTGGAGTGTCGCGTGGGCGATCGGTGTGGCCGCGCTCACCGACGTGCTCGGGTTCTCGATCGAGGTCGGGGCGTTCCTCGCTGGCTTCGCCCTCGCATCCACCCGCTATCGCGAACAAGTGCACGCATCACTCAGCGGGCTACGCGACTTCTTGCTGCTGTTCTTCTTTATCGTGCTGGGCGCCGAGCTCGACTTCGCCGCCATCGGGGCACAAGTGCCGCTCGCGATCGCGCTCTCGATCTTCGTGCTTGTCGGCACGCCCGTGACCATGATCGGCATCATGAGCCTCATGGGCTATCCGGCTCGCGTGGGCTTTCTCGCGGGCCTCGCGATCGCGCAAATCAGCGAGTTCAGCCTCATCCTGATCGCCCTCACGCGTGACATCGGGCTCGTCGATGACGACATCGTGGGGCTCGTGACGCTCGTGGCCCTCATCACGATCGCGGGGTCGAGCTACCTCATCCCCTACTCCGAGCGCTTCGCCACTCGACTCGAGCCTCTGCTCTCGCGATTGCAACGTCGCACCCCGCGCGCGGCCCCCGACTCACTGCAACAGCACTACGACGCGATCGTGTTCGGGCACGGCCGTTTCGGCAGCCAACTCATTCGCGAGCTCGTCGGCGAAGGATGCCGCGTGCTGCTGGTCGAGTGGGACCCTTTCGCCGAAGTGCGGCTTCAGGATGCTGAGCTCGAGACGCACGTCGACGTCGTGTTCGGCGATGCCCGCAGCCCGGAGTTTCCCGAGACCCTGCCCGTGCACGATGCGCGCTTCATCATCTCGACGGTGCCCGATGTCGACACTAACCTCGTCCTCGCCGCAGCCCTGCGGCGCGCGGGAGCCCGGTGCCCGATCGCCGTCACGGTGCACACCGACGACCAGACGCACCTCTACCGACAGGCCCTCATTGATGGCACCGTCTCGACCGTGCTGCATCCGTTCCGCGAGGCCGCCGACGACGCACTCGAGGCCCTCAAGCGACTCGAAGCCGCGGAGCGCGACGACTAGCGGGTTGCTGATGCGAGGATCGATCGAATGTGATTCGATCGGAGCATGAGCAATCAATCGCCCGCCACGCCGGGCCAACCACCGCGCTCGGTACGGGCTGACCTCATCCTCGTGGCGCTCGGCATCGTGGCGATTATCGTGGGGGTCGCGGTTCAGCCCGGGCCCGATCTCGCCGTGCTCACGTGGCTATTCATTCCCGTGGGGTGGCTGTTCGTCATCATCGGGCTTGTTCTGTTGGCGCGTCGCTCGTCACAACGTCATCAGACTGCCAGCCCGGCTACCGACGGCAACGGCGCCCCCTTCATTGCGTCTCATCCTTACGGTGACGGCGGTGGCTCCTACCGGAACGCAGACCAGTTTGAAGGGGGCGGAGTAGACGGCGGCGGAGCAGATGGCGGGGGCGGAGGCGGAGGCGGGGACTAGCGTTCGGGCAACTGCGCGCGCAACGCTGGCCAGCTCGCGGCGAATCCGGGGTGCAGGGGCAGAGCATCCACCTCGTCGAGCGGAACCCAGCGCAACGCAACGCTTTCGGCGTCGGCGACGATCGGCGCGAAGAGCCGCAGCACCCGCACCGCGACGGTCGTGTACGACCAGAAACCGAGGTCGAAGAGGCTCTCAAACAGTGGCTCGATCGCGGCAACGGGAACGCCCGCCTCTTCGCCCGCTTCGCGCACAGCGGCATCGACGGCCGACTCGCCCTGTTTGCGGGCGCCGCCCGGGAGTCCCCAGGTGCCGCCGTGGTGTGACCACACCGCGCGATGCTGCAGCAAAATTCCCGCCTCGGGGTGCCACGCCAGCAGGCCGGCCGCGCCAAACCGACCCCAGTACCGCTGACCGTTGTCGCCCTCGACCCAGGCGTCGCCCGGGTCACGCGCAGCACCCATGGGCAGGGGCGGCGGCGTGTGCGAGAGCGGATCGTGCGACATGGTGATTCCAGGCTAAGCGAGGATGATGGGAGCATGCTCCCTGCTGATCTCAGCGCGCCCGAGCCGCACGCGCCTCCGCTGCCGGGCCGCGCGGTCATCCGTCAGCGCTGGAGCGACTTCGTGTTTCTGCATTGGCGCGTACCACCCGACGTCGTTGCGCCGTTCATGCCCGCGGGCACTCGGCCCGACGTCGATGCCAACGGTGACGCCTGGGTCGGGCTCATTCCCTTCGTGCTGAGCGACCACGCTTTTCTGCCCCTGCCGCCCGTGCCCGGACTCGGCACGTTCATCGAGATCAACGTACGCACCTACTCGATCGACGATGCTGGCCGGCGCGGAGTCGTGTTTCGATCACTCGACGCGGAACAGTTGCCGTCGGTGCTGGCCGCGCGTGCCCTCTTCGGGCTCCCCTATCGGTGGATGCGCGCCGAAAGCCGGATCGATGACACGACGATCGAGTACCGCTCGCGCCGCCGCACGGGCCCTCGCCCCACCACGCACATCCATGCGCGCCCTGGCACGACCGCGGTCGATACCGAGCTCAGCCGTTTCCTCACCGCGCGCTGGGGATTCCACGAACGCCACCTTGGCCGCACCCTCTACGCGCGCAACACGCACGAGCCATGGTCAGTCGTCGACGCCGAGCTGCTGCACCTCGACGATGAGCTGCTCGCGGCGGCCGGGTTCCCCGACCTCGCTGCGCGCGCCCCCGACTCGGTGCTTGCGACCCCGCTCGGACACCCCGGAGTCGTCACCGAATTCGCGGCTGCCCGACGCATCTAAGCGCTGTTTCCGCGCACGCATCTAAGCGCTGTTTCCGCGCACGCATCTAGTCGCCTTTCCCGCGCACGCAACTGTGCCGCTCTGCACGTCACCCCCGGGGCATCACCAAGCGCCGACTCCCCAATCGAAGGAAGAATCCGAGCAAAGTCGTTCGACTTTCCTACGATTCAGGAGTCACCCGAAGTGGTTGCCCGGTCGGCGCGGGTCGACCGCGCAGGGTCGGTTGTGGGCGCAGGGTGGGTGAGGACCGACCGCGCGGGGTCGGTCGAGCGAGACCGGCGGGCGAGGGCCGACCGTGCGGGCACGGTCGAGCGAGACCGGCGGGTTTCGACAGGAAATCGGCGAGTTCGCCGCCGAGGGCGAGAAGTGGCTCTCGCGGGCAGCTAGCGCTGTCTGTTCTCGCGTCCGAGGCCCGAGACGGGCCTCGGCGAGTCAGGGGCAGAGGCCAGAAATGGCCTCTGCTGGCAGCGCTTAGCGCTGCCTCTTTTCCCTGACTCGCATATTGACCTGGATAGGCGTGCCCTCGAAGCCCCATACCTCGCGCAGACGACGCGTAATGAAGCGCCGATACTGCGGGTCAAGGAATCCGGTCGTGAAGAGCACGAAGGTCGGCGGGCGCGTCGAGGCTTGCGTCGCAAACAAGATGCGTGGCTGCTTGCCTCCACGAACGGGGTGCGGATGCGCTGCCGTCAGTTCGGCCACAAAAGCGTTGAGCTTGCCGGTCGCAATACGCGTATCCCACGACTCGAGAGCAACCTCGAGCGCCGGCACGAGCTTCTCGAGGTGACGTCCCGTGCGCGCCGAGATGTTGACGCGCGGCGCCCACGCCACGTGGTGCAGATCTTGCTCGATCTCGCGTTCGAGGTAGCGACGACGCTCGTCATCGAGCAGATCCCACTTGTTGAACGCGAGCACAAGAGCACGCCCCGACTCGAGCACGAGGTCGATGATTCGCACGTCTTGCTCGCTGAGCGGCTCGGTCACGTCGATGAGAACGACCGCAACCTCCGCCTTCTCGAGCGCCGCGGCAGTGCGCAACGAGGCGTAGAAGTCAGCACCTTGTTGCAAGTGCACGCGCCGACGAATACCGGCGGTGTCAACGAAACGCCACACCTTGCCGCCGAGCTCGATCTGCTCGTCGATGGGGTCACGCGTCGTCCCGGCCATCTCGTTGACAACAACGCGCTCTTCACGAGCGGCCTTGTTGAGCAAGCTCGATTTGCCCACGTTCGGGCGCCCGAGCAGCGCAACGCGACGCGGCCCACCAAACTCTTGCTTCGCGACGGCCGAAACCTCGGGCAGCACCGTGAGCACGTGGTCGAGAAGGTCAGCAACACCACGACCGTGCAGAGCAGAGACCGGCCAGGGCTGACCGAGGCCGAGGCCCCACAGCGCGGCGGCCTCGGGTTCTTGACGCGCGTCATCCACCTTGTTGCCGGCGAGGATGACGGGCTTCTTCGAACGCCGCAGCATCTTGACGACGAACTCGTCGGTCGCGGTCGGACCAGTCATGGCGTCGACGACGAAGAGCACAGCATCCGCAAGATCGACAGCAACCTCGGCTTGTGCGGCGACAGAGGCGTTGATGCCCGAGGCGTCGGGCTCCCACCCTCCGGTGTCGACGAGCGTGAACTTGCGATCGTTCCACTCCGCTTTGTACATGACGCGGTCGCGCGTCACACCGGGAGTGTCTTCGACCACGGCTTCGCGACGACCGATGATGCGGTTCACGAGTGCGCTCTTGCCAACGTTTGGCCGGCCGACGATCGCGAGCACCGGCAGGGCCGGCATCGAGATGATGCCGTCTTCACCGAGCTCGGCGCCTTCGAGCAACTCGAGGTCGTCGTCGTCGAGGTCGTAGGCCGCGAGGCCAGCGATGAGAGCATCGGCGCGCTTGGTCGCGAGATCGTCATCGAGTTCGGCGAGGCGCGCGGCAACAGCCTCTGCCGCTTCGGCGTTCGCGAACTCGGCGTCGTCAGGCGAGGCGGATGCCCCGCGCGCGGTGTTCCGCGTGGCATCGCGCACTTCGTCACGGGCGGCAGCGTCGTCGACAGCGGTGCCATCGGCAAGGCCGCCGTCGACCGTGCCGCCGTCGACGGGGTCGTGCTCAGGGGTATTCGGGTTCTCGGTCATGGGATCCTCCCACTTGTTCCGCCGCCCGCAGGCGGCGTGTGTTTCGCGCGAGAGCCGAGTATCAGGCCCCCGCACGCACAATGTCGACGAGCGCCTGCACCGTGTGCTCGAAGTCGAGTTCGGTGGAGTCGAGAGTCGTGACTCCCTCGGCGGCGTTCATGAAGTCGACCACGCGGGAATCTTGGGCATCCCGCGAGGCCAGCTGCTGCGCGGTCGCCTCGGTCGACACGGCGCTCAGCTCCGCCGACCTTCTGGCCAGTCTAGCCTCTGGGCTGGCGGTCAGCAGAACGCGCACCGGAGCATCCGGTGCGACGACCGTCGTGATGTCGCGGCCCTCGACAATCACGCCCGGTTCGGCAGCGTCAGCAATGAGGCGGTGGAAGAGCGCTGTCAGCCCCGCACGCACCTCGGGAACGCGCGCGACGGCACTCACGACCGCCGTGACGCGCGGCTCGCGAATGTCAGGAGTGATGTCTTCGCCGCCCACGCGCACGAAGTAGTGGTCGGGCTGCATGCCGATCGCGTAGTCAAAGTCGGCGACGCGCTCGGCGACGGCCGCGGCATCCTCAACGTGAACGCCCTCATCGAGGCAGTGCCACGCGAGCGCGCGATACGCGGCCCCCGTATCGAGGTAGGCGAAGCCTAGGCGGCGCGCTGCCTCGCGGCTCACGCTCGACTTGCCGCTGCCGGCGGGGCCGTCAACGGCCACGACGATGTCGCTCATAAGGGTCCTTCCGGGTATTCGGGGCGGTGCGGGGTGGATGCTGGGTGGAGGCGGGGCGCCGGTGTGTTTCGGTTGCGGTCGGGCGGCAGGATCGACGCGGATGCTCAGCTCGCGCCCGCGATACGCCACCCGCGCACCGAGAGCTCGTCGATCAGGCGCTGCTCCACCTCGGGCAACACCGAGACCTCGGCGAAGCCCACCGGGGCACCCGGCGAGTGCTCGAGCCGCAGGTCTTCCATGTTGATACCGAGCTCACCGATCTCGGTGAGCAACCGCGCGAGCTGGCCGGGTGTGTCGTCGATCATCACGACGAGTTGAGCGAAGCGGCGGTCGTCGCCGTGCTTACCCGGAATGCGCGCGACTCCGGCGTTGCCCGCCGCGATCAGGTCGGCGAGGGCTCGGCGCGAGCCGGGGGCTTCGGGGTCGGCGAGGGCGGTGAGCAGCGCATCCACGTCATCGCGCACGCCGCGCAGAATCTCGGCGACCGGTTCGGCGTTGGCCGACAGAATTTGCACCCACAGCCCGGGGTCGC
>JAAFHT010000077.1 GCA_013297625.1 Actinomycetota bacterium | reverse complement strand
CCGGTTTCGATGCCTTCGCGCAAGCCTTCCGTCGCCACGCGGCGGGAGTCGCGGTGATCACCGCGCTGACGCCCGACGGCCGACCCGTGGGGTTCACCGCAACCTCCCTCGCATCGCTCGCCGCGGTTCCCCCGCTCGCCACCTTCAACATGGCACGCACGGCAAGCTCATGGCCCGCGATCGAGCAGACAGACCGCGTCGCGATTCACATGATGGGTCAAGATGACTTCGCCGTCGCGAAGATCATGGCGGGCGACAACGCCCACCGATTCGATGGTGACCACTGGGAGCCGGGGCCGCACGGGCTGCCCATTCTCAAGGACGTCACGGCGTGGATGGTGGGCACGATCGTCGCGCGTACACCCGTCGCCGGCAACGCGATGATCGCCGTGCAGATCGACGAGGGCGGTATTGGGGAGCCCGACGAGCCGCTGCTGTACCACGAGCGCGCCTATCGTGCCCTCGGCGCCGAGCTCTAGCGCCCTTTAGTTCAGGGCCCGAGGGCCGAGCAGGCTCTTGACCTCGCCGAAGAACCCCGCCGACGGTTCGACGCGGTGCGGCAGCTCGAAAACGCGCGCCGAGTCATCGCGAAGCAGGCGCAACCGCACTTCGGTTGAGCCAGCGTGGCGCAGCAGCACGGCATCGAGTTCGCTCACGACATCAACGGTTGCGCGACTCTCACGCACGGTGAGGGTGAGTGGGCCGCTCTCGGTCGCAACACCGAAGTCGGGCTGGTTGAGACTCATGGCCTGCAACGTGATGCCGTCGTCGCGATGATTGACGCGACCCCGCACAACGACGATGCTGTCGGCGGCCAGGCGTGAGCCGAACTCGAGGTAGGTCTTGCCCAAGAACATGATGCTGATCTCGCCGCCGAAGTCTTCGAGAGTGACCATGCCGTAGGGGTTGCCCGACTGCCGCGCCACGCGGTGCTGCACACTCGTAATGAGCCCGGCCACGGTCACTTGCTCGCCATCAGCGGGCGGGTTGTCATTGAGTTCGGCGATTCCGGTACCCGCATGTTGGGCAAGGGCGCGTTCGAGGCCGGCTAGCGGATGGTCAGAGACGTAGAGCCCGAGCATCTCGCGCTCGAAGGCCAACTTGTCTTTCTTCGCCCACTCCGGGCGGTCGGGCACATGGCCCGCCGACTGATCCGGCTCATCGAAGAGGCTGTCGAAGTCGAAGCCGACATCGCCGTTCTCTTCTGCGCGCTTTTCTTTCACCGCCGCCTCGACGGCGCCCTCGTGAATCTCCATGAGCGCGCGCCGTGTTGCGCCAAGCGAATCGAAGGCACCCGCCTTGATCAACGACTCGATCGCCCTCTTGTTGGCGACCGTGCTCGGCACCTTCTTCAAGAAGTCGAAGAAGCCCGTGAATCGGCCCTTCTTCTCGCGCGACGACCGGATTCCCTCGACGACGTTGTGCCCCACGTTGCGCACGGCTCCGAGCCCGAAGCGGATGTCGTCGCCCACGGCGGCGAAGTACTCAATCGACTCGTTGACATCGGGGGGCAGCACCGTAATACCCATGCGGCGGCACTCGTTGAGGTAGACGGCCATCTTGTCTTTTGAGTCGCCCACGCTCGTGAGCAGTGCGGCCATGTACTCGGCCGGGTAATGCGCCTTGAGGTAGGCGGTCCAGTACGAGACGACGCCGTAGGCGGCGGAGTGCGCCTTGTTGAAGGCGTAGTCCGAGAACGGCAAGAGGATGTCCCAGAGCGTCTTGACGGCGGCGGCTGAATAGCCGTTGGCGGTCATCCCGGCCTCGAAGTTTTCGTACTGCTTGTCGAGCTCTTCTTTCTTCTTCTTGCCCATCGCGCGGCGCAAGAGGTCGGCCTGCGCGAGCGTGTAGCCCGCCAGCTTCTGCGCGATCTCCATGACTTGCTCTTGGTACACGATGAGGCCGTACGTGCCGCCGAGCACCTCCGCGAGCGGTTCAGCGAGCTCGGGGTGAATCGGCGTGATCTCTTGGCGAGCGTTCTTGCGCAACGCATAATTCGTGTGCGAGTCAGCACCCATCGGGCCGGGGCGATACAGGGCAAGCACGGCCGAGATGTCTTCGAAGTTGTCAGGCTTCATTATGCGCAAGAGCGAACGCATGGGCCCACCGTCGAGCTGGAAGACCCCGAGCGTGTCACCGCGAGCGAGCAACTCGTACGCCGCTGGGTCATCGAGCGTGAGATCTTCGAGCACGAGTTGAACGCCGCGGTTGGCTTCAATGTTGTCGAGCGCGTCGTCGATGATCGTGAGGTTGCGCAGACCGAGGAAGTCCATCTTGACGAGCCCGAGCGCCTCAGAGGCTGGGAAGTCGAACTGCGTGACGATCTGACCGTCTTGCTCGCGCTTCATGATGGGGATGATGTCGATGAGGGGTTCGCTCGACATGATCACGCCGGCCGCGTGCACGCCCCACTGCCGCTTCAGGTTTTCGAGGCCCAGCGCGGTGTCGAAGACCGTACGCGCCTCGGCGTCGACCTCGATGAGGGCACGAAAGTCGCCAGCCTCTTTGTACCGCTCGTGCGTTTTGTCGAGGATGCCCGCCAAGGGCATGTCTTTGCCCATGATCGCGGGGGGCATCGCCTTCGTGAGCTTCTCGCCCATGCCAAACGGAAAACCGAGTACGCGCGAGCTGTCTTTGAGCGCTTGCTTCGCCTTGATCGTGCCGTAGGTCACGATCTGCGCCACGCGCTCGTCGCCGTACTTCTCGGTCACATAACGAATGACTTCACCGCGGCGGCGGTCGTCGAAGTCAACGTCGAAGTCGGGCATCGAAACGCGGTCGGGGTTAAGGAATCGCTCGAAGATGAGGCCGTGCTCGAGCGGGTCGAGATCGGTGATGCGCATGGCATAGGCAGCCATCGAGCCGGCCCCCGAACCGCGGCCGGGTCCCACGCGGATTCCGTTGCTCTTGGACCAGTTGATGAAGTCGGCGACGACGAGAAAGTAGCCAGCGAAACCCATTTGGGTGATGACGCCGATCTCGTACTCGGCGCGCGCCCGCACGGCATCCGGAACACCGCGGGGGTACCGCACCGCCAGACCGCGCTCAACCTCCGAGACGAACCAGCTGTTCTCTGTTTCGCCCTCGGGCACGGGATACCGCGGCATGTAGTTGGCCTCGGTGTTGAACGCGACATCGGCGCGTTCGGCGATCAGCAGAGTGTTATCGCACGCCTCGGGATAGTCGCGAAACAACTCGCGCATTTGCGCCGGCGTCTTGAGATAGAATTCATCGGCATCGAACTTGAATCGGTTGGGGTCATCGAGCGTGCTGCCCGATTGCACGCACAGCAGCGCGGCGTGTGAGCCGGCGTCGCCCGCGTGCGTGTAGTGCAAGTCGTTGGTGGCCACGAGCGGAAGGCCAAGGTCTTTCGCGAGCCGAATGAGGTCAGTCATCGTGCGGCGCTCGATACCGAGCCCGTGATCCATGATCTCCACGAAGTAGTTCTCGGCGCCGAAGATGTCACGGAACTCGGCCGCAGCCTCACGCGCCTTCTCGTAGTCACCGAGCCGCAAGCGCGTCTGAACCTCGCCGCTCACACACCCGGTGGTCGCGATGATGCCCTCGGAGTAGCGACTGAGCAGCTCGCGGTCCATGCGCGGCTTGAAGTAGTAACCCTCGATTGACGCGAGAGAGGCCATGCGAAACAGGTTGTGCATGCCCGTGGTCGTCGCCGCGAGCATCGTGAGGTGTGTATAGGCGCCCGCCCCCGACACATCGTCTTCGCCGCCCGAGCCCCACTTGACCCGCGTCTTGTCGGTGCGGTGAGTGCCGGGGGTGAGATAAGCCTCGATGCCGATGATGGGCTTGATACCGGCATCGGTTGCCGTTTTCCAGAAGTCGAAGGCGCCGAACATGTTGCCGTGGTCGGTAACGGCGATGGCCGGCATTCCTTGCGCCACGGCCTCGGTGATGAGCGGCTTCACTCGTGCGGCGCCATCGAGCATCGAGTACTCGCTGTGCACGTGCAAGTGCACGAACGAGTCTGCTCGAGTGGTCACGGGGCCTCCGACGTGTCGATCCGGACCCTCAGTCTAGGTCGTCTCACGAGGGCAACTCGGTGCGCCAAGTTCGCGCGTTACGAGCCGCCCAAGACGTCGAGAGCGTGCTGAAGATCGGCGGGATACCGTGACGAGAATTCGTTCCACTCCCCGGTCGACGGATGCCGAAACCCCAGCCGCATGGCGTGCAACCACTGCCGCTCAAGCCCTAACCGTGCGCTGAGCGTGGGGTCGGCGCCATACATGGCGTCGCCAACACACGGGTGGCGTTGCGCGGCCATGTGCACGCGAATCTGGTGGGTGCGCCCCGTCTCGAGGTGAATCTCGAGCAACGAGGCACCGGCAAAGGCCTCGATCGTGTCGTAGTGGGTAACCGAGGGCTTTCCGCCCGCCACAACGGCGAACTTCCAGGCGCTGCCCGGATGCCGCCCGATCGGTGCATCGATCGTTCCCGACAGTGGGTCAGGATGCCCCTGCACCGTGGCGTGGTAGATCTTCTCGACCTCACGATCATGAAACTGGCGCTTGAGTTCGCGATACGCAGACTCCGACTTGGCTACGACCATGAGGCCACTCGTGCCGGCGTCGAGTCGATGAACAATTCCGGCGCGCTCGGCAGGCCCGGAGGTCGCGACGCGAAAACCCGCAGCCGCGAGAGCCCCGATCACCGTCGGACCCTCCCACCCGGCAGACGGGTGGGCCGCCACGCCCACCGGCTTGTCAACGACAACAAGATCGTCGTCGTCGTGAACGATACCGAGATCGTGCACGGGAATCGGATCAATGCGAACCTCACGGCGCGGCTGCCACGTCACCTCGAGCCAGGCATCTGCCGCAACGCGGTCTGACTTGCCGACCGGCCGCCCGTCGAGCGTCACTCCCCCGGCGTCGGCGATCTCGGCCGCCTGCGTTCGCGAGAATCCGAGCAGGGTGGCGAGCGCAACATCCACGCGTTCTCCGGCACGCCCTGGAGGCACAGGAAGGGAGCGCGACTCGGTCACCGTCGCGCTCCCGTGGATTCCATGCCGACCCTGAGGTCGAGAGAACTAGTGGGGATTAGGAGCCGTAGCCCGGAAACTGCCCGGGAGGTGCAGCCTGCGGCGCCGGATACCCCTGCGCCGGTGCGGGCGCTGCCGGGTATGCGGGTGCCGAGGCCGGGTAGGCCTGCTCGGCGCCGTACCCGGGGGCAGAGCCATAACTGGGGGCATTGCCGACGGGAGCCGAGCCAACCGTCGCGGCCGGTGCGGCCGCGGGCTGAGCCGTGCCCTCGAGTTCGGTGAGCTGACCCTGAATGTAGGTGCGCAGCTGCTGACGGTACTCCCGCTCGAAGGTGCGCAGCTCGTCAACACGCTGCTGCAAGGCCATGCGCTCTCGCTCGAGAGACTGCAGTTGACCCTGCTGCGAGTTCGTCGCTTCGGCCACGATTCGGGCGGCCTCAGCCTGACCCTCCGCGATGATCTGGTCTTTCTTGGCGAGACCCTCGCGAACGTGCTCTTCGTGCAGGCGACGAGCGAGCTGGAGCAGGTTGTTGGTGTCGACACCGGGTTCAGCCCCGGGAAGCGAAGGACCATCGGCGACTGGGAAGGGCATAGGAGCTGGCGCTGCCGCGGGCGCGGGTGCGGCAGCCGGAGCAGCCATCGGGGCCGACGCGGCTCCTCGTTGCAGCTCGGCCATGCGGGCATCGGCCGCAACCAGTCGCTGGCGCAACTCGTCGTTCTCTTGCGTGAGACGACGCAGCTCGACAACGATCTCGTCGAGGAAGTCATCGACCTCGTCTTGGTCGTAGCCCTCGCGGAACTTGGTCGATTGGAAGCGCTTGTTGACGACATCTTCGGGCGTGAGAGCCATGCGCGTCACCTCGAAACTTTCTGGAGCGGACAATAACGATGGGGTAACGCTAGCAACAACTTGTCACATACGTCACTTCCGTTTCAGGAAGCGTACCCCGCACAGAGTGATTCAGGCCAGGAGTCAGCCCGGATTATCGGCTGACAAGCGACATGAGAATGAGCAAAACGATCAAGACGATCGTCCAGGCCAAGTCAAGTCGAACCGACCCCAACTGCAGCGGCGGGATAACCCGACGCACAGCTTTGAGCGGTGGATCAGTAATCGTGTAGCTCGTCTCCGCCAGGAGAACGACGAATCCGCGAGGGCGAAAAGCTGGGTTCAGCACTTGCACCCAATCGAACACGAACCGTACCCACATGGCGATAAAGACGATCAGCAGGGCCACGTAAATGACCGACAAGATGATCGAGAAGACGAGCGTCACAGTTGCATTGTCTCAGGTTCTGCTGAGTGCTCGCGCACGACGACCGCGCACGACGATCGAACGCGAAACAGTGAAGTGGTGTTTAGTCGCGACCGACGAACGAAGCGTCGACGTCGGGCTCGATGTCGGCGGCGTCGCCGCTCGTGGCAACATGAGCAGGCGACAGCAAGAAGACCTTGCTGGTGACCCGCTCGATGCGGCCATAGAGACCTTGCGAGAGTCCGCTCGCGAAGTCCACCAGCCGACGTGCCTCGCTTTCGGGCATCTGCGACAGGTTGATGATGACCGGGATGCCCTCGCGAAAGCTCTCGGCGATGACTTGCGCGTCTTTGTAAGCACGCGGGTGCACGGTGAGGATCTCGTTCATGTCTGAGGGCGCGACCTGTCGAGCCGGGGCGCTGCGTCGCAACGGCGTCACGGGCGCACGCTGAGCAGCCACAGCGCTCGTGGGCGACGACGCCACCGAGGTCGCGGGGTGCTGGTCGTACTCAACCTCTTCATCGGCAAGGCCGAGATACACCATCGTCTTGCGCAAGGGATTGGTCATGTGATCGTCCTAACGGGTCGTGACTATCGCCAGGTTAAGGGCCAACAGGCCGATTTCCCGTGATTGCGGCACCGATGCGCAGGTGTGTCGCTCCTTCGGCAATCGCCTCGGCGAAGTCGCCCGACATACCAGCCGAAATGTCGGTTGCCGTGGGAGCAACGGTGCGCACGAGGTTCGAGAGCTCACGCACGCGAGCGAATGCTGCCCGTGGCTCCTCGCCCACCGGAGCCACGGCCATGACGCCCCGCAACGTGAGCGACGGATGCTCGAGCACGCGCTCGGCGAGAGCAACGAGCCCACTCGGCTCAACCCCGCCGCGCCCGGGATCGTCGGTGAGATTCACTTCGAGGAACACGTCGAGCGGGCGCTCAACCCGCGCCAGTGCGGTGACTAGCGAGTCGCGGTCAACGGAGTGGATGACGCGCGCATACTCAGCGACTGCGCGCGCCTTGTTCGACTGCAATTGCCCGACGAAATGCCAGGTGAGCGGGAGATCGGTGAGGATCGCTGCCTTCGGCGCCGCATCCTGATGCCGGTTCTCACCGACATCACGAACTCCGAGGGCGGCAAGATCGCGAATGAGAGATGCGGGATGAAACTTGGTGACCACGATGAGCGTGACGTCAGCGCGTGGCCGCGACGCATCCCGGCACGCTTCGGCGATCGCGGATTCGACGCGTGCGTACCGCTCAGCGAGCTCGGTTGTCATCCTCAGCGCAAAAAGTCAGGGATGTCGAGATCGTCGTCAGAATCTGCCTCGAGCGAACCGATAGGCGCGGTCGGCGCGAGGCCGCCATCGTCGGCCCACGAACGCTCGGTGAGCGCGGCTTCGACGCCAACTGCCGCGGGCGCTGCCGCAGCGGCGAACCCGTCTGCAGCCTGAAAGTTCGCGCGGCGATCGCGATGCACGACCGTGGGCTCTCCCCCGTCAAAGCCAGCGGCGATGACCGTCACGCGCACCTCATCGCCCAGCGTGTCGTCAATGACGGCCCCGAAGATGATGTTCGCTTCGGGGTGCACTGCCTCTTGCACGAGCCGGGCGGCGTCATTGATCTCAAAAATGCCCAGGTTCGAGCCGCCCTGGATCGACAGCAGCACCCCGTGGGCGCCATCAATGCTCGCTTCGAGCAGCGGACTCGCGACGGCGAGCTCGGCGGCCTTGATGGCGCGGTCGGCTCCGCGCGCCGAGCCAATGCCCATGAGAGCCGAGCCGGCGCCTTGCATCACGCTCTTGACGTCGGCGAAGTCGAGGTTGATGAGACCAGGAGTCGTGATGAGGTCGGTGATTCCTTGCACACCCGCGAGCAGCACCTGGTCGGCCGTCGCGAAGGCTTCGAGCATCGAGATTCCGCGATCGCTGATCTCAAGGAGGCGATCATTCGGCACGACGATGAGGGTGTCGACCTCGTTCTTGAGCTGCGCAACGCCCAGATCAGCTTGTGCCTGCCGCCGCTTGCCCTCGAACGCGAACGGCTTCGTGACGACACCAATCGTGAGAGCGCCGATCGACTTGGCAATGCGCGCAACGACGGGTGCTCCGCCGGTGCCCGTTCCGCCACCTTCGCCGGCCGTCACGAACACCATGTCGGCACCCGCGAGGGCTTCTTCGATCTCTTCGGCGTGGTCTTCGGCTGCTCGTCGCCCCACCTCGGGGTCGGCTCCCGCTCCAAGACCTCGAGTGAGCTCGCGGCCCACGTCGAGCTTGACATCGGCATCGCTCATGAGCAGAGCCTGAGCGTCGGTGTTGATCGCAATGAACTCGACGCCGCGCAGCCCCAGCTCGATCATGCGGTTGACCGCGTTGACGCCGCCACCGCCGATGCCGACGACCTTGATCACGGCGAGATAGTTCTGTTTCGAGGTCACGTTGAGGCCTTCCGCTCAACCTTCACCTTCTGGTAGAAGGCTAAAGTTATGCTCAGTATGTACTGTTGCGCTTGACGCTAGAGCCGATGGGCGCGACCCGAGCCGAGGCGCGCCGCGTGTCGCGAATCCCTGTGTTCCCGTACATGGCGAACAGGGTCGATCGCCCCACACGAGCGCGCAGGGCGAAAGCTAAAGCTGACGAACGACGAGGCTCTCGGGCGCCGAGACATCGAACTCCGAGGCCGACCCCTGCCCTGTTGCCGCAATAGCGGCGGCGAGCACGCGAGCCTTGAGCGCCGATCGTTCAGCGCTCCCCCACACCACGACATGGCCCAGCCCCGTCATGGTGAACGTCACGTCATCGCGGGTTGAGGCCCTGATGACATCGACTTGGGCGCGAAGCTCGACGGGGAGTGCTGTGAGCACTTCAGCCACACTCTGAAACGCGATCGAATCAGCATCCGTGCTCCCCGACGCAATCAGCGGGATGCCCACCGGCCGTTCCGCCGACGACTCGACGACCACGCCCGCCGCGTCGACGAGATCGACGACGCCCCCCCGCTCTATGGCCCCAATCGGCGCGCGTTCAACGATGCGCACCACGAGTGTGTGTGGCGGAATCACTTCGGTCGAGAACGAGCGGATGAGTGGAAAATCCGCGAGGTCGTCGCGAATGGTCGC
>JAAFHT010000180.1 GCA_013297625.1 Actinomycetota bacterium | reverse complement strand
TTATGCATCCATGGAGTACAAGCGCGTTGGGCGCAGCGGGCTGAAACTGCCGGGCATTTCGCTCGGCCTGTGGAACAACTTCGGCGATGACAAGCCGCTCGCAACCCAGCGCGCGATCGTGCGCCGCGCGTTCGACCTCGGCGTGACCCACATCGATATCGCGAACAACTACGGCCCGCCAGCCGGGTCGTCAGAGAGCAACTTCGGGCGCATCCTCAAAGAAGACTTGCGCCCGTACCGCGACGAGCTGATCATTTCGAGCAAGGCCGGCTACGACATGCCGGGCGCGGATGGCACGGTTGGCCCCTATCAAAACTGGGGCAGCCGTAAGTACCTGCTGTCGTCACTCGACCAGTCGCTCGCGCGCACCGGCCTCGAGTACTTCGACATTTTCTACCACCACCGCCCAGACCCCGAGACCCCGATCGAAGAGACCATGGGGGCGCTTGCCCGTGCGGTGCACTCGGGCAAGGCGCTCTACGTTGGCGTCTCGAATTACAACCCGGAGCAGACCCTGGCCGCAGCGGCAGCCCTCGACAAGCTCGGGGTTCCGCTGACGATCCACCAGCCGCGCTTCAGCATGTTTGATCGTCACATCGAGACCGAGGGCCTTCTGCCCGTGCTCGATGAGGTAGGTGCGGGCAGCATAGTCTTCTCACCGCTCGAGCAGGGACTGCTCACAGACCGCTACATCTCGGGCGAGATTCCGGCCGGGTCGCGTGCGTCGGAGGGTCGCTGGCTGCAGCCAGGGCCGATCAGCGAGGAGTACCTCTCCCGCGTGCGCGCACTAAGCGAGATTGCGGCCGGCCGTGGCCAGTCGCTCGCGCAGCTCGCACTCACCTGGGTGTTGCGTCATCCGCAGGTCACGAGTGCGCTCATAGGTGCATCGAGCGTCGCGCAGTTGGAAAACAACATTGCGGCTCTTGACTCTGCACCCTTGACTGCCGCCGAGATTGCCGCCATCGACCCGCTCGCGGTCGACGGCACGCGCCTGCGCTAGCCCCTCCCCGCGCTTCTCAACACACACGTGGGCTACCTGTTCTCGCTGCTCGGCGCGCTGCTGTTCGGCGCAAACGGCACCGTCACCAAAGTGATTGTGGATGCGGGAATCACTCCCCTGCAGCTCACCCAGTTTCGTACCCTCGGCTGCTGCCTCATCGCTGGCGCCGTACTGCTCGTCGTCGACCGCGGTGCGTTCCGCATCGGCTGGCGCCAGTTCGGTGTGATGGTGCTGCTTGGGCTGTTCGGGGTCGCGATTCTGCAGTCGGCCTACGCGGTTGCCCTTGCGATCCTGCCGGTCGGTATCGCACTGCTCTTCGAGTACACGGCCGTGCTGTTCGTTGCACTCATCGCGTTTCTCGTGTTCAAAGAGAAGGTGCGCGCGCGACTGTGGGTCGCGATCGGGCTCGTACTCGTCGGGCTCGCGGTGGTTGCGCAGGTGTGGGCGAGCTCGCTCGATGTGGTTGGTGTGTTGTTTGCGTTGCTGGCATCCGCATCCTTGACCTTCTATTTTCTGCTCGGCGAGCGACAGGTGGGCGCGACGTCGCCGTTGGCTGTCGCATTCTGGACAATGCTCGTCGCGAGCGTCTTCTGGGCCTTCTTCAGCGGCTGGTGGACGATCGACCCCGCTCTGCTTCTCTCGAACCGCTCCCTCGGCGGCAACCTCGCTGGCGTTGTCGTGCCGGTCTGGCTGCCGATCGCGTGGAACGTGGTGTTCGGCACCTTCCTCGCGTTCCTGTTCTCGCTGCTCGCCCTTGGCCGACTCAAGGCAACGACCGCCGGCATCATCGCCTCCAGTGAGGTGATCTTTGCGTTCGCGATCGCCTGGGTGTGGCTCGGCGAGAGCCTCGAACCCGTGCCGCTCGTTGGCGCGGTCGTCGTGCTCGTCGGCATCGTGCTCGCGCAGACCGCCCGTAAGAACAAGGTGGTTGACGCAGATCTGGCGCTCGCGCCGCACTAACAGCGCGGATGTCGGGGGCACACCCTACATTAGAACAAACGTTCGAATGTGGCCGGCCTCAGT
>JAAFHT010000146.1 GCA_013297625.1 Actinomycetota bacterium | reverse complement strand
GCTGTTGTTGTGCGGTCGGGGTCGTTTGTCGCTCCGACTGCTCGTGCACTGGCGCTCGCCGAGGTACCGACCCGTACGGCGGTCGGTGGCCGCCCGCTGCGCGAGGCCGCGGCAACGCGCGCGCTGTTGCAGGTCGTCGACACCGGCATCGGTCGAACACCGTTGACCGCTGAGCGTGCCGCAGAACTACTGCTTGGCCCCTACGGCGGTCTCGACCGCCTTGGTCTGCGGCGGCTGCGGCTCGCCCTGCGCGCAGAAGAACTTGCTGGTGGGGGAGCCCGCGCGAGCGACGAGCTGCTCGTCGACGCACTGCAGGCTACCGGCCGACTTGCCACCATCGACCACCGCGTCGCACGGGCCGCAGAACGGTTGGCAGAGACACTCGCTGCCTTGCGCGACGCCTCCGCCGATGCAGCGACGATCGAAGAACTGCTGTGGCTCGCGTGGGAGCGCAGCAGCATGGCGAAGCAGTGGGGGGAGCAGGCGCTCGGCACGGGCATCCTCGCTGATGAAGCCAATCGGCACCTCGACGGTGTCGTCGGCCTCTTCACTGCAGCACGACGCTGGGTCGAGCGTGACCCAGCGGATGCCGTGCGCACCTTTCTCGACAACGTGCTCGATTCTGAGGTGCCCGACGACACTCTCTCGCCCCAACCGACCACGGATTCGGTTTTCGTCTCGACACCGCCCGGCGTTGTCGGCCTCGAGTACGACGTGGTCGTTGTCGGCGGCGTGCACGACGGTGTCTGGCCAAACCTGCGGCTTCGCGGGTCGCTCGTGAACCCGCAGGCGCTCGTGCGGCTCGTCACCGGCATTGACGGCAGCACCCTCAATGAACGGCAGCTCGTGCTGAGCGACGAGTTGCGCATGTTCGCGCTCGCCGTCTCGCGGGCAACCACCCAGGTGATCGTGACGGCCGTTGTCAATGACGACGAGGCGCGCAGCGTGTTCTTCGGGCTGCTGCCCGCTGACGCCCACAAGGCAGAGTCGGCTTCGCGAGCGCCGCTATCGTTGCGCGGAATCACCGGTCGCTTGCGCCGCGAACTGATCACGCCGGCGCGCAGCACACGGGAGCGCGCCGTTGCTGCTTCTGCCCTTGCCCGACTCGCGGCGGAGCAGGTACCGGGCGCAGACCCCGCTGACTGGCACGGCCTGCTCGAACCATCCACGGATGACCCGCTGTTCAGCGACGACGAGACCGTTCCCGTGTCGCCGTCGCAACTCGGCGCGGTTGAGGCCAGCCCGCTGGACTGGTTCGTCGACAGCATCTCTGGCTCGCAGGCATCAACGGCTATGGCGATCGGCACGATCGTGCACTGGGCAATGGAGACGGCGACCGACTCGAGCGTCGACACCGTGTGGAAGGCCATCGAGTCCCGCTGGCCTGAGCTCGAATTCGAGGCCCCGTGGATGGCTGAGCACCAGCGCCGCATGACCCGCGTTCTCGCCGCCGGCGTTGCCGAGTACCTCGCCGACTTCGACCGCGAAGGCAAGCAACTCGTCGGCGCAGAGCGCCGCTTTGCTCTCGACGTAGATCGGGCGCGCGTCAACGGATCGATCGACCGCGTCGAGCGCGCGACCGACGGCTCCGTCGTCATCGTCGATCTGAAGACCGGCAGGGCAACGACCCGTCGGGCCGAGATCGACGAGCACCCACAGCTTGGTGCCTACCAGCTCGCCTACGCAGAGGGTGTGCTCGACGAGTACCTTGCCGAGCTCGGCGAGCACCGTGCCGGCGGCGCAAAGCTGCTGTTCGTCAAAGAAGGCGTGCGCGGCAAGGCCTACCGCGAAGCAGTGCAGGCGCCGCTGAGCGCCGAGCAGCTTGAAGGGTTCCGCGAGCGGATCCGGCAAGCGGCGGCCGTCATGGCTGCAGCAGAGTTTCTTGGGGTGGCCGAGGTGGATACGCGGGCGCCGGGCGCGGCATCCCGTCTGCTTCATCGCGTGCGGGCGGTGTCGAGTGACTAGCGCACTAGAGATCGCAGCGGCCCTTGGCCTGCCAGCACCGACGCCGCAACAGATTGCCGTGATCGAAGCACCGCTGACCCCTGCTCTCGTGATCGCCGGTGCCGGTAGCGGCAAGACAGAGACGATGGCCAACCGCGTGCTGTGGCTGCTCGCCAACGGGCACGTGAAGGCCAACGAGGTGCTTGGCCTGACCTTCACGCGCAAGGCCGCTGGCGAACTTGCCAAGCGCATCCGTGAGCGCATTGGTCAACTCGCGGCAGCCAACCTCGTTGCCGATGACTACGACGAGTTCGACCCGCCCGTCGTCTCTACCTACAACTCGTTCGCCAACACGATCTACAGCACCAACGCGATGCTCATCGGCCGGGAGGGTGACGGCGCTGTACTGAGCGAGGCAAGTGCGTGGCAGCTTGCCCGCCGCATCGTCGTGCAGTCCAGCGACGACCGCCTGCCCGACCTCGCCCGCCAGGTCGACGTGGTGACAAAGGCCGTACTGAAACTGTCGAACGCGCTCGGTGAAAACGTCGTGGATGCCGCTGCCGTGCGGTCAATGGGCAAACGGTTTGCCGAGCTCGCAGAGCTGCCAACGGATCGGTTTGCCCGCGACGATGCCGTCACCCTGGCCAACACCGTCGGCGCCCTGCCCGTGCTCATTGACCTCGCTGAGCAGTTTGCCGCGGCCAAGAAGGCGCGCGGCTTCGTCGAGTATTCCGACCAGGTGACCCTCGCGCTGCAGATCGTGCGGTCAGTGCCGCGCGTTGCTGCAGACCTGCGCGAGCGATGCAGGGTCGTGCTGCTCGACGAGTACCAAGACACGAGCGTTGTGCAGACGTGGCTGCTGAGCGAACTATTCGCCGACCATGCAGTGATGGCCGTCGGTGACCCCAACCAGTCGATCTACGGCTGGCGCGGCGCGAGCGCAGCCAACCTCGACGGCTTTGCTGCGCAGTTTGGCGGCGGAACGGCCAACACCTTCGGGCTCACGACGAGTTGGCGCAACGGCCATCACATCCTCGATGTTGCGAACGCACTCGTGGAGCCGCTTGTTGTCGGGCCGCTCAGTGCCGGCTCGCACGTGCCGGTTGCACGCCTCGACGCGAGCCCGCGCGCAACCTCGCTACCCGTGGATGTCGTGGTCGCCGAGACCGTACCGGCTGAAGCGGAGTCCGCAGCGCTGTGGCTCAAAGAGCGCCTTGTGCCGAACGAGAAGGGCGAGCTGCCGAGTGCGGCCATGCTGTTTCGCACCCGGTCGACACAGCGCACGTTCGTCGCCGCGCTGCGAGCCAACGAAGTACCATTCCATGTGCTCGGTGTCGGTGGGCTCATGGCAGAGCCAGAGGTGGCCGACCTTGTGAGCGCGCTGACCGTCGTGCACGATCCGTCAGCCGGCTCAGAGCTCGTTCGCCTGCTTGCCGGGTCGCGCTGGCGCATCGGTGTGCGCGACCTTAAGGTTCTCAGCCGCGTCGCATCGTGGCTCAATGCTCGGGACTACCGTCAGCAGCCGCTCGACGACGACGTTCGCGAGGCTCTGCGCTCCTCGGT
>JAAFHT010000066.1 GCA_013297625.1 Actinomycetota bacterium | reverse complement strand
GCCGCCTTGGTTCGTTCGTCGGTGACGCGGCTGCGTTTCGCTCGTTCGTGTTCTCGATCGCGCATCGCCGGCTGGTCGATGAACTGCGGATGCGCGGCCGACGCGGCGAGACCGTCGAACTAGACCCTGCCGAAGACCCGCGGCGGGCATCCAGCGCCGAAGACGAGGCGGCGAGTCGACTCGGCGATCATCACGTGCTCGCGGTGCTCAACGCCCTGCCGGCTGACCAGCGCGATGTCATGGTCTTGCGCATCGTGGCCGACCTCACGGTCGAGCAGGTTGCCGACGTGCTCGGCAAGCGCCCCGGAGCGGTCAAGGCCCTGCAGCGGCGGGCGATCGAGCGCCTGCGAAAAAACTTTGACCCAACCCGTACCCTTTAGGGCCCCTCGAACGATAGCTCGGAGTGAGATGAGCAAAGAACCGATCACTGACGCCGAGGCACAGCAGTTGCTCTCGGGTGCGACCCCTGAGGGGCACCCCGAGCTGTCTGCGTTGGCTGCCTCGATTGCTGACGTGCGCCGTCATGCCGCTCAGGTGCCCGCCCCGCAACCCTCGTTTGCGCTCGCGGCACAGCTCGCGCACCCCACGCCCGGGGCCAGCGACTCTCGCCGCCGTGCGATTGCGACCGTGGGGTCACCGATCGCGCGCCTCGGAATCGTCGCAAAGATCGCGGCCGCCGTCGGAGTTCTCGCACTCGGCTTTCTGGGTGTCGGAGCCGCGGGCGCACTGCCCGGCGCGGCTCAAGAAGCTTTTGACGACGTCGTCTCGACGATTGTGTCGAGCGAGGGTGAATCGACCGACGACGGTATCTCCGACGGCACCGCGGGTGGCGATGGCGCGGTCGAGGAATGCGTGGTCGACGATGGCGCGACTGATGGCGGCTCGAGTGATGACCCTGCTACCGACGCAGGCACCGAGAGCACGACCGATGGCTCGACCGACGCAGGCACCGAACCCGAGGTGTGCGAGCCCGCACTGCCCGAAGGTTCAGGCGAGTTCAGCGACTGGGTCAAGCAGGGTGCCCGCGACCCCAACAAGATCGGTTCAGAGTTCGGCGCCGACGTCGCCGAACAGGCGCGCGAGCTCAAGAACGAGAAGGCCGAAGAACGTGCCGCGAACGAGGGCACAGACGGCTCTACGGGCGACACCACCGACGGCACCACGAACGGCAACCCCAATGGCAACGTTGGCTCCAACTCAGGAGGCAACGGAAACGGCAACGGCACCGGTAATGGGAATACCGGTGCCGCCACTCAAGACGATGATGAGTCGTCCAACGGAAACGGCAAACCTGCCGACCCCCCGGTGGACGTCCTTAGCGTCTTGAGACCTTGATCGAGCTCACGCTCGTTCACGAGAGCCCTCGCGCCGGGTAGCGCGGGGGCTTTCGTCATTTCACCGAACCGCACCTCACGGGTGTGGGGTGAGCGCGATCTCGGTGAACAAGCTGCCGTTGAGCGCCAAGGATACCTCGCAGACGCTATCGAGACACCGTCTGCGCAATCTCGGCGTACCGCACGCCTGTGAGCCGCTCCGAGGCCTCCCACAGCAACGCCGGGGCCGCAGCGTCGCGTGCTCCGCGCGGTAGGCGTGCCGGGGCAGGCAGGCCGCGCACCTCGAGAAAACCGTTGGGGCCGTAGTAGCCACCGGGGGTCGCATCGGGGCTCGTCGCCGCGTAGAGCGAGGGCAAGATGCCCTGGTCGACGCTCTGCATGAAGCGCTCGGTCGCCTTCTGCTGGCGAGCGCTGGCGGCCCGGCCATCGCGCGGGCCCGTGGTCTGCAGGTTGGTGGCGGTGCCTCCGGGATGCGCCGCCACACTCGTGATGCCCCACGCGTTAAGGTCGCTCAAGCGCTGCAGTTCACGCGCGAAGACAAGGTTCGAGAGCTTCGAGAGCCCGTAGGCGCCCCAGGCGCTGTACTTCTTCTCGGCCTGAAGGTTGTCCCACTGCCAGCGCCCGGCGTTGGCCGCGATGCTGGCCGTCGAGACCACGCGCGGAGCATCCGCTCGCTGCAAAGCAGGTAGCAGCAACCCGGTGAACGCGAACGGCCCCAGGTGATTGCTACCGAACTGCAGCTCGAAACCGTCGGCCGTCTCGCGGCGCTCGGGCACGGCCATGATTCCGGCGTTGTTGATGAGGATGTCGAGCGCGCGATTCTCGTCGAGCAAGCTCTGCGCGGCCGAGCGCACGCTCGCGAGCGAGGCCAAGTCGAGGTCGAGCAGGCGCAGGTTCGCATCCGGATTCTGCGCGCGAAGCTCGTCGAGCGCCCGCTGCCCCTTCTCACGATTGCGCACGGCCATGACCACTTCGACTCCCGCAGCGGCCAAGCGACCCGTGAGGCCGAAGCCCAGCCCGCTGTTGGCTCCCGTGACGACGGCGAGCCGGCCGCTCAAGTCGGGAACGGTGGTGTCGAGGGCGGTGCGGGCCATGAAGTCTCCTGATCGGTGGGGGTTTGGGCAATCTCACCACTCGCACCCGGGGCGATGCTGAGAGCCAAACTCGGCCAGAATGTCTCCATGCCCACTGCCGCGCCATCG
Organism: Actinomycetota bacterium; assembly: GCA_013297625.1. GTDB lineage: Bacteria > Actinomycetota > Actinomycetes > Actinomycetales > Microbacteriaceae > Microcella. Next base: position 9,507 of record JAAFHT010000066.1, on the reverse strand, counting down.
CCCACGAGTGCCGAGCCTGATGCCCGACGTCGTGCGTGGGAAAACCGCACCTCGGCGATGCTCGCCATCTTGGGTCTGCTGTTTCTCGTGGCCTATTCACTGTGGGTGCTCGTGCCCGGGGCGCCGGTGTGGCTCTTGCTGCTGATCGCCATTGTCGTCATCACCTCGTGGTTCGCGTTCGCCTTTGACATGATCGCGCGCATCGCCTTGACCGATCGGGGCAGACGACTGAACTTCCTCGTGACGCACCCCATCGACGTTCTGGCGCTCTTCATGCCACTGTTTCGAGCGCTGCGGGTGGCCGGACTGCTCAAGCACATACCCATGCTTGCGGGCCGATCAGGCTCAGCCGTGCGCGGCTCGGTCATCGCCTACGCGCTCGTTTATGCAACGGTCTTCATTTACGTCATCGCGCTCGCGATGCTGCAAGCCGAGCGAAACGCTCCCGGGGCAACCATCACGACGTTTGGCGATGCGCTGTGGTGGGCGCTCGTGACGATCACGACCGTCGGCTACGGCGACACCTATCCGGTGACGGGAGTCGGCCGCTTCTTGGCCGTGCTGCTGATGGGCGGCGGCATCGTGATTATCGGCACGGTCTCGGCCATCGTCGTGTCGTACATCACCGAGCGGATCACCTCTCAGCGCTCGACCGACGACGAGGCTCAGCCGCCGAGCGCCACGTCTTCTGCGGCGTAGTCGAACCACTCCTCGGCGCCGTAGCGCGTCAGGCCCGGAAATCGCTCGCGCCAGTCGGCGTCGGCGACGGCGGCGAGCATCGAGTCGATCGCGGGCCCAATGGTTGAGCGGTGCGTGCCGACGGGTGCGTAGCCCAGCTCATCGATCGCCGCCTGCATGCTGAGCACCACGGGCACGGGCACCGACCACGGCGTGTAGCCCACGGTGTTCTCGGGGCCGCGGTCGACCGCCACGAACTCTGCCTCGTGCCCCAAGTGAGCAAACACTGCCTGCCCAATCTCAAGCACAGTCGGGGCGTCATCGTCGACGGCATTGAGCGCACGGGCGCCCGGATGCTCGGCCGCGAGCCGCACGAGCTCGGCGATCACGACCGTGGCCGAGGTCGCAAACCGGCTCGCGCCCCCGTCAACCAGCGGCACGCGGCGGCGGCCGTCGAGCGCGCGCTTGATGAAGTACCACTCGCGCAGCGCGGGCGAGCCCGGGCCGTGGATTGCTCCGGGCCTCAGCACAGTCACCGGCAACCCGTCGATGGCGAACAGAGCGCGCTCGAGCGCGGCCTTCTGCGGCGAATAGCCCTCGACCTCGGCCGTCACGATGGGGTGCTGTTCGGTCACGGGCACGGCAAGCCGCGGAAAGTCGTCGTCGCCCGTCGCGGCATCCATGTAGGTGCTGTTTTCGCCGAGATACACCGAGGCCGTGGAGATCATGACGAGCGAGCCGATGTCTCCCACGAGCGCGCGGTAGGGCTCGGCGTCGGCGGGCGAAAAGGCAATGCAGTCGAGCACGAGGTCGCGGCCACGCGCGGCCGCGGTGAGGGAATCCGCCGCGCTGCGGTCGAGCGACAGTTCGGTGACGTGACCCGCGAGGTCGGGCGGCAGCGGCCGCGTGCCGCGATGCGCGATCGTGACCGCACAACCCTCGGCGAGGAGGGCTCGCGCGGTGGCTGTTCCTACTTGGCCGGTGCCGCCGAGAAGCAGGGCATCCTTCTGCATGTCGTCACTCTAGGCGCTAGATTCACGATGACGCCCTGAACACCCCTCGCAAGGAGAGCACCATGGCCAGCACCGACGCTCGCACCACCACGCCGCTGAACCGCAACCAGACGCAGAGCAGCCTCATCGCCGGGGCAGTGGCGCACACGATGTTTCAGACCGGGTGGTTCGCCTTTGGCATGTCGCTCGCGGCGCTCGTCGCGTCGGCGCTGTTTGGCAACATCATCGGCGCCATCACGCGGTCACTCGGCGGCGACGACCCCAACGCGGTGCTGCGCGCGCTCGACGGCGGTTCAGAGCTGCTCTTCTGGGTCGTGCTCTCGTTCTTGATCGGCAGCATCATTCTTATCGGGCTGTCAATTTTGGTGAGTGGGTGGATGCTCTCGGCCGCGGGCCTGCACCGCCCCTGGCGGGTCACGATGTCGGCCATCGGCGTCGCCGCGCTCGTCGACGTTGCCCTGTTCTGGATCTACTTCGGCATCGCCAACCTGCTCACCGAGAGCCGACTTGCCGGGCCCGTGTTGCTGACGCCCGTCATCGCTCTCGTCGGCGGAATTCTCGTCGGCGCTCTTCTGTGGTGGCTCATGGCTCTTGCGGGGCGCGAGAAGGTTGGCGCGGCAGCGAGCGCCCTCGTTGAGGCGCCGAAGCCGGCTGAGAAGCTCGCGCCAAAGTCGACGCCGAAGCCAACGCCGAAGTCGACTCCGGCTCCGAAGGCTGACGCTTAGGCGCTAGCCGAGCAACTCGCTCAGCAGCGCCGTGAGCTCGGCGCGCATTTGCTTGCTCGTGATCGTTCGCTCGCCGTCGCCCGCCTGCACGCCGTAGTCGCCAAAGCTCGCGTGGTTGGCGCCCTCGATCGTGACGAAGGTGGCGTTCGCCGGCAGCAGGCTCGCGTTCTTCTCGATGATCGCGGGCGTCGAGAGCAAGTCGTTCTCGCCCGCGATGCTGAGCACCTGCAGGCCCGAGTCACTCACGTCGTTGGCGCAATAGCTGCCGAACAGCACGAGGCCTTGCACCTCGGCGCCGGGCGTCATGAGGCACGCGCGCACCCCGCCAAGCGAGTGCCCGCCGACGAACCACGAGTCGACCTCGGGGGCCGCGGTCGTGAACTGATCGAGCGTGCGCAGGTCAAAGAACGCCAGGTTGAGGGTCGGCTCGGTGATGAGCACCGTGACGCCACTCTCTTCGACCACGCCGCTCAACTGCAGCATGTAGGCGTGGGCCTCCACGCGCGCTCCGGGCACGAAGACAAGGCCGGTGCCGTTGGCGTCAGCGTTCGCGGGCGTCAGCAGAATGCCTTCGTCGAGGTACTGCACCTGCACGTCGGGGTTCGCCCACACCTCGATCACGGCGCCGCGATCGGCTCGATAGGGCGTATTTGCCCAAATGAGAAAGCCCATGATCACGAGGGCGAATGCCGCAAGGGCGCCCCACCCGATGGCGCGAATTCGGCGACGGATGCGCCCGGCCGGGCGGTAACGAGTGGCGTCGGCGTGTGCGGCATCAGCGATAGTCATGCGCCATTATCTCGGCCAGACCTGGCACAATGGGAGCCATCATGAACATTCTCGCCGTGGCCGTGTCGATCTTCCTCTTCGTATCGTCGTTCGTGCTCTTCGCTTACGCGTTCGCCGTGCCCGAAGAGTTTGCAGCGATCGTGTTCTTCACGGGCATCATGTCGGCGTCGCTCTCGCTCGCTATTCCGTTTCACCTCATGGGGCGTCGCGACTCATAGCGCCAGCTCGGCGGCCTAGGCCGTCTTGAGCACGTTCGCGGTGAAGTTCTCGAGCCGCTGCTGCAAGCCGGCGCTGCGGCGAGCAATGAGCTCGTCGCGCATGAGCATCAACTCACTCGTGCCCGGCACGATGCGAATCATGATCGAGCACCCGAGGTCGGCGCAGATGTAGGTGCCGATCGAGTTGCCGTCGCGGCCCGCCTCGCCTCCGCGCGGCGCGCTAAACATGACCACTTGCGTTGAGGGCTGCGGGGTGTGGCACAACGAGCACATGGCTCCAATGCCGGGCCGCAAGGGCGCGCCCGCGGCGCGAACCATGATGCCCACGGGGCGGTCGTCGACCCAGTGCACGATGTAGCCGCGGTGCGAGCCAGCCGGGTCGCGCCAGCCCAGATACTCGCGGTCGGCCCACACGGTTTCGTGCAGGCCCGGTAGGGGCATCCGTTCGATCTCGGCCTCGCTGGCGTTGACGATGCTGGCCCGAATCTGGTCGGCGGTGAGCTCTCTCATCATTCATCAGGGTACGACACGGCGCCGAACGCGTGCTCGATAGCATTGCGCCATGTCGACGACGCCTCGCGAGCTACCCCGGGCGGTGCGCCCTTTTGCCACTCCGCAGTATCGCCTGTTGGCCTCGGCTCTCGTGCTCTCGCTGCTTGGCACAGGAGTGTGGATCGTCGCGGTGGTCTGGCAAGTCATCGAGCTCGGCGGTACGCCTGTCGACCTGTCGATCGTCGCGACGGGAGGCAGCATCGGGCTCGTGCTTGCCGTGCTGCTGGGCGGCGTGGCCGCCGACCGCATTCCGCAAAAGCTGATTCTCACGACGGTTGAGACGGTCAAGGCCTTGTCGATGGCAGCAGTCGCCGTGCTTGCCCTCACCGACACGATCGAGGTGTGGCACCTCGCCGTTGTGTCGCTGCTGCTCGGCGTTGCTGACGGGTTCTTCTATCCGGCGTATTCCGCGTGGCTGCCGGCCCTGCTTCCGGCTGACGACTTGCTCGCCGCCAACGGCATCGAGGGAGTCTTGCGGCCTTCGCTCATGCAAGCGGCGGGGCCTGCGCTCGCGAGTGCGGCCATCGCCATCTTGTCGCCCGGCCTCGGATTCGCCATCGTCGCGGTCACGCAAGGGCTCGGCGCGATCGTGCTGGCGCTTATGCGCACGACGCCCGTTCGCCGCGAGGCCGAGGGTGAGCCCGCGCATCCGCTCGTCGCCGTGTGGGTCGATGTGCGCGATGGGGTGCGCTACATGTTCCGCACGCGGTGGTTGCTGGCGACGCTGCTGTATTCGGCGCTGCTCGTGCTCGCGATCATGGGGCCGATCGAAGTGCTCTTGCCCTTTGCCGTGCGCGACCAAACCGGGGGAGGTGCTGGCGCTTTCGCTCTCGCTCTCGCGGCGTTCGGTGTCGGCGGTGCTCTGGGTTCGCTTGCCGTCGCGTCGATGCGGTTGCCCCGTCGCTACCTCACCCTCATGATCGCCGCGTGGGGAGTCGGATGCGCTCCCCTCGCCATCATCGGCCTGACCGACCAGCTCTGGCTCATGATCGTGGCCCTGTTCATCTGCGGCGTGCTCTTCTCGGGAGCCACCGTCATTTGGGGAACCCTGTTGCAGCGGCGCGTGCCGCCCTCGATGCTCGGCCGCGTGTCGAGTCTCGACTTCTTCGTCTCGCTCGCGCTCATGCCGATCTCGATGGCCATCGCGGGCCCGGTCGGTGAGCTCATCGGCATTCCCGTGGCCTTCATCGCCGCGGGGCTCATTCCTGTTGTGCTGGCGGCGCTCACGCTGCTCATCGCGAGACTGGGCCCCGACGAATTGGCGCATCCGTTGACCGACAACGAGGTGGTTGTGTCGACCAGCACGGGCCCCATCGTCACGGGCCCGGGTGCCGCGAGTGGACGACAGGCACCGGTAGACGAAGAGAACCCCGACCCCGACGCCTGATCGATGCGCTGTCGTCACCGCACGTTCACGTCGTACAGGCGATGGTCGGCTGGCGTGCGGGTGATGCGCGGCTGACGTGCAGGCGCAGCGGGGGTGGCGGGCACAGAGTGGGGCCATCCGATCGAACAGGTCGGGCGGGCTCGCTGTCGCGGCCCTCATGCACGTCGTCAGAGAAGAGACCTCCATGGCTACCATCGTCGAAACCGCCGTTAACGCCGGTTCATTCACCACCCTTGTCGCCGCCGTTGGCGCCGCCGGCCTCGTTGACACGCTCAACGGAGAAGGCCCCTTCACGGTCTTCGCCCCGACCGACGCCGCGTTCGCCGCTCTGCCCGAGGGCACCGTCGAGGGCTTGCTCGCCGACATTCCGGCGCTCACCTCGATCCTCACCTTCCACGTCGTGCCGGGTGCTGTGCACGCTGCCGACCTGACCGACGGCCTGAAGGCCGCCACGGTCAACGGTGCCGAGCTCACGTTCGACCTCACCGACGGCGTGAAGGTCAACGGCGCCACGGTCGTCACGGCCGACATCGTTTGCGACAACGGCGTCATCCACGTCATCGACGCGGTTCTGCTGCCGTAGTTTCTGCTTCACGAACGGGGCGGCTCCTTCTCGGGGGCCGCCCCGTTCTGCGTGTGCGGTTGACTAGGGGGGTGGATGCCGCCCTCACTGCCCTACTGCGCGCCGACCTGCTCGATGCCGGGTACACCGTTGACCAGCTCCGGCAACTGTGGGGTGACGAGGCCGATGCGGCTCTTGCCCGAGGTGACCGTGTTCCGGCCCGGCGTGCGCTCGAGGCGCTCGGCGCGGCGGGGGTTGGCACGACCGGCGGTGGATCTCGTGAGCAGGCTGCGGCGAGCATCCTGGCCCGCGTCTTTCTGCTCGGCGAGCCCGCACCCGATGATGCGCTGACGACCGCGCTGCCGCGGCTCGGCGCCCAGGGCGCGCGCGAGCTCGGTCTCGTCGACGAGGCCGGGCGGGCAATGGTCGACCTGCGCCCCTACACTTCGATCGACGCCGGGGGAGCGGTGCAGTGGTTCATCGTCTCTGACCTCGGCGAGGTGTCGCTGGGCACGGCCCTCCCGGCCGATCATGTGCTCGGCGTCGGTGGGGCGTCACTGACGCTTGCGGCGCTCATTCCGACCGAGCCGGTCGACTCGGTGCTCGATCTCGGCACGGGTTGTGGCATCCAGTCGCTGCATGCCGCCCGCCACGCTGCGCGCGTCATCGCGACCGACATCTCGGCGCGGGCGCTCGAGCGTGCGGGCCTCACTCTCACGCTCAATGACGTGAGCTCTGTCGAGCTGCGCCTCGGTGACCTGTTCGAACCGGTGGCCGGTGAGCGGTTCGACCGCATTGTGAGCAACCCGCCCTTTGTCATCACGCCCCGGCTTGAGGGCGTGCCCGTCTATGAATACCGCGACGGCGGTCGGGTGGGTGACGCCATCGTCGAGCAGGTCGTGCGCGGCGCGGCCGATCACCTCACGCCCGGCGGCACGGCGCACCTGCTCGGCAACTGGGAGTACCGCGACGTCATGGGTGGCGATGGCCTCGCGCGCGTGCGCTCGTGGATCACCGATGCAGGCCTCGACGGCTGGGTTGTCGAACGCGAACGGCAAAGCCCGGCCGAGTACGCGGCCACGTGGATTCGCGACGGCGGCACGCGCGTCGGCAGCCCTGAGTATGACGAACTCGCGGCCGCCTGGCTCGACGACTTTGCGGCTCGAGGCGTGACGGCCGTGGGCTTTGGCTATGTCGTGCTGCGGCAACCTGTTCGGGCCGACGCCGCCCGGTTCGTGCGCACCGAGATCATCAATTCGCCACTCGGTTCTGCCCCGACGGGCATCGGCGACCACGTGCTCGCGGGCTTTCGCGCTCACGATCGTCTCGCGGCTCTCGACGACACCGCCCTGCTCGGCGAGCGGCTCTCGGTCGCGGGCGACGTGACAGAAGAGCGGCACTACTGGCCAGGAGACGAGAACCCCACCGTCATTCGCCTCCGCCAGGGCGGCGGCTTTGCCCGCACGATCGACGCGGATGCTGCGCTCGCGGGCCTCGTCGGCGCGAGCGACGGCGAGCTCACGGTGGGCGAGATCATCGGCGCCCTCGCCGACCTGCTCGAGGTCGACGAGGGCGCGCTGCTCGCGCAACTGCTCCCGCAGGTGCGCGAGCTCGTCGTGACGGGCCTGCTCACTCTGGACGAGTGACTCAGCCGCTCGTGGTTGCTCGCCGCAGGATGAGCCAGGCGGCGAGGGCGCACAACGCTGTGATGATGAGGCTCCACGCGGCGCCGCCGAGCAAGCCTGCCCATGCGAAGAACTCGCCGACCCGACCCCAGGCGTCGAGCATCGTGACGAGCGCTGCGCCGCCGATTCCGGCAAAGACGAGCACGCCCCAGAACACGTACATGCCCATGGCCTTCCAGCGCACATAGACCGACGCCGTCGCCGCGCCGATCGAGAAGAACAGCAAGAAGCCCAGCAGGCTCAACGCAAGGCCTTCCCACCACTCGGCTTGTAACAGTTCGTACGTTGTGAAGAACGTGAGGCCCACGCCCCAGCCGCTCGTGGCGCGTTCGACCACCGAAGCGGCCACGAGCAACAGTGAGTAGCCGACCGAGAGAATGACGGCGAACACTCCGAAGCCGAGCACGAAGTCGCGACGCGTGCTGCCGTAGCCGAGAGCGAGCGGAAAGGCTTGGTTCACGCTCTGCACCGCGACGACGAGCATGTAGATGAAGAGAAAGGCGACGCCGCCGTTCGCGACGTCGGCCATGTCACCCTCGGGCGGGATGCTCGCGCGCACGATGCCCCAGATGGCGATGTTCATCAGCAGAATCACGCCCAGAATCATCAGCGGCGTGTAGATCGCCGTCGAGGGGTTCGCAAACAGCAACCTCACGACCGTGCCGATGCGGATAGCGAAGGGGCGGGGCGTAGTCGACAGCGGTTCGGCTGTCATCGTGGTCGCGGTCATCGCGAGACCTCCTCGTGGTCGGTCGGGGCGCCGCCCGTTTGACGAATGATGAGTTGTTGCAGAGACACCGGCCCCACTTCGAGGCCCGCGGCGGCGGCCGCGCGCGAAACCTGCTCGGTGATGCCCGCGACCGTCGCGCTGACGAATCCACCCAAGCGCTCGCGGTGAATGACGTCGAGGCCCGCAACCGCCTGCTCGACGGCCGCAGCCGGGCCGGCGATGGTCGCGGCGTGGGCGCGCAGGGCATCCACGGGCGAATCAATGAGAATGCGCCCGCTGTCGATCACGAGCACGTTCTCGAGCAGGGCGGCGACTTCGTCGATGAGGTGCGTCGACAGAATGATCGTGCGCGGGTGCGCGGCATAGTCGGCGAGCAATCGGTCGTAGAAGTTCTGCCGGGCGATGGCGTCGAGTCCCAGGTACGGCTCGTCGAAGATCGTGATCGGTGCACGCGACGCGAGACCGACGATGATGCCCACACTCGACAGTTGCCCACGCGAGAGCTTCTTGATCTTGCGGTCAAGCGGAAGCCGAAACTCGGTCGCGAGCTCGTGCGCGAACTCCGAGTTCCAGTGCGGAAAGAATCCGGGAGCCGCGGCGAAGACGTGCTTCGGCTTGAAGTCGTCGGGGTACCGCTGGCTCTCTTTGATGAAGCACGTGTGCTGCAGCACGGCGGCGTTCTCGACGGGGTTGCCGCCCGCGACCGACACGGTGCCGCTCGTCGCGAACTCTTGACCCGTCAGTAGGTGCATGAGCGTGGTCTTGCCGGCGCCGTTGCGGCCGAGCAGACCCGTAATGGTGTTGCGCGCGATCGAGAAGTCGACGCTGTCAACGGCCGTGATGCCGCGATAACGCTTCGTGAGGCCGCGCGCCTCGACGATGGTCGTCATGAGGTGGATTCCTTTCGGATGAGATCGATGAGTGCGTCAGCGCCGAGGCCAAGGGCGGCGCCCTCAGCCAGCAAGGGCTGCACGTACTCGGTGGTGAAGCGGGCCCGACGATCGCTGATCAGGCGGTCGCGGGCGCCGTCGGCAACGAACATGCCGATGCCGCGTCGCTTATAGAGCACCCCGGCATCGACGAGAAGGGTGATGCCCTTGAGCGCCGTGGCCGGGTTGATGCGATGAAACGCCGCGAACTCATTGATCGACGGAACCTGCTCGCCCTC
>JAAFHT010000141.1 GCA_013297625.1 Actinomycetota bacterium | reverse complement strand
GGTCGATGCTTCGGCTGCGGAAGAACTTGGCGAGCGTTTCCGCGTGGAAGCGTGAGGGTTTGGGCATCTGGGATGCCGACGAAGACGTGTCGCGGGCGATCGCTGAAGATCTGTGGCTGAAGCGTGCCGTTGCGGCGCCGCCTGAGGGTGTGAAGTCGTTCGGCGTCGCGTTCTCGATGGACGGTTCGCGTCTGGCGATCGCGGGCGCTGTTGCGCACGGCGACGACGAGGTGCACGTCGAGCTGATTGATGTTGGCACGAAGGTGGGTGGCCTTGCGCCGCTCGCCGACTGGTTGTGTGAGAAGGACGACGATCAGGTGCCACGGTGGCGACGCGCGTCGGGCATTGTGATCGGCGGCGCCGCTGGTGCGGCAGTGCTGAAGCAGCTGCTGCTCGAGCGGAAGGTTCGCGAGAAGTGGATTCGGATCGTGAACACGCCGCAGTACCTGCAGGCGTGCGCGATGTTCTCTGAGGCGGTAGAGGGCGGCAAGATGTCGCACCTCAGTTCGGAGGGGCAGAAGGTTCTCGACGACTCGATCGGGATCGTCAATAAGGACAAGCGCGGCGGTTGGAAGTCGACCACACCGGACGGTGACGAAACACCTGTCGAGGCGGTTTCGCTCGCGCTGTGGGGTGCGAGAACGGGTAAGCGTGCGCCATCTGGCGCGACTGACAAGGGAAGGGCACTGGTGTTCCGATGACGGAGCTCTTCAACCCGCAGATTGATCCGACTGCCCCGTCTTTCGCGGCATCGCTTCTTGACGCTCCCGTGCTCACTGAGGCGGAGAAAGACGAGGCGATTCTTCTTCTGCAGCAGCTCGGCCGCATCTCGCCGATGAACAAAGAGCGCACCCTCTGGTACGAGGCGAAGCACGCTGTCGAGCACCTCGGCATCGCGGTCCCGCCGCAGCTCGAGCGTGTCGCCCCTGTGCTCGGCTGGCCGGCACGCGCAGTCGATGACCTTGCGGAGCGTGTGATCTTCGACGGGTGCGTGGCCCCCGGCAACGCGTGGGAATCGCTCGGCATGAACGAGATTTGGAGCGGCAACAAGTTGCCGATCCTGTCGACTCAGACGCACACGTCGGCGTTCAAGTACTCGGTGTCTTTCGTCGCCGCGTTGTCTGGTGGCGTGGGTGAGCTGCCGGTGATTCTTCGCGCGTACTCGGCGACGACGTCGACGGGCCGGTGGGATCCTCTGCACAGTCGCCTGCGGTCCTTCCTGACGTTGACGGACAGGGATGCTCTCGGCCGCATCTCCGGTTTTGTGCTGTTCACCGACGAGGCGATTCTGCGGTGCACGTGGTCGGGCAAAGACTGGGCCGTCGAGCGGCAGATGCACCCGGCGGGTCGGCCGCCTGTCGTGGCACTGGTGAACAACCCGAGTGTCGAGAACGAGTTCGGGACTTCTCGCATCACGCGACCGGTCATGTCGATCACTCAGCGCGCTGTTCGCACGTTGCTGCGCATGGAGGTCAGCGCCGAGTTCTACAGCTCACCTCAGCGCGCCGTTCTGGGCGCGCAAGAGTCCGACTTTGTCGACTCGGCCACCGGCCTGATGAAGACCGGGTGGGAGGTGACGATCGGGAAGCTGTTGGCGTTGAGCCGCGATGCGGAAACGGATCAGTTGCCTCAGGTGCACCAGTTTCAGCAGGCCAGCATGCAACCGCATGTGGAGATGGTTCGTGCAGACGCCGCGTTGCTGTCGGGTGAGACGGGCATCCCTGTCGACACGTTGGGTGTCATCCACGACAACCCCGCGTCGGCATCAGGTGTCGACGCTCGCTACAAGAAGCTGAACGCGGCCGCGTCATGGGCGAACCTGACGTTCGGGGCGGCGTGGGCTGACCTGATGCGTCTCGCGGTGATCATGCGTGATGGCGACCCTCGAGCGGCCGACTCGCTGTCGCAACTTGAGGCGAACATGCGGCCTCCGCATGTGGCGTCGATGGGTGAAGCGTCCGATGCGATCGTGAAGCAGGTCGCGGCGATTCCGTGGATTGCGGAGACGACCGTCGCGTTGCGTCGCCTCGGATATTCGAAGGCGGAGATCGACGAGATGTTGTCGGAGCGTCGCCGCGGTGAAGCGAGCTCTCGCATTGCGCAGCTGATCGAGGCGTCGAAAGTGGTGACCAATGGCAACAGCAGCGCAGGTGACGGAGTTCCGGCAGGCGAACCAGTCGCTGGTGTCACTGGCACAGCGTGACCTTCGTCAGTTGTGGGGCGCGCTCGATCTGAATCGACCCGAGCGCGCCCGCGACGTCTTGCTGGAGTTCTTCCCCGACCTGGTGTCCACCTACGGTGACACGGCTGCAGTGTTGGGCGCCGACTGGTACGACCAGCTGCGGAACCTGCCTCCGTCGGCGGCATCGTTTCGCGCCGCGGTCTCATTGCCGGTGCAGACTGCGCAGGCTGAGGGTTCGGTGCGGTGGGCGGCCGCCGACTTGTTCGGCGAAACCCCCGACAGTGCGTTGGCGAAGCTGCTGGGCTCAACTCAGCGTCTCGTGTTGCAGCCGGGTCGCGATTCGATCTGGGAAGCAGCTCGCGCTGATCCTGTGCGCACGGGTATCGCACGTGTCCCGTCGGGGCCGCAAACGTGCCGGTTCTGCATCATGATCGCCTCGCGCGGGCCCGTGTTTGCGTCGATCGCGAAGGCTGGCGGCGACGGCAACACGTATCACGACGATTGCGACTGTGTGCCGACTGTGGTGCGCACTCGCGACGACTTCCCCGAGGACTACGACCTGGCTCTGTATGAGCGGTTGTACGCCGAGGGTTCGGGTGTGGGACGCGACAGCGTCGCCGCCTGACTTCACATCTTCCCGCCGGACTTCGGTGGGTTCATCCCGCCCGCATGGGCATCAGATAAATCCACCGACGCCGCATGGCTGAGGGACAACCCGCATGGGAGCAAGCAATGACGAACGGGACCGAAACTGCTCAACTCGCCTCGACGGAGACCGCCGAGACCAAAGCGGCAACCACGGAAGTGGAGCCGGCGGAGGTCAAGGAGATCGACTGGAAGGCCGAAGCGCGCAAGCACGAGCAGCGCGCCAAGGATGCAGCCGCACGAGCCAAAGCGAACGAGGCTGCTGCACAGCGCCTCGCGGAACTCGAGAACGCGAACAAGACTGCCGAGCAGATCGCGAACGACCGGATCGCCGCCGCTGAAGAGCGCGCAGCGGAACTGGAAGCTATCGCGAACCGCGCGACAGTCGCCAACGCTGCAGGCCTGCCGGCCGACTTGATTGCTGGCCCGGCCAGCAACTCGCCGGAAGACCTGCAGGCGTTCGCGGACAAGCTCATTGCTTTCCGAGCACAGGCGACGGTGAAGCCGTCCGCCGCGTCGTTCATCGAGGGCACCAACAAGGTGACCCCCGAGCCGGACCTGAACGCTGCCATCGCGGAAGCGCAGGCCGCCGGCAACTGGAAGCAGGTCATTGCTCTCCAGAACACGAAACTCGCCAGCCAGAGCACGGCTAGCGCTACCTAGAAAGGCTCATCATGCCCGGCATCACCGGTCTTGGTACCACCTACAACCTGCCCAACTACACGGGCATCCTCCACGAGATCGCCCCGTCCGACACCCCGTTCTTCTCCGCCATCGGTGGGCTGAACGGCGGCGGCGAGACGACTTCGACCGAGTTCGAGT
>JAAFHT010000177.1 GCA_013297625.1 Actinomycetota bacterium | reverse complement strand
CGGGCCCTCTCTCATGGGGGCTTGTTCCGTATCAGGGCCTCGGCCCTGAGGCTCTGTAGCTCAGTTGGTAGAGCGCACGACTGAAAATCGTGAGGTCACGGGATCGACGCCCGTCGGAGCCACCACACAGTATTCAGCTCTCGGTCTGGATTGTTCGCTCGCGGATGCGGGCGGGGTCAGCGCGATAGCCACGCACCTCCCCCTTCTTGAGATCCGCTCGATGCACTACCGTGCGGTCATGCACGTTTTCGAAGCGGATGAGCGAGACAGCGCGTGGGAGATCGATACCCCTCGCTTTCGCATCTATGTCTTCGAGGGCCCCCAGAACGCCGTGACCGTGAGTGATGTCGTGGACGCGAACGTGGAACAGGCCCTCGAGGCCGGCCGCGCCCTATCCGGCAAAGACAGCCGTCTCTGGTCGCTCGCGCTCGTGCAGGATGACGAGCGCAGAGGTCGCGGTCTCATCTGGTTGTCGGGCAACGACTACAACGACTCCTCGCCGCCTGACGTCGATGCGGCCGCACATTGGAGCGCCCGGGGCGCGATGCAGAATCGCTACCTCATGGCCCGAGCACACGCCGCTGAGCCCGTTGTGCTTCCAACCGGTGAGCGAGTAGTCCGCTTCTTTCCGGAATACGGAGTCGATCTGCCGCTCTGGGAATCGTTCACGGAGAACTACCCGGTCGAGCGAGGCGTGCTGTTTCTGCCAACTGAGCTCGAAGACGCACTCGTGGCGTGGAACGAGCGTTGGTCTTCGCTTGTCGGGCTTGATGGGTCGACTGCCGCGGCACGCGATCAATGGACCGCCTGGCGCCACGACGGCTTAGCGTTTGCTGGCTCTCCTCAGGTCGGCCCTCAGCGGCCGGGCGGAGGTGCGGCCCGAGTTTCTCATGGACTACTGAACGTCGACCGATCACGTTCAGCACGGGCATCGAACTGTGCCAGTGTCGTGGCTGACCGACCGCCGCCTCACTCGCATCCGATCCGACGGCCGACTTCCGTTAGCTCTCAGGGGCTCTGTGCGACCCGGAACGAAGCGACCGGGCTCGCGCAACTCGCATTGTCAGGGCAGCCCGAGTAGTCCCAGGAATCGAGCCCGGCGAACCCCTCGCTGCCGGGAAAGTCGGCCGGTAGCTCGACCGTGACCGCAAAACCATTGACGAGTTCTGCTTCAGTCACGGTACGCACCGCGAGGTCGAGCTGACCGACGGGCCCGGCGATGACGACCCAACCGCCGGTCGGCATCGGCACATCGCACCCGCTCTCGACGGTCACCGTGATCGTGTCTCCTGGTCTCACCTCGACTGGGTTGATCGACACCCGCGGCACGCAGTATTCCTCGGCCGGCGGGGAGCTCACGCACCCGCTCAACACCATGGCGGCGATAACCGCGACGCCCAGCGTTCGACCTAGTCACATGTCGAGAATGTATCACTCACGCGGGGCGCGCTCTCGAGCGACTTCTTCGGGACCCTCACCGACAAGACATACGCGCGGGAGCCGGCCGGCTTCAACGCCTACAACCTGCGCAACCGAAAGACCGGCCAAGTGGAGCACCTGGCCACGCCCGACCGCCGCGTCTTTGGCTCGAACTCGATCTTGCGCTCGTACACCGAGACCCTCGCGCAAGGCGACAGCAAGGCAACGTCTATGCACGAATTCTCATCGTCGCCCCGATCACGGCCATGAACGCCGACCGCTTCGACATGGTGACATTTTGGTCGCCGCCCGCTGCGGCCGACGGAAGCACGGGGGGGTCTCGACGGTGGCCCCGGCCTTCGATTGATTGAATCGCGAAGTCCATCGACCCTAATCACTGACACCGTGGATGTGCCTCTAGTTGCCGAAGGTCTCCTCTATCAGCGAGCGAATTCGCATAGCAGCCTCTCGATCGAGCTGGATGGTTTGGCTCACCTTTGGTTCCGAGGCACGGTTCGCCGAGCCAAAAGTGCTCAACTGGATGAACAATCCATCGGAGCCCGAGTCGACCTTGCGCACCTCGCAGTCGACCTCGGTTGGATGGACTCTCGTGCTTACAGATCGGAAGAGCGTC
>JAAFHT010000110.1 GCA_013297625.1 Actinomycetota bacterium | reverse complement strand
CACTGGTGCGACCGGGGCGACGGGTCCTGCTGGTCCCGCTGGCCCGATCGGGCCGATTGGTCCGCAGGGTCCTCAGGGCGCACAGGGACTTCCGGGTGCGACCGGTGCGACCGGCGCGACCGGCGCGACCGGCGCCGCGGGTGCACCCGGTGCGACGGGTGCGACGGGTGCGACCGGTCCTGCTGGTCCTGCGGGACCGGTCGGCCCGCAGGGTGCTCAGGGTGTGCAGGGTCTGACTGGCCTCACCGGCGCTAGTGGGGCGACCGGTCCGGCTGGCCCCACGGGTGCCGTTGGCCCCGCTGGTCCCGCTGGCCCTGTCGGACCTGCTGGTCCCGCTGGCCCCCAAGGCCCTCAGGGACTTACCGGCGCCACGGGTGCCGCTGGTGCAACTGGCGCTACCGGCCCCGCTGGCCCGATCGGCCTCACTGGTGCGCAAGGTCCTGCTGGCCCTGCTGGAGCGACCGGCGCGACGGGTCCTGCTGGGCCTCAAGGCCCGGCCGGCGTCAGTGGCCTTACGGGGACGACCGTCATCACCGCGACCACGAATTCCGTACCGGCGAACAACGCGGTAGCCATTGCTACCGCGAGCTGCCCGGCTGGTCGCATCGCGATCGGCGGCGGCGGCATGGTGAACATCGTGAATCCGAACAACTCAGACGTGGCGCTTCAGGGCACCGCCCCCGTCGGAACTGCCCCGCCGACGGGATGGACGGCTACGGCCATCCAGGCGCGCACTGGTGGAACTGCGTGGTCGGTGACGGCGTACGTTGTGTGTGGTCCGTAGCGCCGACGAACCCAATGCGGGCTAGCCGTCAGCAGCGGGAGTCTCGATTTCGGTGCCAACCCGCGAGACGTGTCCGCGCGGCGTGACGACCCACTCGTTCTGTCGCAGCAGGTGTCGAAGGTGGGCGATGCGCACGATGAGGTTTTTGAACTCGGCGTAGAAGAACACCGAGACGAAGAGATAGCGCCACCACCAGGCGGTGCGCTGCTTGATCTCCGCCGTCGCGACGCGATAGGCGAAAGCCACTTGGATGGGCCCCGAGGCGAGCGTGAGCAACGTGATGAGAGCCAGTAACGGTTCGTAGGCGGGCAATCCGTTCTCGCGCCACAGAACAAAGAGCAGGGTTGGCCACATGAGAGCCGCGGCCCAGGGGAACACTTCGCGCCACCCGAGCAAGATGAAGATGCCCAGCTTGGGCCGCCAGCCCAAACCGCTCTTCTTCACGGTGGCGTGACCGTGGCGCAGGCTGACCTGAAACCAGCCTTGTGCCCAACGCATGCGCTGACGCCACAGTGAGCGCAGGGTGACGGGAGCGAGTTCGCGGCTGAGCAACTCGGGGTCGCTCACGATGCGCGCACCGGCCCGCACCGCACGCAAGGCGGAGTCAATGTCTTCCGTCAGATAGCGCGACTGAAAGCGTGTGGAGCGAAACAACTGAGTGTTCCAATAGCCGTTGCTGCCGCCGAAGATTCCGAACCCTTGGATGCGAGCGCGGCCGGGGTGGTTGACCGCGTAGATCTGTTCAAACTCGATAGCGACCATGCGAGCGACCGAGGACTCGTCGCCGTTGCGCACGACGCAGTGCCCCTGCACGATTCCCACGTCGTCGGCCATCCACCGCCACGCGCGCTCGAATGCACCGGGCATGGGCTGGTGGTCGGCATCGAAGATTCCGACAAACTCGCCTTCGACCGAAGCGAGCGCCGCGTTGACGTTGGCGGCCTTCGATCGACTGTGCTCGACGCGGAGCGCGAGAAAGTCGGGGTGCAGAGCTTCGAGCCGCTTCAACTCAGCTTCAATGGGCAAGTCGTCGGGAGAGTTGTACGCGAGGATGATCTGCAGTCCGCCCGAGTACTGCTGCTCAAAGAACGAGTCGAGAGTCTCAAGAATCGTTCCGGCCTCATTGGGCAGGTAGGCCGCGATGATCGCTGTTGCTCGCGGGGGAGTCCACGCGGGGGCCTCTGGCGGTTCGATGCGCCGCATCGCGGCGACACCCTCCATGAGTTGCGTGAGTGCCATGATCACGAGCGTGAGCACGACGCCCCAATAGAACCAGGGCGAGATGTCGACACCCCACTGATACGCCACCACCATGATGCCGAACGGCACGGCAATCGAGAGCGCGAAAGACAGCGCGATGAGCAGTGGCGTCAAGAACGGACCGGGCTTGATGCGCCGCCCGCGCGGTTCACCCGGGCGCACGTCGAGGTCGCGGTTGACCAGCGCCTGGTCGGCTTCGGCGAGAACGTGCGTGCGGCGTATGGTGTCGATGGCCGAATCGCCCGAGAGCGGCACCCACGACACCCCCACGTCGAGGTGCTGAAGGTCGCCGTCGCTGTAGAACGGCAACTCGACGATCGCTTTGGTGATGCGGCGAAGCCGTGACACCAGGGCCGGAGTCACGCTGCCGCTGAGTTCAACGATGATGTGCGCCTCGGGCAGAATCGTGACGGCGTCGGTGCGCTTAAGCCACCGCTTGATGCGCATAGTGACGTCGAGCCGCAGGCTTTCACTGACGGGCGGATGCTCCGAGTGTGAGGTCGAGACTCCCACGGCAAAGGCCGCAACGATCGAGGCCATGCTCAGCTCTTCTCTTCTGCCGCGCCCGCCGTGGAGCGCGGCACATCGTCGGCCAGCTCAACGATTGCCTCATTGTGCCGCAGAAAGCCCGGCTTCCATGGCGGGTCGAATCGTGCGTAGCTGAGGGGGCCGACGGGCTCGAGCCCGGCATCCCACACCGCCGCAATGAGACGTTGCCCGTGCTCAGCGAAGCGATCTCCGCGCGCCGACCCACTGAAGCGAAGCACGGCGACCGTGCGCGGTGGCACCGACGTCATGCGCACGCGCGGGTCGCGCGGCGCTGGCACCCCGGTCTCGGGCAGGTCGGCGGGCATCACGAAGCTCACGGTTTGTACGCCGGCGCCTTGGGGCTCTTGCAACACGGGAGCCGTCATGGCAATGCTCTGCCGATTCGCGTTGTTGCCGGTGATGTACTGAAAGAGGGGGCCGAAGCCCGCTCCGGCACCCGCATCGAGTTCGGCGCGCACATCGACTTGCGCGAGCAAGTGCGCGTCGTATCTCCGCACCTCGAAGTCGTCGAATCGCCGCGTCACCGTATAGGGCTGTTGCTCGGTCATGTCTAGCTCCGTTCCCCCAGCGCGGCGATTAGCCGAGCAGATCCTTCATCTGCTTGTAGATGAGCCTCGCGGCGTTCTTGGGGTTGAGTCGCGACAAGCGAGACATGATGCGGGCATCCGAGCCAATGAAGATCTCGTAGCTGCCTTTCTCGACGGCCTCGATGATCTGGTGACCCGCCTCGCCCGCCGCCGTGGTCTTTCGAGCCGCACCGTTGCCCGCCTTGGCCGCCATGGCTTCCATCTCGGCGGCGGTCATGATGCCCGAGTTCTGGGCGATGTTGGTGCCGATTGCTCCGGGAAACACTCCCGTGACGGCAACGTTCGTGCCCATGAGTTCGGAGTGCAGTCCGCGCGACAGCTGGGCGACGGCGGCCTTGGTTGCTCCGTAGAGCGACTGGCCAGGAACAGGTGCGTAGGCGCCCATGCTCGAGACGTTCACGATCGACGCCTCGGGCCGCTTCATCAGTTCGGGCAAGAACGCCTTGATGGTGTTGAGCGTGCCGTAGAGGTTGACGTCGATGACCTGCTCGATTTGATCCCACTCGAGCTCATTGATCTTCACGAACTTCTGGATGATGCCCGCGATGTTGAGCAAGCCATCGACCTGGCCGTGCTCCTTAATGATCTCGGCGGGAAGCTTCGCCACGGCCTTGCGGTCGGTGATGTTGATGACGTGCGTTGATACGCGATCGCCACCTTGGCCAGCAAGACGCAGGGTTTCGGCCAACCCCTCGTCGCTCAGGTCGAGGGCGGCCACTCGCGCACCCTTGGCGACAAGCCCGAGCACGACCTCACGACCGATTCCGTTACCGCCGCCGGTGACAGCGAAAACCTTGCCGCTGATCTGCATGATGCTCCTTCGAGAGAACGGATGCGCGTCTTCGCGCTGCGCACACCGTACTCCTCGCGACTGCTCGCGGTCAGGGTCGAACGTCCCGCGCATCCCCAGCAATTCGTGGAATCGTGGGCGCATGACGGTTATGCCGATGTTCCCGCTCGGGTCGGTTCTGTTTCCGGCCATGCCGACGGCGCTGCGTGTGTTTGAAGAGCGCTACATCGTCATGCTCTCGACCATCCTGGGTGACGAGCCGCCCGAGTTCGGAATCGTGCTCATCGAACGCGGAAGCGAAGTGGGCGGAGGCGAACATCGTTTTGCCATCGGCACGGTCGCACAGATCACACGGGTCGAAACGAGCGAGGGCTTTATCGGTCTCATCGCACAGGGCGACCGGCGCATTGAGATCGTGAACTGGCTCGACGATGATCCCTACCCACGGGCGGAGGTTCGCGAGGTCGCCGAGCTCGTGTGGAGTGACGAGCACCGCCCGTTGTTCGAGCGCGCCGAGCAACTCGTGCGGCGCACCATTTCACGCGCGAGCGAGTTCGTCGAACAGCAGTGGCCCGCCGACATCGAACTGAGCGACGACCCCGTCGAAGCGTGCTGGCAGCTCGCCGGTGTCTCGCCTCTTGGCCCGCTCGACCAGGTTCGCTTGTTGCGCTCGGGAACAGTGGTCGAACTGTTGAGCGCCCTCATCGAAGCGACCGAGGGGGCCGCCGAGATGCTCGCCATGCCGGGCCTCGACGACGATGACTTCTCAGCACTCCTCGATGACGAGTAACCTGCCGATATGACCGAACTTCTCGCGTTTCCGGTGCCTGTCGACGATGCCACGGCGGCCTGGGCTGGCCCGGTGTTCGTTCTCATGGCTCTCACGGGCGTTGTCGTGCTGATCTGGCAAGCGGTGCGCTACTTCCGCGACAACAAGTAGAGTGAGCGCGAGCACCACCCTCAATTGAATATTCGGCCGTTTCCGCGATGCGGGAGAGCCGCGGGCCTCGGGTCTGCGGCACCGAAGGAGCAAGCCTCCCCGCCAATCTCTCAGGTCATCAGTACCGCATCAGCTAGGCCACTCTGAAAAGTAGAGCGAGCATCCGTCGCCGACGGCCGCGCGTTCTCGCCCACGGTGAAAGCGCCGACACGGTTGCCACGAGCAGTCGCCCGACGTGAAACTCTCAGGCTCCATGACAGAGGGGGAGTTCCACCGGCCGTCCGCGTCAGGAGAACTCCGTGTCCGAATCCTCTGCCACTCAACGCCTCTCGCCCCTGCACGCTGTGCATGAGGCTCTCGGTGCCGCGTTCACCGACTTTGCGGGCTGGCAAATGCCGGTGCGCTATAGCTCTGACCTGGCCGAGCATCACGCGGTGCGCACGGCCGCCGGAATCTTCGACATCTCGCACATGGCAGAGATTGGTGTCGACGGCCCCGACGCGGCAGCGTTTCTGGATGCTGCGCTCGCCGGCCGGCTCTCGGCGATGCTGCCCGGCAAAGCCAAGTACTCGCTCGTGCTCAACGAGGCCGGCGGAATCGTCGACGATCTCATCGTCTACCGCATGACCGACACCTCGTACCTCGTCGTGGCGAACGCCTCGAACCGCTTCGCGGTCGTCGAGGCTTTGCAGCACCGAGTCGGGGGATTCGACGTCGCGATCGACGACCGTACCGAGCAGATTGCCCTCATCGCGGTGCAGGGCCCGGCCTCGGTCGCGGTGCTCGCCGCCACCGCGGGGCTCGCGATC
>JAAFHT010000142.1 GCA_013297625.1 Actinomycetota bacterium | reverse complement strand
CGCCATGGCCACCGTCACGGCCCTCGCCGGCTACTGGATCTACATCTCGGTCTCGTCGATCACCACTCCGAAGCTCTCGAGCCTGCTGGTGCTCTTCATGACGTTCGGCACGATCACGGCCATGGCCACCGCGAGCGACCCGGCCTGGTGGGAGTACCACTTCAGCCAACTCGGCACCTTCGGTGACCGGTCGAGCAGCCTCTTCAACCTGACCCTCATCATCGCCGGGTTCTTGGTGACGACCTTTGCGCTCTACCTGCAGCGCGACCTGCAGGTGCTCGTCGACCGCGGTGTGCTCAAGAAGGCGCACGCGCCACGCACCGTGTCGATCGTGTTCGTTGTGATGGGCGTCATGCTCTCGAGTGTCGGCGTCTTTCCGCTGTCGTTCAGCATCCTGCTGCACAACACCTCGGCCATCGGTATGGCCGTGGCCTTTCTCGTGCTGCTGTTCGCTTCGCCGTGGTGGCTCACGGGCCTGCCGGGCCGCTTCTTCGTCGTCAGCTTTGCCTTCGCCGCGGCGCTCATCGTGGGGGCGCTGCTGTTCTACCCCGTGCAGTACTTCAACCTCACGGCCTATGAACTCGTGGCATTCGCGATCATCTTCGCCTGGATCGCCATCTTCATCCGCTACATCAACGCGCTGACCGAAGAAGCTGCCCCCGCTGCGGCGGTGGCCGCATGAGCAGCGCACTCGGGCCCTTCGCTGACTCGCCGACCGCGGCGGCGCACTACGCCGCCAAGCTCGCGGTCGAAACCGACGCCTCCGACGTGTGGGCGGCGCGCCAGGCAGGTGAGGTGTTTCACCTCGTCGACGTGCGCGGGCAAGCCGCGTGGGATCAGGGGCATGCGGTCGGGGCGCTGCACATCCCTCGGCAGCAGCTGGCTGAGCGCGTGGGGGAGCTCGGCGAGGGCATCCCGGTCGTCGTCTATTGCTGGTCGCCGGGATGCAACGGCGGCGCCAAAGGCGCGCTCGAACTCGCTCGCCTGGGCGTGCCCGTGAAAGAGATGCTCGGCGGCTTCGAATACTGGGCGCGCGAGGGCTACCCGGTCGAGGCTGCGAGCGGCCCGCTCGACTACGAGACCGACAAGCTCACCAACGTCGTCTAGTTGCCGAGCAGGGCCGCAACGCCCACGGTCAGCAGCGGCGCCACGACGAGCGCGGGCAGCTTCCGAACTAGGCGAACTCGGCCAGTCCGACCCAACTGGCGCCTTTGTCGCCACTGCACCAGCTCGGCGCTTTTGCATCACCATGAACCACGACGGGCCTCCCATTCAGCGTGGGAGGCCCGTCGTGGCATGCGGGTCTCATCGAAACCCATCAACCAAAACCGTCAGTCAGGCAACGAGTTGGACTCCGAGCCCGTATAGGCGACCGATCTCACAGTGTCACCGCCAACGATTTCCGGTGCGTCGCTTTGGCGCTGACGTCTCACCAGATAGGCGACCCCAACGCTGACCACAGCAACAAACAGGAGGAGCGACCCGAACACGAGGACCGTCGGCCAAATTGTCATGATTCCCTCTCACCAGAGACTTGCTCGGATTACGCCGTCCCACACTAGCGCTTGGACCCCGCCGGTCAGCGTCAGCGCCCCGCCCGCGTATGTGAAGACTGCGCGCCCCTGAACCCAGGCTTTCTGCGTCGCTGTTTCGTTCGCACGGCGGATGATGATGGTTCCGCCTGTAAACGAGGTGCCGGCCCAAGCGTTGATCACGAGGCTATTTTGGTTGACTTCGGCAATCCTTGTGTAGAGGCTTCCTGGCGACACTGGTGCGAGTCGGACGTAGTACTCCATGTAGGCCAGCGCGTTGGTTCCAGAGACCTTGTACCAACCCGTGAGGGCGCGTGCCGACGCCGAGATACGTGCATTGCTCGGCGGACCGGCAACTGGTTCCACCGCCAGGCTGAGAACAGTACCGTCGCTCAAGGTGGTGCTGGCGAATCCTGACTCTCCACTACTGATGTCGACGTTCAACTTCAGGTCTTCGAGCGCCTCTGTGTACTCGCTCGATTCGGTGATCGGGCCTTCATCGGTCTCTACGCTCTGGGCAGCAAATGCGGGCTGGGGCACGGACGCGAGCAACACCAGCCCTGCCATAGTTGCCAAAGTCGAATTGCGGATGCTCTTCATTCTGTTTCCTGCTTTCCGTTCAGTTTCGTCGCCTGCAAGCAAACGGATCCGTTGATCCCACCCGTTTACAAGCACGTTCGGCGGAGCGCGGAGCATGTTGAGGGCAACATTTGCTCACGTTCTCATGATGCTCCAAAGCTAGGGGCTAGCTTTGTTGAGCGATAGTCCTCTTATCTGGGGACGCGGCCTGTACCCCGACGGTGACCGAGTGTGCTCGGCCACGGTGTATTCCCTTGAGAAGCTCAGGACCGCAGCGCAGAAGACATCGTCGCGGCTCGTTGCTTGGCGGGTTGAGTCGAGGAAACCGATTGATGTGGCTATCGACCGAGCAGGGCGGCAACGCCCACGGTCAGCAGCGGCGCCACGATGAGCGCGGGCAGCATGTCGGCCACGGCCACGGCGCGCAGGTTGAGCAGGCGCAGGCCCACGCCGAGCAGTAGCACGCCGCCCGTCGCCGTGAGGGCCGCGATCGCCGCGCCCGACATGACTGAGCCGAGCGCGAAGGCCAGCACGGTGAGCAGTCCCTGCCAGATGCCGACGGGAATCGCCGAGAAGGCCACACCCCAACCGAGCGACGCAGCGAAGGCGATCGAGGCAAAGCCGTCGAGCGTTGACTTGAGGGCGAGCTGGTCGATGCCCTGGCCCGTGCCGTCTTGAAAGGCTCCGAGAATCGCGAGCGGGCCGATGGCGAACACGAGCGAGGCGTCGACGAAGCCGTTGATGAACTTTTCGCGGGCGGTGAGGGTGAGCGGGGCATCCACGAGGCTGTCGGCCAAAGGCGCCGACTCGGCGACGGATGCTCCGCGCCGCCCGCGCCGCATCAACCGGTCTTGCAGCCAGCCCCCGAAGCCCTCGAGCCGACGCTCGATGCCCGCGAGTGACCCGATGATGCTGCCGATGAGCAGGGCGCCGATGACGACCAAGAACGTGCCGCCGGCGCCGACCGCGCCGACGAACTCGCTGTCGGTGAGCGAGACGAGGTTGAGGCCGCCGAGCACGATCGTGATGAGGCCGAGGGCGTCGGTGACCACGCGGTTCGTGCGCTCGGGCAGGCGGTTGCCGATGAGCACGCCGATGGCGGCTCCGACCACGATGGTGACGATGTTGAGCAGGGTGCCAAGGCCGACGATCACCGACTCAGGCTAGTGCCGCTGGCGCCGCTCAGCGCACCGGCCTACAGTGACCCCATGCGCACTCCTGTTGACTACGTTCGCGGGGTGCAGCACCCCGAGGCCTTCCACGGGCGCGGTGTGCGCCGCGGCTACTTCGAGGGCTGGTACATCAAGCTCGTGTCGGCAGACCGTTCGCAGCGGTGGGCGGTGATTCCGGGCGTGTTTCGGGGGCTGGCCGAGGCCGAAGGCACGCGCGATGAAGCCTTCGTGCAAGTGCTCGACGGCTTGAGCGGGCGCAGCTGGTACCACCGCTTCGAGGTCTCCGACTTCGAGGCCGCGAGCGATCGCTTTGAGGTGCGCGTGGGCGGCAACACCTTTAGCCCGAGCGGGGTGACGC
>JAAFHT010000114.1 GCA_013297625.1 Actinomycetota bacterium | reverse complement strand
GTTGCTGGTGCTCATTGGCGGTCTCTTCCTCATTGTGACCGGCTCGGTCATTCTTCAGCGTGTCTACTTCAAGCTCACCAAGGGCAAGCGCATCTTCTTGATGAGCCCGCTGCACCACCACTTCGAACTGAAGGGCTGGGCCGAGGTCACGGTTGTCGTGCGCTTCTGGCTGATCGGTGGCCTGTTCGTGGCCGTTGGCGTCGGCTTGTTCTATCTCGAGTGGGTCAGTCAGTAACCGTGGCACGACCCGACTCTCTGCAGAGCTGGCACGACGACTGGTCGGGCTTGCGCGTTCTCGTTCTTGGCCTGGGCGTCACGGGCTTTGCCGTCGCCGACACCCTGGCTGAGCTCGGGTGCCGCGTGCTCGTGGTGGCTGATCGGGCCGATGATGACCGCGCGCGAATCCTGCCCGTGATTGGTGTCGCGCTCGAGGTCGTCGAGCGCGGCGCACCCGTTCCCGCTGCCGCACTCGAGCTCGACCCTGAGCTCGTCATCGTCTCGCCGGGCTACCGCCCTGATCACCCGCACGTTCGCTGGGCGCTCGAGCGAGGCGCGCCCGTATGGGGCGACATCGAACTCGCCTGGCGGGTGCGTGACAAGGTCTCTCCGCCCGCGGAGTGGGTGCTCATTACGGGTACGAACGGCAAGACCACGACGACGCAATTGACGGCGACCATGCTGCAGCAAGACGGCCGTCGCGCGGCGCCTTGCGGCAACATCGGAGTACCCGTGCTCGATGCTGTGCGAGACCCCGCGGGATTCGATGTTCTGGTTGTCGAGCTGTCGAGCTTTCAATTGCACTGGATGCCCACCGCGGGCGCGGGCGCCATCACCCCGCTCGCGAGCACGTGCCTCAACATCGCCGAAGACCACTACGACTGGCATGGCGGAGCCGACGCCTACGCGGCGGCGAAGGCCAAGGTCTACGCCAATACGCGCGTCGCGTGCGTCTACAACCTCGCTGACGAGGCGACGATGCGCATGGTCGAAGACGCTGAGGTGCACGAGGGTTGCCGTGCCATTGGGTTCGGTGCGTCTGTTCCCGGCTTGAGCGACATTGGAGTGGTCGACGGAATCATCGTTGACCGGGCCTTTCTCGACGAGCGGCGCACGAGTGCTCTCGAGTTGGCGGAGCTTACTGACGTGGCAACGGCGGGGCTTGCGACCCCTCACGGTCTCGCCAACACTCTTGCGGCAGCTGCGCTCGCACGCGCCGTTGGCGTTGCTCCTGCGTCAGTGCGAGACGCCTTGCGCAGATTCACTGTCGATGCTCACCGCACCGAGCTCATTGAGGTTGTCGACGAGATTGCGTGGATCGACGACTCGAAAGCCACCAACCCGCACGCTGCCGCCTCAGCACTGAGCGCCTATCGATCGGTCGTGTGGATCGTCGGCGGCTTGCTCAAGGGCGTCGACATTTCGCCTCTCGTCGAAGCCCATCGTGACCGGCTACGGGCGGCGATCATCATCGGGGTCGACCGGGATGTCGTGCGCGCCGCGTTCGAACGACACGCGCCCGCCCTGCCGCTGTTCGAGGTTGATGAGCGCGAGACTGGCGAGGTGATGCCTGCTGCTGTGCGGCTGGCCGCCGGTGTTGCGCTCGACGGCGACACCGTGCTGTTGGCTCCGGCAGCAGCATCCATGGACCAGTTCATCGACTACGCCGACCGCGGCAACCGCTTCGCCGCCGCCGTGCGGCAGCACCTGAAGGGGGAGGCCCATGACGACGGTCCGTCCTCCGCGCGGTCGACCGACTCCTGAGCCGCAGCCTCCCCATCGCGCAAGCCCGGGGGCTATCGTCGCCGTCCGTCGGCTTTTCGGTGTAGAGCACCCCGACGCGCTCCTCGTCGTGGGCACGGTCATTTTTCTCGTCTTGTTCGGCCTGGTCATGGTGCTGTCATCGTCTGCGGTGACGTCGGCGCAGAACAACGAGGGTGACTTCTTCGCGATCTTCTTGCGCCAAGGCCTCTTCGCGCTCATTGGCATTCCGCTCATGCTCATGATCGCGCGCCTGCCGGCCATCTTTTGGCGGCGGTGGGCGCGCCACGCGGTCATGGTCGGCCTGGCGCTTCAATTGCTCGTCTTTACCGGGCTCGGGTATGACTACGGCGGCAACCAAAACTGGATCTCGATCGCTGGGTTCACCGCGCAGCCCTCAGAGTTCTTGAAGCTCGCGCTCGTCGTCTGGCTTGCCACGGTGCTCGCCGATCGTGCGAACGCCTTTACTGATTGGCGCAGCGTGGTCATCCCCGCTGTGCCCGTCTCACTCGTGGCCGTTTTGCTCGTGCTACTGGGGCAAGACCTCGGTACCGCATCCATCATGATCGCGATCGTGCTTGCGGCGCTGTTCTTTGCCGGTGCACAACTGCGGTATCTCGCCGGCATGGTGTCTGTCATTCTGGTCGGCGCCGTGCTCTTTGCGCTGACCTCGACCTCACGATCGAACCGCATCGATGTCTGGCTCAACGGGTGCGCGCCCGAAGACTACGAGTGGACGTGCTGGCAGTCGGTTCACGCGCTGTGGGCGCTCGGATCAGGCGGAGTCTTCGGCGTTGGGCTCGGCAACTCAGCGACCAAGTGGAGATGGTTGCCGCACGCCGAGAGTGACTTCATTTTCGCGATCATTGGAGAAGAACTGGGGCTCATCGGCGCCCTCGTCGTGCTCGTGCTGTTTGCTGTGCTCGCGATCGGGCTTGTGCGGCTGGTGCGTCGACACGAGAACCCCTTCCACCGCATTGCTACCGGGGCAATCATGGTGTGGATCATCGGTCAAGCCATGGTCAACATCGCCGTCGTCCTCGGGCTGCTTCCGGTTCTCGGCCTTCCGCTCCCGTTCATTTCTGCGGGAGGGTCTGCGCTCGTCTCGTCGCTCTTGGCGATCGGGGTGGTGCTCTCGCTCGCGCGCGATCTGCCTCATGGTCAGAGCGCTGTGCCCGGCGGCACGCCCATCACCACTGCGGCACCGCGACGGAGAGCGACCTCGTGACGACCGCTCTGCTCGCCGGGGGAGGAACCGCCGGTCACGTCAACCCCCTGCTCGCCCTCGCCGATCACTGGCGCGCGGTCGATCCGGCCATCGAGGTCATTGTTCTTGGCACGGCTGAAGGGCTCGAAGCGCGCCTTGTTCCCGAGCGCGGATACGAGCTCGCCACGATTCCGCGCGTTCCGTTTCCCCGTCGGCCGAACCGGGCGGCCCTGCGTTTTCCGTCCCGTTTTCGTGACGCTGTGGGTCGTACGCGAGCATTGATTCGCGATCGGGGGGTGGATGTTGTCGTTGGCTTTGGCGGGTACGCCTCAGCCCCCGCATACGTCGCCGCCCGTCGCGAAGGCATTCCGTTCATCGCGCACGAGGCCAATGCTCGGCCGGGAATCGCCAATCGACTCGCCGTGCTGCTCGGAGGCCGGGCGGCCATCACCTTCGCGGGAACGCCCTTGCGGCGCGCGCGGCTCACGGGAATGCCCTTGCGGCCCGAAATCACCACTCTCGATCGCCCAGCGCGACGCGATGACGCCGTCAGCGAGCTGGGCCTCGAACCGGGCAAGCCCGTGTTGCTCGTGACCGGGGGCTCGACGGGAGCGCAACGGCTCAACACCACGATGACGGCGTCAGCGGCTCGCGTGCTCGGTACCGGCTGGCAAGTGCTGCACATTACCGGTACGGGTCGCGGGGGAGGCAACCCGGGTCTGCCGGGCTATCACACCATGACGTATTGCGACGCGATGCACGTGGCCTTCGCCGCGGCCGATCTGGTGTTGTGCCGCGCGGGCTCGGCGACGGTCAGCGAACTTGCTGCGCTCGGTCTGCCGTCGGTTCTCGTGCCCTATGCCGCGGGAAACGGTGAACAGCGGCTCAATGCGCGAGAGCTCGTCGCGGCAGGCGGAGCGATCATGGTCTCTGACAGCGAATTCTCGCCGGAATGGGTCGCAGGCTCTCTCGTACCCTTGCTGGGTCGGCGCGCGGAGATTGCGCGCATGGCGGCGGCCGCTCAGACCGTTGGCCGTCGCGATGGCGCCTCCGCGCTGTTGGCGCTCGTTCTCGAGGCCTTGGCGGCATCCACCGGCTCGCGACCTCGCGCTTAGGCTGGACAACGATGATCAAGCCTGACCCCACCCTGGTTCTTCCCGAGTCGCTCGGCCGCTTGCACTTCGTCGGCATCGGCGGCAGCGGCATGAGCGGCATTGCTCGCATGTTCCACGATCGCGGCTTTGTCGTGACGGGCAGCGACCGATCGCATTCCGACGCCGTTCAGACACTGATCGATCTCGGCATTCCGGTCGCCATCGGCCACGACGCCGCGCATGTGGGTGACGCCGACACTCTCGTCGTGACGGGCGCGCTGTGGCTCGACAACCCTGAGTATCAAGAAGCCCTGCGCCGAGGGCTCCCGGTGCTGCATCGTTCGCAGGCTCTCGCGTGGCTCGTGCGGGGCGAGCGACTCGTCGCGGTCGCCGGTGCACACGGCAAGTCGACGTCGACCGGGATGCTCGTCACGGCCTTGCGTGCCCTCGACCGCGACCCGTCGTTCGTGAACGGCGCGGTTATCCAGGGCACCGGCACGAGCGCCGCGTGGGGTACGGGTGACCTCTTCGTGGTCGAGGCCGACGAGTCAGACGGTTCGTTTTTGCTCTACGACGTCGCGATCGCGCTCATCACCAACATTGACACCGATCACCTCGATCACTACGGCGACGAGGGTGCTCTTGAGCAAGCGTTTGACACCTTCGCGTCGGCCGTGGGCGAGCTCGTTGTGTTGTCGGCTGATGACCCGGCCACTCGGCGACTTGCCGAGCGTCGCCAGGCCGCATCGATGGGGGCGCGCACCATCACGTTTGGTGAGTCGGCCGATGCCGACGTGCGGCTCGTCGAGATTGGTGAAACCGGTCCCGTGCGCTTTCGTCTCGCGATCGGGGGCGACGAGTTCTCGGCCGAACTGGCGATTCCCGGCCGCCACAATGCGCTCAATGCGGCGGGCGTGATCGCGGTGCTCGTGGGTCTGGGCATTCCGGCCGCCGATGCGGTGCGGGCTCTCGATGGCTTTGCCGGAACCCAGCGGCGGTTCGAGTCGCACGGGCTCGCCGATGGGGTGCGCCTCTATGACGACTATGCCCATCACCCCACCGAGGTGAGTGCGGCACTTCAGACAGCCCGCTCGGTCGTGGGCGAGGGTCGCGTGATCGCTATTCACCAGCCGCACTTGTTCAGCCGTACGCAGGCGATGGCCGCCGAGTTCGCCGAGGTCTACGAGCACGGTGCCGATCACACCGTGGTGCTCGATGTCTATGGCGCGCGCGAAGACCCGATTCCGGGCGTCACGGGTGCGCTCGTGGTCGAGCGGTTCACCGATTCTGCGGTCGTTGACTACCGACCCGACTGGCAGGCTGCGGCCGATCGCATCGCCGAGATCGCTCGGCCCGGCGACATCGTTATGACGCTCAGTTGCGGCGACGTGTATCGCATCATTCCGCAGGTTCGGGCGGCTCTTGAGTCGCGATCGTCAGGGGAT
>JAAFHT010000155.1 GCA_013297625.1 Actinomycetota bacterium | reverse complement strand
CTCGCCCTGAGGACCTTGCGGACCCTGAGGGCCGACAGCACCTGTTGCACCAGTCGCACCAGTCGCGCCGGTCAGACCTTGCTCACCCTGAGGACCAGCAGCTCCAGTCGCACCGGTCGCACCCGTAGCACCGGTCGCACCGGTGAGGCCCTGCTCACCTTGAAGACCCTGAATACCTTGCGGACCCTGCGGGCCAACAGGGCCAGCCGGACCAGCCGGACCAACAGCACCCGTCGCGCCCGTGGCGCCGGTCGCGCCAGTGGCACCGGTCAAACCTTGCTCGCCCTGAGGACCTTGCGGACCCTGAGGACCAACTGCACCCGTTGCACCAGTCGCGCTGGTCAGACCTTGCTCACCCTGAGGACCAGCAGCACCCGTCGCGCCCGTCGCACCCGTTGCGCCGGGCGCACCGGTGAGGCCCTGCTCACCCTGAAGACCCTGAATACCTTGCGGACCCTGCGGGCCAACAGGGCCAGCCGGACCAGCCGGACCAACAGCACCCGTCGCACCGTCAGCGCCATTCAGGCCAGGAAGACCAGCAACACCAGGGATACCCTGCACGCCTTGAATACCCTGCGGTCCGATCGGACCAGCCGGGCCTGCCGGACCAGTAGCGCCCGTAGCACCCGTCGCGCCGGTAGCACCAGTCGCTCCCGCCGGGCCTTGCGCCCCCTGCGGGCCTTGCGTCTCGGGGTTGCTCAGGGTAGGCAGCTGTCCGCTGTCGTCGTTGACGATTAGCGGACCAAAGACACCCGAAGGCGAATCAACGACCGGCGGACGAGTCGGTCCGGGCACGGCAACAGCGACGCCGAATCCCAGCTGAGTTCCCACAGCGATCGCTGCCGCGAGCGCTACGGCACGAAGAGTTCGCCCGGCGGTCATTTCAGAATCTCCACCGTGCCGTCTTCAACGAGAGAGAACGATGCGCCTTCACCAGGCGCGTAGACCTCGACCTGGAATCCGAGACCTTCAAAACTGAAGTAGGTGGAGAGAGGCGCTTCGGGAGTCGTGACGATCAACGCACCACCTTGAGTGACGGTCGATGTCGCGCCTTCGCGCACTCCCGCCTGAACCAAGTTGTCGTAGCCATCAATGTTCGGGTAGGTCGCGACCGTCAGGAAGTCATCGCTCGGCTCGCCGAGCTCGGCACCGGCGGGCAAGTAGCGTACGTAGAAGACTCCGGTGTCGGTAATGGTCAACTCGTACTGAACGCCGTCTTGGGGTCCAGCCCAATAGACCGGTCCGTTCGCGGCGCCAAACACGCGCAACTCTTCTTCCGTCACGATTCGCGGCCACGAAACCGACGCGGTCTGCTCAACGTCGGGCGTGCTGGGAGTCGTGGGGTTGAGCGCTTGCCACGCAAAGAATCCCCCGACGCCGAGTGCGGCAACGACGAGAGCACCGATGACAACGCCAAGAACGCGCGATCGGGTAGAAGAAGAGCGGGCCACGGGTTTCCTAACATCGGGTATGTCAGAGTGCCTAGTCGAGACACGGGAACGTCAGACACGGGGGTATCCAACGCGGACTAGCCAGACTGAATACCAATTTAGCGCGAATATGGCAGCAATTGCGACTATTCCTTGGCCCCTGTTCGGGCGACGGTGGGTGCGGTGCCCCCAAAGAGGGCATCGGCGCAGCGATCTAGTCGTGCAGCTTACGTACCAGCGTGAGCAAAAAGAGCCGCGCGGTGCGTCCAGAGTCGCGCTCGTAAGCCCTGTACTCGGGCCATTGTGACTCGAGGTGGCGCCACACTCGATCGCGAGCATCCCCGTCGATGACGGATGCCCGCACGACGTACCGCCGCCCTCGCACCGTGATCTCGGCCTCGGGGTGGGCGAGCAAGTTGTACGTCCAAGCCGGGTGCTTCTCGTTTGCCCAGTTGGTGCCCGCGACGATCGCCCGACCGTAGCCGTCGGCCGTGTACATGAGCACGGTGTCGCGCGCGAGTCCGCTCTTGGCGCCGCGGGTCGTGAGAATGAGCGAGGGCACGAACACGCTGCTGATTTGCATGCGGCCGCCGGTGACGTCGGCGAGCATCCGTTCGATCGGCGGCATGACGCGCGGAGCCGCCCAGCGCCACACGCTCGTGCGCGTGATCGCAGAAACCACGATGCGCACGCCGCGCACGACGGGGTCGACGGAGGGCAGCGGTCGAAGGTCGGTCATCGCCCCGCCTCGACGGCGGTCGGCAGGTTCTCGGCGATCCAGTCGTTCCACACTCGAACCGTACGCCAGCCTGCGCGTATGCGGTCTACGAATTCCGGGCCGTGCATCCACGGGGCCGGTGCGTGTTGCGCGCTGATGGCCAGGTGCTTGAGGCGCAGCAGCTCGATCTTCGGGTGGTCGGTGCTGAAGCCACGTGGTGCCGTCGCGAGGGCGTTGTCGGTCATGATCGTGAATCCGCTCTCGCCCACTTCATCGAGCGTTGCCTCGAGGTCGCCGACGAGCCGGTTATCGTCGACGATCTCGCGAAAGCGCGCAAGCTGTTCGCGCGCCGGCTGATAGAGCCCGCCCGCGAGCATGAGGCCGTGCTGCGAGAGCTGTAGGTAGTAGCTCGCCAGTGCGTCATCGGCTGTCACGAGACCGAGATGGTTTTTGTACGGCCGCTTATCGGCGCTGAATCGCACGTCTTGATACGGGCGAAAGAACTTGAGCGGCCCGAACTCGCCCCCGAGCTCGTCGACGAGGCGCTCGATCGGCGCTTTCACGCGGTCGTCGTACCGCTGCTTGTTCGCGAGCCACCACTCTTTGTTCTGGTTCTGCTCGAGTTCGGCGTAGAACGCAAAGGCATCGGGGTCGATGC
>JAAFHT010000076.1 GCA_013297625.1 Actinomycetota bacterium | reverse complement strand
CGTGCGGACCAGCTCTCCCTCGCGCTTGGCGTGGTTAACAGGCTGCCAACTAACGGCACTCGTCGACGTCTCCATGACCATCCACGGCTTTCCTGCCGCGAGGCCTCGCGTCAGGTCGGCGCTAAAGGCCAACTCTGCGATGGGGTCAGGCAAGCGGTGGTCGAGATAGTGGTCGTTGGCGATGAAATCGAGCTCGGGTGCCCACGAGAAATAGTCGAGCGCTTGAATGTGTGCGGTGACCATGAGATTGGTCGTCACGGGAACACTCGAGTGTTCGCGCAAGACCGCCGCTTCGGCACGGTAGTAGTCGAGCAGTTCGTCTGACGAAAACCGCTTGAAGTCGAGCAGCTGAGCGGGGTTTCCGGCTGAACGCGTCGTCCGGGGCGGCAAGATGTCGTCCCACGTTCCGTAGCGCTGGCTCCAAAACGCCGTGCCCCACGCGGCGTTGAGCGCATCGAGAGTGCCGTAGCGAGCGCGAAGCCACCCGCGGAACGCTCGTGCCGAGCCGTCGCAGTAGCACAGAGCGTTGTGGCAGCCGAGTTCGTTCGAGACGTGCCACGCGGCAACCGCGGGGTGGTTGCCATACCGCTCGGCCATCGCCGTGACGAGCTCGATGGCCTTCTGACGAAACACGACAGAACTCGGGCACCACGCCTGACGACCGCCCGGCCACGCCAGCGTGCCGTTCGCAAACTGGGGGAGCGTCTCAGGATGCACGCGCGCCAGCCACGGCGGCGGCGACGACGTTCCCGTACCCAGGTTCACGCGGATGCCCGCCTCGTGCAGCATCGACAGAATGCGGTCGAGGCGGCTGAAGTCGAAGGGACCGGGCTGCGGTTGCAGCTGAGCCCAGCCGAAGATGTTGATCGCGACGAGATTGACACCCAGCTCACGCATGAGAACGATGTCGTCGTGCCAGACCGATTCGTCCCACTGCTCGGGGTTGTAGTCGCAGCCCAGCGTGATTGTGCCCGTGGCCCATCCCGGCACGAGCGACTGCTCGTGGCTCAGGGTCAGGGGAGTGTTCACAGGCCGTCCTTCCGAAGGCGAGGTCAACATCGTTGTTGCTCGAGCTGTCCATCTGGGAGCGTGCACAGATCGAGAAGACCTGAGCGCCGATGGATTTTCTGTGAGCGCTCACAGAGTACGCACGGTCGGCTGGGTGTGTCAACACCCCGAACGAATCCGGGTCGCCGATGGCTGAGCGGTGCGTGGCTACACTGAGCGCGTGTCCGATTCGGTGAGCCGCCACAAGCGCGCGACGATCTTTGACGTCGCCGCGGAAGCAGGCGTCTCGCGCGGCACCGTCTCACGAGTGCTCAACGGCGAGCCCTACGTATCGGCCGCAGCGCGCGAGGCCATTGAGTCGGCGATTGCCAAGGTCGGCTACGTGCGCAACACCGCGGCGCGAAACCTCGCGAAGCAGTCGTCAGGAGCGATTGCGCTCATCGTGCACGAACCCGACTCCGTCTTCATTGATGATCCCAACATCGGGGCCATTCTGCTGGGCGCCAATGCGGCACTCTCGGCCGCCGACTACCAACTCGTCTCGCTCATCATCGACACCGAACGCGACTCGCAACGCGTCACGGGATACCTCGGGGGTGGCTTTGTCGACGGCGCCATCATCGTCTCGGCTCGCGAAGACGACCCCATCTCGCAGGCGATCGCCGATCTGCGTCTTCCTGCCGTGATGGTCGGCCGCCCCGACAACCAGCCGCAGCTACCGTGGGTCGGCATTGACAACCGCGGTGCCGCGCGCCAGATCACCGAGCGCTTGCGAGGCACTCATCGTTCTCGCATCGGGATGATCGCCGCGGGTCTCGACCGCGACTCGGGCCGCGACCGCCTCGCCGGATTCCGTGAGGCCATGGGCGGTGATTTCGACGACACCCTCGTTGCCCGACAGCGCTTCTACACCTACGCCGCGGGCGTCGCAGGCATGGCCGAGTTGCTCGCCATCGATCCCGAGATCGACGGAGTGTTTGCCGCATCCGACGCGATCGCCGCTGGCGCCCTGGAGACTCTCCGCACAGCTGGGCGAACCGTGCCGGGAGACGTGGGCGTCGTGGGCTTCGACGATAGTTCGTGGGCAATGCGGGCACGGCCAGCGCTGTCGACCGTGCGGCAGCCGGCTGGCCAGCTCGGCGCTCGAGCCGCCGAACTCGTGCTCGAACAAGTTCGCACCGGCTCGCTCGAATCGAACGGCGCGCTGCTCTCGACAGAAATCGTCTGGCGCGATTCGGCATGAGCTCCACAGCGTCGGCACCGCGTCGACGGGCGATTGCGGCGGCCACCGTCGTGTCTCTCGTGACCGCGGCACTGACCTACTCGATCGTCGCTGGGCTTGCTCCGGTTGCCCCCATCACCGCGGTCACCAACACGATCACACCGGTGACCACCCCGCCCGGCACGGTGGCCCTACCTGGTAGGGGCGGTGCCGCGATCGCCGCGGCCGACGGCGATCAGATCTTTGCGGCGCGCGACCTCGACACGCCACGAGTGCTTGCCTCCATCACGAAGGTCATCACGGCGCTTGTCGTGCTCGACGCGTTCCCGATCGACGAGGGAGCATCCGGCGCCTCGATCACGCTCACGGCCGCCGATAGCGCGCTTCCGGCTCAATACCGCGCCATGAACGGCACGGTCGCTCCAGCCCCGCAAGGCACGATCGTCACGCAACGCGAGGTCATCGAACTCATGATCGTGCCCTCGGCGA
Organism: Actinomycetota bacterium; assembly: GCA_013297625.1. Classification (GTDB taxonomy): domain Bacteria; phylum Actinomycetota; class Actinomycetes; order Actinomycetales; family Microbacteriaceae; genus Microcella. The sequence continues at coordinate 6,764 of JAAFHT010000076.1, read as the reverse complement.
ACAACTATGCAGAGACCCTCGCGGTGTGGGCGTTCGGATCGATGGGCAGCTATCTCGATGCGGCCCGCGACTGGCTGAGCACCCAGGGGCTCGACGCGATCACCGTCGGCGATGCCGCCGGATTCTCGTTCGACAACAGGGGCACCCCGCGAGAGCTCGTCGAGCTTGCTCGCATCGCGCTCGACAATGAGGTTATTGCGACCGCGGCCGCCTTGCCGTCGGTCACCGTGGCGGGCATTGGCACGTTCGAAACAACCAACCTTGCTCTAGGTCGAGCTGGCGTGACGGGCATCAAGACCGGCACCCTCGATGGATTCGGCGCCAACCTGCTGTTCGCCAGCACGATTGCGGTCGGAGACTCGACCACCGACATCGTGGGAGTCGTGCTCGGGCTCAGCGATCAGGAGGCCGTCGCCGCAGCCGTCACCGCTTTGGTCACGACGGTGGCTGACGACTTCTCCGTCATCACCCTGGTGCAACCCGGTACTACGGTGGCGACATACACGACCCCATGGGGCGACTCTGCGCGGCTCGTGACGAGCGAGAGCGAGCCAGTACGCGTGTGGGGCGCCGCAGCGTCGCGCGTGATTCTCGACGCCCCGCCCCTCGTCGTGGGGGGCGAACGACGGCCTCCTGCGACTCTCGTGATTCTGCTCGGCGGTGAGCGCACGGCGGTCCCGCTTCAGTGGGAAGGCACGATTAGTGCCCCACCCCTCTCGTGGCAGCTGATGCAGCCCCTCGAGCAACTCTTGGGCGGCTGAACCGCCGATCCAACGGTGGCCTATAGCGTTGGCCGCTTCGGACGCACCGTGTCACCCGAGGATTGATGACGAATGCGCCGCACGACCCACGGCACGAGGTATTCGCGCGCCCATCCGATGTCGTCGACGCGCGCCGAGCGCCACGAGCCGGGCGACAGGGGTTCGGGATGCTGTGGCTCGAGTTCGTGGTCGATGCCGAGTGCGTCGAGCACGGCGATGGCGATCGTGTGGTGACCGAGCGGCGAGAAGTGCAAGCGGTCAGGCGCCCACATCTGTGGATCTTGCAGCTGCCTCAGCGACCACATGTCGGCGACGATCGCATCGTGCTTGGCCGCGACGTACCGCAGGTTCTCGTTGTAGATCGCGACCTTGCCGCGCATGCGGCGCAACACCGGCGTCATGCCGATGTCGGGGCCGTTGAACATCACGACCGTGGCCCCATTCGACCGCAACCGGCCGATCGTTTCGTCGAACAGCTCAGCAACCTTGTCGGGGTCCGTGCCGGGGCGGATGATGTCGTTACCTCCGCCAGAAATCGTGATGAGGTCGGGGCGCAGCGCGATCGCAGCATCCACTTGCTCATCGGCGATCTGCTGCAAGAGGCGACCGCGAATAGCGAGGTTGGCATAGGCAAAGTCATCGGTGCGCTCGGCGAGCACGTCGGCCGCGCGGTCTGCCCAGCCGCGGTGGCCGCCGGGGCTTTGTGGCTCGGGGTCTCCGATGCCTTCAGTGAACGAGTCGCCAATAGCGACATAGCGCGACCACGGGTGTAGCTGAGGCATGCACCCAGAGTGCCAGAGACGGGCCGCATCTGGCAGGTACGCGACGCGCGGAACTTCATCGTGGCCCCAACGGAGGTCGTCTGCTTGACTCTCGCGTGAGCGTTGCCTGTGCAGCGCTCACGGCGCGGCATCGCAACGACGCGATTCCCGCTTCAACGAAGGGAGAAGCACATGGGCTTTTTCGGATTCCTCCTCCTCGGCCTCATCGCCGGCGCGATTGCGAAGGCAATCCTGCCCGGTAAGCAAGGCGGCGGCTGGTTCTCAACGCTGATTCTCGGCGTCGTCGGTGCTCTGCTCGGTGGCTGGATCGGCAGCCTCTTGGGCCTCGGCTCGATCGACGAGTTCTTCAGCATCGGCACGTGGCTGCTGGCGATCGGCGGCTCGCTCATCGTGATCGTGCTCTGGCGCCTCATCACGCGCAAGAAGTAGCGCTCGAGCCGCTGAATCCCGCGCGCCCCTCGCGCATCCGCCATCGTCAGAGCACGGTGCCAGGATGATCGCGTGGGGCGTGCGGCATGAGCAAGCAAGACGGCAGCGGTCGGCAGGTCACTGAGACCCCGACCGATGACCTGAGCGCGCGCATCCTGCACCTCGACATGGATGCGTTCTTCGCCTCGGTCGAGCTGCTTGACCGGCCCGAGCTGCGCGGCAAACCCGTGATCGTCGGCCACCGTGGCGCTCGCTCGGTCGTGACCGCGGCAACGTATGAGGCTCGGCGCTATGGCGTGAACTCGGCCATGCCCATGGCCGTCGCATTGCGGCGTTGCCCGCACGCGATTGTGCTCGAGCCGCACTACGACCGCTACCAGGCCGCCTCTCGCGCGGTCATGCAGATTCTCGGTGACGTCACGCCGCTCGTTGAGCCCTTGAGCATCGATGAGGCCTTTCTCGATGTCTCTGGCGCCACGGCGCTCTTTGGCCCGCCGTTTGCGATCGGCACGGCGTTGCGGGAGCGCATCCACGCCGAGACCGGACTCGTGGCCTCGGTCGGCGCTGCCGCGACGAAGTTTGTCGCCAAGCTCGCCTCGGGTCGGGCGAAGCCCGACGGCTTGCTGGTCGTTCCCGCGGCCGAGACGCTCGGCTTTTTGCACCCGCAACCCATCACCGCACTGTGGGGAGTCGGCGCGGCCTCAGCGCAGCGCCTCGAGCGACTAGGCCTGCGCACCATCGGCGATGTGGCGGATGCTCCGCTTGACGCCCTCACCCGCGCACTCGGCCCGGCCGCGGCGGGGCACCTGCACGCGCTCGCCCACGGCCGCGACCCGAGGTCCGTCTCTCCCGAGCGCGCCGAGAAGACGATCGGCCACGAGGTGACGTTCGAGCGCGACGTTGCCGAGCCGACAGTGATCGATCGAGAGTTGCTGCGGCTCGCTGAGCGCGTCGCCGAACGGCTGCGCGCCGGGGGATGGGTCGCGCGCACGCTGTCGATCAAGCTGCGCTTCGGCGACTTCGAGACCATCACGCGGTCGCAGACTTTGCCCGAGCCGACGGATGTGGCGCAGCGCATTGCGACAGAGGCCCGGGCGCTCTATGCCGCGTCACCCGTGGTCGGGCGTGGGTTGCGGCTCATCGGAGTGCGGGCATCCGCCCTGTTGCCGACGGGCACGGTTGCTCACGGGCTCTGGGATGACGACGAGCCGTGGCGCGAAGCGGAAGGCGCCATCGACGCTCTTGCCGAGCGCTTTGGCTCGGGCACTGTACAGCGGGCATCGCTGCTGAAGGGTGCTCCTCCGCGACGAGGGAGTGTTCCGGAGGGTGGCGTCGGTCGACTCGACTAGCATCGAGGTCTCGTGAGTCCGACCTACCGCCGCGCCCCGCACGTGGGCACTTTTGCCGCGGAAAACCTCTCACCCTCCTACCCCGAGCGCGCCGCTCGCGGTACGGCCGACCGTTTGCGCGCCTGGCAAGCCGAAGCGCTTGACCGCTACTTCGAAACCGAACCGCGTGACTTTCTCGCGGCCGCAACCCCGGGCGCCGGCAAGACGACCTTCGCGCTGAGGCTCGCCGCTGAGTTGCTCGCCCGTCGCACGGTCGAACGCGTTATCGTCGTGGCACCCACCGAGCACTTGAAGAGGCAATGGGCCGACGCTGCGCATCGCGTGGGCATCCGTCTCGACCCCGCCTTTCGCAACGCGGGGCGCATGGTCGGGCGCGCGTTCCACGGTGTCGCCGTCACCTACGCGCAAGTCGCGGCTCAGCCATTCGTTCACCGCGTGCTCGTCGAGCAGGCCTCGACGCTCGTGATTCTCGACGAAGTGCACCACGGTGGCGATGCCCTCAGCTGGGGCGAGGCGATTCGTGAGGCCTACGAGGGCGCCACTCGCCGGCTGTCTCTCACGGGCACTCCGTTTCGCAGTGACACGGCGCCGATTCCCTTCGTGACCTACGTTCCCGATTCCGAGGGCATTCGCATCTCGCACACCGACTACCAATACGGCTACGGCCGCGCCCTGACCGACGGCGTCGTGCGGCCGGTGTTGTTTCTCTCGTATGCGGGGCGCATGCGCTGGCGCACCACCTCGGGCGACGAGATGGAGGCCGTGCTGGGCCAGGCCGACACCGCCGACATCACGGCACAGGCCTGGCGCACCGCTCTTGACCCGGGCGGCGAGTGGATGAGCGGCGTGCTGCGCGCTGCCGACACACGGCTGACCGAAGTGCGCCATCAGGTTCCGGATGCGGGCGGCCTCGTCATCGCGACCGATCAAGCCACGGCGCGCGCGTATGCCGGCGTGCTCGCCTCCATCACCGGCGAAGAGCCCACCATCGTGCTCAGCGACGAGGCGGGCGCATCTGACCGCATCGCGACGTTCGCCGAGTCGGAGTCGCGCTGGCTCGTCGCCGTGCGCATGGTCTCAGAGGGCGTCGACGTGCCGCGGCTCGCGGTGGGGGTCTACGCGACGAGTGCATCCACGCCCCTCTTCTTCGCACAGGCGATTGGGCGATTCGTGCGCGCCCGGCGCCGCGGCGAGACGGCGTCGATCTTCATTCCGAGCGTGCCCGCGATTCAGCGCCTCGCGAGCGAGCTCGAGCGCGAGCGGGACCACGCGCTCGATCGCGTGAGCGACGAACTGCTCGACGACTCGCTGCTCGCCGAGGCCGAGCGTGAGGAAAAGGCCAGCGACAGCGAACTCGCCGAATACACCTACCTCGCGCTCGAGTCGAGCGCGATCTTCGAGAAGGTGCTCTTCGACGGGGACGAGTTTGGGGCGCTCTCGCCCGTCGGCAGCCTCGAAGAGCTCGACTTCCTCGGCCTCCCCGGCATTCTCGAACCCGACCAAGTGCGCGACGTGCTCAAGGCTCGTCACCAGCGCCAACAGCGTCGCGCAGCCGAACGGCCCGCGGGCGCGGCGCCCGCGGTGCAGCCGATGTACCGCTCGCTCAAGGAGCAGCGCACCCTGCTGAACAGCCTTGTCGGTCTGCGCGCGAAACTCACGGGTCAACCGCACGGCCACATTCACGCCGAGTTGCGTCGCCTCTGCGGCGGGCCCGCCGTCGGCCAGGCGACCGTGGCGCAATTGCAATTGCGCATCGAGTTGCTCCGCAAGCAAATGGCGAACGGCGGAGCGTGACGACGCGCGATGATGGGGGAGTGCGCGACACTCCCTTTCTCGCGGTCGATGAGCAACAGCTCGAGTCGAACCTTGCTGCGATGGCGTCTCACGCCGCCACGCTCGGTGTCGCGTTGCGCCCCCACGCGAAGACGCACAAAACGCCCGAGATCGCACGCCGGCAGCTCGCGCACGGCGCCGTCGGGCTCACGGTGGCCACGGTCGGCGAGGCCGAGGTGTTTGCCGACGCGGGAGTCGACGACATCTTCATCGCTTACCCGCTATGGGCCGTCGGTCTCCGCGCCCATCGACTGCGAACTCTCGCCGGGCGGGTGCGGCTGCGGGTGGGCGCCGACTCGGTTGACGGCGTACGGATGCTCGCCGCGGCCGTGCACGCGGGTGCCGACGGTGCGCCACCGCTCGCCATCGCGGTCGAAGTCGACAGCGGTCACCACCGCAGCGGCATCGCGCCCGCGCGCGCCGCGGAGATCGCGGCTGCTGCGCTCGAGGCCGGGTTACTCGTCGACGGCGTCTTCACGTTTCCGGGGCACTCGTACGGCTCGGGCGCAGCAACGCCCGCGGCGGGCGACGAAGCCGCGGCCCTCACGACGGCGCGTGACGCGCTCGTTGCGGCGGGCATCCCGTGCCCCGTCGTGAGTGGCGGGTCAACGCCGAGTGCGCGCGCGGCCGACGGCGGCGTGCTCACCGAGTTGCGGCCCGGCGTGTACCTCTTCGGTGATGCACAGCAGTGGGAGCTCGGCACGATCGAGCCTTCCGCCATCGCCCTGACGGCCCGCGCAACGATCGTGAGTCGGCGCGAGAGCGTGGCGATCGTGGATGCCGGCAGCAAGATTCTGGGCGCCGATCGTGCCTCCTACGCAAGTGGCTACGGCCGGTTGCTCGACCACCCGGATGCCCGCATCACCGCACTCTCAGAGCACCACGCCACCATCACGTTCCCGGCGGACGCCGTCGTGCCGCCGCTCGGCCGCGTGCTGCGCGTCGTGCCCAACCACGTCTGCAATGCCGTCAACCTCGTCGACGAACTGATCGTCGAGCGTGACGAAGGTGAGGTCGCCGCGTGGGCGGTTGCCGCGAGAGGAGCCAACACGTGATCGACTACCCGCCGCCGGTGCGCCAACGGCTCTATCACGAGGCGCTCAGCGAACCCCGCCGACCGTGGTGGGTCGCTGCCCTCGCACTCGTCACGTTTGCCGTGAGCACGGTCATCATGAGCGTGTTGTTGTCCTTCGCAGCCGTCGAGCTTGACCTCGTGCTGGGCGTCACGTCAGCGGCCTCCGTTGCTGCGGGTGAGCTCTCGATCACCCCCACGCTGTTTCTGGCGAACAACCTGTTGCTTGCATCCCTCATCCCGATCTCGATGCTCATCCAGTGGGCCTTCTTTGGCGTGCGTCCGCGATGGATGCACTCCGTCACCGGCACGTGGCGCTGGCCGCTCATCCGCCGGTCGGCGCTGTTCATCGTGCCGATCTTTCTGCTCTACACCGGTGCAGGACTCGTGCTCGCGGTGGCATCACTCATCGGGGAACCACCGAGCGGCACCACTGTCGCTCTGCTCATCATGATCGTGCTCACCACTCCGTTTCAGGCGGCCGGCGAAGAGTATGGCTTTCGGGGTTTCATCGCCCGCACGGTGGGCTCCTGGTCGA
>JAAFHT010000040.1:3768-19292 GCA_013297625.1 Actinomycetota bacterium | reverse complement strand
AGCAGGTCGCCTCCCGTGGTCACCGTGAACAGCGGGGTCGTGAAGAGCGCGCCATTCGGCTCGTCGTCCGAGGCAATGAGCACGAGCCGATAGTCAAGGTCAGTGGCGTGTGGGCCGACGGTGAGCGAGCCATCAGCGGGCAGGCCCAGCGAGGTGGCGTTGATGGGCGGTGAACTGAGATCGATGCGCGGCGTGCGCGCGGCCTCGATGTAGGCCAGGCCTTCTTCGGTGAAGATCGACCAGTTGAGGTCGTTGACTTGCTCCGTTGAACCCGGTCCAGGAACCGCGGTGAGCTTCGGTACGGCGAAAATGCCGAAGATCGCGACGCCGATCATGATGGCGCACAGCAACATGGCGGGCAACCACTTCACCCACGGGGGTCGTCGCGTGAATTCTTCCATCATGGGTCTAGCGTAGGAGCGTGCACGACGCGAGCCCCCGCCGACGACGACGCTCCCTCGTGGTTGCCGTCGTCGCCGCCCTCCTGGTGCTTGCTGTGGCGATCGTGGTGGCGCGGTGGTGGCGCGAGACGGGCGCTGGCTCGCAGTTCATCGAGGCCTACCCCGGATCGGTCGCTCCCCCACCGGGCACGCCCACCGGATTCCCGGCCTGGCTCAGCTGGACCCACGCGCTCAACGCGTTCTTCTTGCTGTTCATCGTGAGTTCGGCCCTGCACCTGCGCGCCGGCACGCGCCCGCCCGCGTTCGTCACGCGCCGCAACCGCTGGCTGCGCACGCGCACTGCCCCGAAGCGCCTCGGCCTCCACACGTGGTGGCACCTCGTGGTCGTGACGCTCTGGATCGCGACGGGACTCGTCTATGTCACGCTGCTACTCGTGAGCGGGCACTGGGCGCGCATTGTGCCCACCGAGTGGTCGGTCATCCCGAACGCGGTCTCAGCCGGCCTGCAGTACCTCTCACTCGAGTGGCCCGAGCACACAAGCTGGGCGTACTACAACGCCCTGCAGGTGTTGTTCTATGGCGCCACCGTGTTCGTGGCCGCACCGCTCGCGCTCGCGACCGGCCTGCGCCTCTCGCCCGTGTGGCCTCAGCGGTGGATGCGCAACCACGGCCCGCTCTCTGACGCCTGGGCGCGGCAAACCCACTCACTCGTGCTCTGGTTCTACCTCGCATTCACCGTCGTGCACGTCGGGCTCGTGCTGCTCACGGGCGCCCGTCGCAATCTCAACGCCATGTACCTCGGTGTGGATGACGCCGAGAGTTGGCTCGGGGCGGTCGTGTTTGCGGCCTCTGTGGTGGTCATGGCCGTCGCGTGGGTGGCGCTACGGCCGCCCGCACAAGTGGCCATCGCCGAGCACGTCGCCGACATGCGGCGCATGCCCGCCGCGCCGCGCTGACGCACTCGCGGCTCTGACAAGCCCGTGCTCTACAGCGCGGCGCGCAGAGCCCGCAGGCGGGCGAGCGTTGACTCGCGGCCCAGCAACTCCATCGACTCGAACAGGGGCGGGCTGACCCGACGACCCGAGATCGCGACTCGAAGCGGTCCGAAGGCAACCCGAGGCTTCAACTCGAGGGTTTCGATCAGGGCCACGCGCAAGGCCTCTTCGATCGCCGCGGGGGTGAAGTCGGCGAGCGGCTCGAGCGCCGCGAGGCCAGCGTCGAGCACGGCGGCAGCGTCGTCGCCGAGCGAGGCGCGCGCATCCGTCTCAATCTCCAGATCGTCATCGGCCGTGAACAAGAACGCGACCATTCCCGGCACCTCGCCGAGCAACGCAACGCGCTCTTGCACGAGGGGCGCCGCCGCCGCGAGCAACGCACGCTCCGTCGGGCGCGGCACATCGTTGAACAAGCCCGCTCCCGAGCAATACGGGATGCTGCGCTCAACAAAGTCGTCGAGCGAGAGCAACCGCACGTGGTCGCCGTTGATCGACTCGGCCTTCTTGACGTCGAAGCGCGCGGGGTTGGGGTTGACGTTGGCCACATCAAAGGCGGCCGTCATCTCATCCATCGAGAACACATCGCGGTCGGGAGCAAGCGACCAACCGAGCAACGAGAGGTAGTTGAGCAGGCCCTCGCGAATGAAGCCGCGGTCGCGGTGGTGGAAGAGGTTTGCTTGGGGGTCGCGTTTGCTGAGCTTCTTGTTGCCCTCACCCATGACGTAGGGCAAGTGACCGAACTGCGGAATCGCGGTGGCCACGCCGACCTCGATGAGCGCGTGATACAGCGCAATCTGGCGGGGCGTCGACGAGAGCAAGTCTTCGCCGCGAAGCACGTGCGTGATGCCCATGAGCGCATCGTCGACGGGGTTGACGAAGGTGTACAGCGGGGCACCGTTGGGGCGCACGACGACGAAGTCGACGAAGCTGCCAGCCGGGAAGGTGATGTCGCCGCGCACGAGGTCGGTGAAGCTCAAGTCAGTGTCGGGAACCCGCAAGCGGAGGGCGGGCTCGCGGCCCTCAGCGCGGTACGCCGCCTTCTGCTCGTCGGTGAGCTCGCGCTCCCAGTTGTCATAGCCCTGCTTGGGGTCGCGGCCGAGCTCGAGGTTCTTGGCCTCGATCTCTTCCGCGGTCATGAAGCTTTCGTACAGGTGACCACTCGCACGCAGTTGCTCAATGACGCCCGCATAGATCTCGCCGCGCTGCGACTGCCGGTAGGGCTCGTGCGGGCCGCCGGTCTCAACGCCCTCATCCCACGTGATGCCCAGCCAGCGCAGGCCGTCGAGCAACTGGTGGTAGCTCTCTTCGCTATCGCGTGCTTGATCGGTGTCTTCGATGCGAAACACCATCGTGCCGCCCGTGTGCTTCGCATAGGCCCAGTTGAACAGGGCCGTGCGAATGAGCCCGACGTGCGGGGTTCCGGTGGGCGACGGGCAGAAGCGAACGCGCACGTCAGAGCCAGTGGCGGTCGAGAAGGCGGGGCTGGTCACACGCTCGAGTCTACGGCGGCGGGCCGCGGCGTGAGCGCGAGCGCAACGACCACGATGGCGACGAGCGCCATGGCCACGAACGAGAGGCCGCTGTAGCCCAACAAGGCCAGCACCACTCCCGCGAGAGCACCGCCGATCGCCCCGGTGCCGCTCATCACGAGGTCGCTGCGTCCTTGCACGATGGTGCGCCGATCGGGAGTGGTCGATTCGGTGAGCAGCGCCGACCCCGCCACAGTGCTAGCGCTCCACCCCAGCCCCAAGAAGATCAGCCCGGCAACGACCCACCCCTCGCTTTCGGCGCCGAGACCGGTCATGAGCAGGCTTGCGGCAAGCATCCCTTGCCCCATCAGCACCGTCGCCCGTCGACCAATGCGGTCAGCCAAAATGCCGAAGACGGGTGACAGCGCATACATGCCCGCGATATGCAGGCTGATCGTGAAGCCCACAATGACAAGACTCGCCCCGTGCGCGGTCAAGTGCACGGGAGTCATGGCCATGACCGCCACCATCGTGGCGTGGCTGAGCGCAATCGCCATCATCGCGAGACGGATGCCCGGCCGATCGTCGACCGTTGTTGCGACTGTTGGCGCCGCAACTCCGGTGCGTTCTTCTTCGGCGCGCGCGAGTCGGGTTTGCTCAGCGCGCCACGATGCGGCGAGCGCGAGTGGGTCGGGACGCAGAGCGACGAGGTAGAGAACGGCCGCGAGTGACTGGGCAACGATCGTGAAGAGGAAGGGGCCGGTCAGTTCGGGCAACCCGAGGTAGGCCCCGAGCGTCTCACCCGGACCAATGAGATTCGGCCCCGAGACAGCCCCCACCGTCGTTGCCCACACCACGAGCGACAGGTCGCGACCGCGCGTCGCGGGCGCGGCGAGGTCGACGGCTGCGAACCGAGACTGCAAGTTGACGGCTGTTCCGCTGCCGATGAACAAGATGCCGACAAGCAGCAACGGAAAGCTCTGGATGCCCGCCGCGAGCGTGGCGACGACCGCGCCCGCCGCCGCGGCGAGGGCTCCGGTCGCGAGCGCGGGAGCACGACCTGCGCGGCGCGCAAGGCGGGCGAGAGGGATCGCCGTGAGGGCGGCGCCGAGCGTCACCGCCGTGGCCGCCATGCCGCTGAACGCGGGCGAGCCGGAGATGTCGGCCGCGAGAATCGCCCCGATCGACAGCGTCGCCCCCATGCCGAGCCCGGCGAGCACTTGGCCCGCCATGAGAACGCCGCGCGTGCGCCGCTGAACCACGGCAACCGATTCAGCGGTGACGTTGTGAACGGTTGTGGGCTGAGGCGAGGGGGTGGCGCTCATGGCTCCATCATCCACCCGCTGAGCGCTCGAAGCTGACGATCGGTCCCGGTCACGCCCCTTGTGGTGCGTCAGGCTGGGTCGATACGGTCGTCGCGGTTCTTGGCGGGATTCCGCAAGACCCCGAGGCCCTCGATGTGAATCTCGATCGTCTGGCCGTCGTGAAAGCCGCCGAGACCATCGGGCGTGCCCGTCATGATGATGTCGCCGGGCAACAGGGTCCAGGCATCGCTCACGAACTCGATGATCTCGGGCACCCCGTGAATCATGTCGCGGGTGTTTCCTTTACGGCGCGGCTCGCCGTCGACGAAGGTTGTGATCTCAAGACCCCCCGGGTCAATCTCGGTCTCGATGAACGGGCCGATCGGAGCAAACGTGTCGTAACCCTTCGCGCGCGCCCACTGGCCGTCGGCGAACATGACGTCGCGCGCTGACACGTCGTTGCCGATCGTGTAGCCGAAAACGACGTCGCGCCAGTTCTCTTTCTTGACGCGCTTGGCCACCGCGCCGATGACGATCACGAGTTCACCCTCGTGAGTGATGCGCCCTTCGACGGGAGGAATCACGATCGCGTCGTCGGGGCCAATGACCGCCGTGTTGGGCTTCAAGAAGATGAGCGGATTCTCGGGCACCTCGTACTGCATCGACTGCACGTGAGCGGCGTAGTTCATGCCAATGCAGACGACCTTGGAGCGCGGGATGACCGGCGCGAGCAAGCGCACATCGGCGAGCTTGACGCGCTCGCCCGTGGTGTCGTACCCGTGAAACATGGGGTCGCCCGAGAGCACGACCAGCTCGTCATCGTCGACGATGCCGAACTGCGGGTCTGCCCCGCGACTGAAGCGCGCGATCTTCACGCGTTCAGCCTAACTGCACGACGCCGTGCCCCACCCGTGCTCATGCGCTCAGGCGTTTTGCTTCTTGAGCCGCGAGGTGGCGCGAGCGCGCAGGGTCTGGTCGAGCTCAACCTTGCGAATGCGCACGATCTCGGGCGTCACCTCGACGCACTCGTCTTCGCGCGCGAACTCGAGGCACTCTTCCAGCGTCAGCTGGCGCGGCGGGGTGAGACGCTCAAGCTCTTCGGCGGTCGACGAGCGAATGTTGTTGAGCTTCTTCTCTTTCGTGATGTTGACGTCCATGTCATCGGCACGAGAGTTCTCGCCCACGACCATGCCCTCGTAAACCTCTTCGGTGGGCTTGACGAAGAACGACATGCGCTCTTGCAGCGTCATCATCGCGTTGCTCGTCACCACACCCGAACGGTCAGCGACGATCGAGCCGTTGTTGCGCGAGACGATCGAACCGGCCCACGGTTCATACCCCGCCGCGATCGCGTTAGCGATGCCCGTGCCGCGCGTCGTCGTGAGAAATTCGGTGCGGAAGCCGATGAGACCGCGGCTCGGCACGACGAACTCCATGCGCACCCAGCCGGTGCCGTGGTTCGTCATGCCTTCCATGCGGCCACGACGGGCCGCGAGCAACTGGGTGATCGCGCCCAAGTACTCTTCCGGCGCATCGATCGTCAGGTTCTCGAAGGGCTCGTGTAGCTTGCCGTTGACGGTCTTGGTAACCACTTGGGGCTTGCCGACCGTAAGTTCGAAGCCTTCGCGACGCATGTTCTCGACGAGGATGGCAAGTGCGAGCTCGCCGCGACCCTGAACCTCCCATGCGTCGGGGCGACCCACGTCGACCACGCGAATCGACACGTTACCGATGAGCTCGCGGTCGAGACGGTCTTTCACCATGCGCGCGGTGAGCTTGTGGCCCTTGACCTTGCCGACGAGCGGCGAGGTGTTGGTGCCGATCGTCATCGAAATTGCGGGCTCGTCAACCGTGATGGCCGGCAGCGGGCGAATGTCGTCGAGATCGGCGATGGTCTCGCCAATGGTGATGTCTTCGATGCCCGCGATGGCGACAATGTCGCCAGCCATGGCCGATTCGGCCGGGTAACGCTCGAGAGCGCGCGTCTTGAGAAGCTCGGTGATTCGCATCGAACTGTGAGTGCCGTCGTGACGAACCCACGCAACCTGCTGGCCCTTCTTGAGCGTGCCGTTGAAGATGCGCAGCAGGGCAATGCGGCCCAAGAAGGGGCTCGCGTCGAGGTTGGTGACGTGCGCCTGCAGCGGGTGCTCGTCGTCATAGCTCGGGGCCGGGATGTGCTGCAAGATCGCCTCGAAAAGCGGCTCGAGGTCGTCGTTGTCGGGCAGGCTGCCATCGGCGGGCCGGTTGCGGCTCGCGGCACCCGCGCGGCCCGATGCGTAAATCACCGGCAGGTCGAGAATCGCGTCGACGTCGAGGTCGGGCACCTCGTCTTGCAAGTCGCTCGCGAGGCCCAGCAGCAGATCGTGCGTCTCTTCTTCGACGGCCTCGATGCGGGCATCGGGCCGGTCGGTCTTGTTGACGAGCAAGATGACCGGCAGCTTCGCCGCCAGCGCCTTGCGCAGCACAAAGCGCGTCTGGGGCAGCGGGCCCTCGCTCGCATCGACGAGCAACACGACTCCGTCGACCATGCTCAGACCGCGCTCAACTTCGCCACCGAAGTCGGCGTGGCCGGGGGTGTCGATGACGTTGATGGTGATGTCTTGCCCACCGGCGTGCTTGCCCTTGTACGTCACCGCCGTGTTCTTGGCGAGAATCGTGATGCCCTTCTCGCGCTCAAGGTCGTTCGAGTCCATCGCTCGATCTTCCATGTGCGAGTGCGCGGCGAACGAGTCGGTCTGACGCAGCATGGCGTCAACGAGGGTGGTCTTGCCGTGGTCAACGTGAGCGACAATCGCCACGTTGCGCAGGTCGGTGCGGGTGGCGATTGCCATGGTGAATCAGTCCTTGCTGGCTGCGCGCTGCTCTCGACGCTCCCGCTGCGCCACTGGATCGGGCAGGGGAACAGCGGCGATGAGGCGCTGAGTGTAGGGGTCTTGGGGGTTGCGCAGAATCTGATCGCGCGAACCCTGCTCGACCAGTCTACCCCGGTGCATCACGGCGATGCGGTGCGCGAGGATATCGACGACCGCGAGGTCGTGGCTGATGAACAAGCACGCGAACTGCAACTTCTGCTGCAGGTCTTGGAGCAGGTCGAGGAATCGCGCTTGAACCGAGACATCGAGCGCACTCGTGGGCTCATCGGCCACGAGCAACTCGGGCGTCAACGCGAGGGCGCGAGCAATGCCCACGCGCTGACGCTGACCGCCGCTGAGTTCGTGCGGGTAACGGTTGCGGTAGCTCGACGGCAGCTCGACCTGGCTCAGCAACTCTTCGACGCGCCTGTCAAGGTCTTTGCCACTCGCGGCCTTCGCCAACAGCAGCGGCTCACCGATGCTCTCACCGATCGGCATGCGCGGGTTGAGGCTCGAGCCCGGGTCTTGGAAGACGATTCCCGCTTTGCGTCGCAAGGGACGCAGCTCTTTGAGCGAGGCGTTGGAGATGTCGATGCCCGCTGAGATGAGGCGGCCGTACTTGATGGGCAGCAACCCGACCGCGGCCCGACCGAGCGTCGTCTTGCCTGATCCCGACTCACCGACGAGGCCCACGATTTCACCCGGGTAGACGTCGAGCGTGATGTCGTCTGCGGCGAGGAAGGCCGGAACCCGGCCGCGCTTGGGGTACTCGATCGAGACATCCTGAAACGACAACACGGGCTCAACGCCACGGCGGTCGATCGCACGCGAACCCTCATCGGTCATGTCGATGCCCAGGTGCGGCACGGCGGCGAGCAACGACTGCGTGTAGGGATGCTTCGGGGTCGTGAAGATCTGGAGCGCGGTGCCCTGCTCGACGGCAACGCCGTCTTTCATCACCATGATCTTGTCGGCCAAGTCGGCCACAACACCCATGTCGTGCGTGATGAGCACAATGGCACTGTCGAGCCGCGTGCGCAGGCTGCGCAGCAGTTCGAGAATCTCGGCCTGCACGGTCACGTCGAGCGCGGTCGTCGGTTCGTCCGCCACGAGCAGCACGGGGTCGCACGAGATCGCCTGCGCGATCATGGCGCGCTGACGCTGGCCACCCGAGAGCTGGTGAGGGTACTTGTTGAAGGCCGTCGCCGGGTCGGGCATGTCGACCTTCTCGAGCAACTCGATCGCTCGCGCCTTCGCCTGGTTCGGCGTCAGATCGAAGTGAGTGCGCAGCGTCTCGACGATCTGAAAGCCGACCGTGTACACGGGGTTGAGAGCCGTCATGGGCTCCTGGAAGATCACGGCGATCTGCTGACCGCGCACGGCGCGCAAGTCGCGCTTGTTGAGGCTCGAGATCTCGCGGCCGAGCAGCTTGATTGACCCGGTCACGCGAGCGGTCGGGGGCAAGAGGCCCAGCAGAGCCATCGAGCTTGACGACTTGCCCGAGCCCGACTCCCCCACGATGGCCATAACCTCGCCGCGCTTGACGGTGTAGTCGAGATCGACGGCCGCGGGGTAGAACTCGCCGTCGACCCAGAAGTCAACGCCGAGGCCAGTGACCTCGAGCACGGTCTCGACGGCGGTGGTGGTGGAGCTGGTCACGGGAGGTCCTTCCGCGTGGTCATGGTGCGGGGGTCTGCGAAGCTGGGGGCATGCGTTTTCAGCCCGCGAGCTTTCGCCCCACCTTCGGTCGAGTTCTGACGATCGTCATGGCGCTCATTGCGCTCGGCGCCCTGATGGGCTTCGTGGTCGCGGGCGACCTGGTCGGTCTGCTGCGATCGGGCTGGTGGCTGCTGCTGCTGGCTGCCGTCACATGGGCCCTGTACTGGATGCCGGTGGTCGAGGTTCTCGAGCACGAGGTGCTCATCCGCAACCCGCTGGCCACCTGGCACGTGCCGTGGGCCGCCATCGAGCGCATCGACACCAAGTGGGCGCTGACCCTCTACACGCCGCGCGGCAAAATCGAGGCGTGGGCGGCTCCCTCGTCGGGCCGCTACACGGTCTTCACCCTGGGGCCAGAAGACACCCGCGTGAGCGAGACCGCCCGCCTTGCCGGCTCGATTCGCCCCGGAGACACGCTCTCGAGCGAGAGCGGAGCCGCCGCGAACCAGATTCGTCGCCACTGGGAGCAGCTGCGCGACGACGGTCTGCTGGATGTGCCGGTTGACGCCCGCAGCGTTCGTCGTGAGTGGAACGTTCGCACCATTGCGATGCTGAGCGTGCTCGTCGCGCTGGGCCTGCTGGGGCTTGCCGTCTAGCCGCACCACGGCACCCACTTAGCTGTCTTTCTTCGGGTCGCGCGCGGCGTCGTACCCACCACCACGGGGGCGGGGGTCGTCTCCGTCGTGAACGTCTGAGCTAAAGCCACGCATGCCCACATTGCCCGACACGCCCGGCTCGCCCGCACCGCGACCGGTCACGACGGCCGAGGCGCGGTCGAGGCCGCCGCCGGTGCCCTTCGCGAGGGCGCGAGCGTTGGGCATGCGCTTCTGGCGCGGGTCGAAGGCGTCACGCAACCCGTCGCCGATGAAGTTGATGCACAGCGCGATCGTGATGATGAAGACACCGGGCCACCAGAACAGCCACGGCCGCGTCGCGAACGCCGACTGGTTCTCGCTGATGATCTTGCCGAGCGAGGTGTCGGGCGACTGAACGCCATAGCCGAGGAAGCTCAGTGCCGTCTCGAGCAAGATGGCCGCTGCCATGAGCAGCGTCGTGTTGACGATGATCACGCCGATGGCGTTGGGCAAGATGTGCTTGAAGATGATGCGGCGATCGCTCGCGCCGGCCACTCGAGCAGCGTCGACAAACTCACGCTCGCGCAAGCTCAGCACTTCCCCACGCACCAATCGGGCTAGGCCCGTCCAGGTGAAGAGACCGATGATGATCGCGAGCACGAAGGCGCCGAGTTTTCCGAACGCGAGACCGAGCACTGCACCGATGACGATGAGCGGAATCGTGATGATGACGTCGGTGAAGCGCATGAGCACCGAGTCGACCCAGCCGCGGTAGTAGCCCGACACGGCACCGATAACGGTTCCGATCGTGGTCGCGATCAAGCCGACGATCACCATGATGACAACCGACTGCTGCGTACCGCGCATGACGACCGCGAAGATGTCGCGGCCAATCTCGTCTTGGCCGAAGGGGTGGTCACCAAAGCGAATGCCGTCGCCGCCCATCCACTCGGGAACCAGGCTCAGCGTGGGACGACCGCCATTCTGGGCGGTAGGAATCTCGGTCCACGTCCACTGCCACCAGCCCGGCGTCTTGATCTGAATGCCGAACACCGAGAAGTCGAACCCCACAGCGGTGAAGGCGAGCACGATGACGAACGCGAGCGTGACCATCGAGATGACAGCACCCTTGTGGCGGAAGAACCGTCGGCGAACGATCTGCCCTTGACTGAGGCCTTCGACCTCTTTGTTCTCGAGGTTGTTCTCGGCATCGGTGACACCACCGATAGGCACAGGAGCGTTGAGATTACTCATCAGTTGACTCGGATTCGTGGGTCGAGAGCGGCGTAGACGAGGTCGGCGAGGAGGTTAAACAGAATCGCCAGCCCGCCGACGACGAGGAAGAATGCCATGACCGGATTTGGGTCGGTGTCGTCGAGCCCGTTCTGGAAGAGCGCACCCATGCCCGTCCACCCAAAGACTCTCTCGGTAATGACAGCACCACCGACAATCCCGCCGATGTCGAAGGCAACGATCGTGGCGATCGGAATGAGCGCATTGCGGAAGGCGTGACGCACGACGACCGTGCGCTCGGGCAGACCCTTTGCCCGCGCGGTGCGGATGTAGTCCTGGTTCATGACCTCGAGCAGGCTGGCCCGCGAGTACCGCGTGTAGCCGGCAAACGAGATGAGGATGAGGGCCAACGTGGGCAACAACAGGTGGGTGTAGATGTCGACACCCTGAACCCAGAGAGAACCCTCGAGGTTGGGCGTCGACGACCCGATCGTCGCGATCGGCCGGCCACGGATACGGCCCGAACTCGCATAGTCGTCCCACACCATCATGAAACGGTCGAGAGCAATCGCACCCGCGGTAAAGAAGCCCGTGAAGGCCGCGACGCGCATGACGGGGCCCTTGTCGACTCCGCCCATAAGCCAGCCGATGCCGAGGCTCACGCCCACCGCAAGAATCGCGAGGGCGAGGAGCATCCACCACTCGGTAATCGAGTATGAGATGCCGTACTGGAACGGGAAGTAGAGCGCGAGGCCGAGACCGGCAACCGTCAGCGACGCATACAGCGCTTTTCGATTCTTCAGGCCGGTGATCAGGGTGGTGAAGCCGACCGCGGCGCAAATGCCGATGATCGCCACACCGATGATGCTGAGGCCCGGGTAGGTGAACCAGTCGATGAGGTTCATGATCACGAGCATGGTCGCCGTCGCGCCCGCCGCAAGAGCGAACGTCATGACCTTGCGCCTGATGTCTCCGGGAATGATCGATGCCCACAGCAGACCCGCTAGTACCGTCGCCATGACGATGAAGAGCGGAGGCAATTGCGGACTGTCTTCAAGAAAGTCATTGAAGCCGATGGCCACGAACTGCTTGAGCAGAACGGCGACCCAGAAGATCGGCAGCGAGAAGAACAGGAAGGAGATGAAGGTCACCGAGTAGTCGTAGCCCGAGTACTGACGCAGAGCGGTCGTGATGCCGACCGTCAGGCCCAGGATGATCGCCAGAACCGTCGCGATGGTGACGAGCTGCAGCGTCGAACCGAGGGCTTGCTCGAGCAGGACGTTGACACTGCGGCCCTGGACGGTGAGACCGAGGTTGCCGCCGAGAACGCCCGCCGTGCCCTGTGACGGGTCACCGAAGAGCCAGATGAAGTACCGAAGCGGCGGAATGACGTCAAGACGAAGTCGCTTGGTCAGCGAGTCGATCAGTTGCTCTTTGTTGGGGGCGTTGCTGGCTCGAAGATCTTCGAGCGGGTCGCCCGAGAGGGCGACGAGGTTGTACATGAGAAACGTGGCCGCGAGAAGCACGAACACGGAGGCGATGAGACGCCGAATGACGAATGCTGCCATGGGAATGGCACCTTACCTATCTGTGAACGAGGGGGCTCTCAGCCAGGGGCGCTGAGGCCGCATTGCGGCCCCAGCGCCCCGGTGCTGAGATGAACTGACCTGAGTCAGTCAGTAGCTGGGCTACTGACTAGTTGGCCTCGGTCGGCTCCCAGTCCCACGCGTTCCAGAAGATGGTCGGCGACAGCGGGCCCGGCTCCACGTTCGTGACGCGGTCAGAGAACGCGGTCACGGCGGGGAACTGGAAGATGGTGACTCCGTAGAAGTCGTCCATCAGGAGCTTGTCGATCTCGATCTGGATCTCGATCTGACGAGCAGGGTCGAGCGTGACATCGAGCTCGTCGAGCAGCGCGTCAACCTCTTCGTTGCTGTAGTAGTTGAGGTTGTTGATGCCACCCGTGCGGAAGGTCGGCGAGCTGTTGGTCACACCAAGGCTCGTCGACTGCCAGCCGAAGAACACGGCGTCGTAGGCACCGGGAGTGCCGAGGAGGCCACCCCACTCGGGGCTGCTGCAGTCTTCGACCACAAAGCCGGCCTCAGTGGCCGACGCCTGGATGAGCGCGAACTCGTTGACACGACGCGGGTTGGTCGACGCGAAGAGCACGCAGACCTCGGGCGCGGTGACGCCAGCCTCAGCGATGAGCGCCTTGGCGCCCTCGATGTCGACCTCGCCGAACTTCTCGGCCATGCCGTTGTTCGCCACGGTCTCTTCGTAGCCGGGAGCGCCGGGGATGAAGATCTGCGAGTTGCGAACCTCAGCCGTGGGGTTGAGCGGCTTGATGAGCGTGTCGACGATCTGCTGACGCGGGATGGTCTTCAGGAAGGCCTCGCGCAAGAGCGGGTTGTCGAACGTGCCGTTCTTCGAGTTTTCGAACGTGAGGTCGAAGTGCTCGTAGACAGCCTCTTCACCCGAGAGAACCGTGACACCGTCGAGAGCCGCCAGAGCGTCAGCAACGTCGGCCGTGGCCTGGGGGCTGATGATGTCGACCTCACCGTTGGCGAGCGCCTGAACGGCGGCCAGCGGGTCGGTGATGAAGCGAACGGTGATCTCCTCGATGTTGGGGAGGTTCGCGCCACGGTAGTTCGGGTTCGCCGAAAGGGTGATCGACTCGTCGGCCACGAAACCGGTGATCTGGTACGGGCCGTTGACGACGAGAAGGTTCGCGTCTTCCTCAGCCGGCAGCTCGGTGAAGTTCCAGTCCGAGTTCCAGGTGCTCGAGATCGGGGCGAGAGCCTCGGCGTCAGCGTTCTGGATGGCCTCAACGAGAGCCGTCTTGGCCTCGCCAGCGTTCTCGATGTCGAGGGCGCGCTGCGCGACGACGTGCGCCGGCAGGCCCACACCGAAGACGAGCTCCCAGTCAACGAAGAACTCGTCGTAGACGAGCGTGATCGACTTGCCGTCGATCTCGGGCGTCTGGGTGACGAGCTGCAGACCCGCGCCGATGGCACCGTCGAAGTAAACGACGTCAGTCGGGTACTCGTCGGTGAACAAGCCGGTCTCGGGGTCGGTGAAGTCACCCGGGTTGAACTCGGGGGTGTTCAGCACGCCCGAGTTGGCCGCCCACGCGAGCAGCATGTCGGCGCCGTCGACGGCGGTGCCGTCAGACCACTGCACATCGTCGTTGACGGTGTACTTGACGGTCAGCGGGTCTTCCGAGAGCAGCTCGTAGGTGCCGAACGATTCGTCTTTCACCAGCTCGGGAACGTTGTTGTAGTAGTTGAAGGCACCACTGGTCATGTACACGATGTTGGCGTTCGCCGTGGCGTTACCGAACGACGTGTTGCTGTTGTACGAGTAGAACGGCTGGTTCCACGCGACCGTGATGGAGCTACCCTCGACGACCTCGGACTGCGGCGCTGCGCAAGCCGAGAGAACGAGAGCGCTCGCCGCGATCGTGGCCGTGGCGGCCGCGAATCTGCTGATACGCAATTTTCCTCCTGTGCAAGATGGATGCGTGGCGGCACGTTTTCCGAGCGCGCCGTCACGCCTGTTGGGTATGACCCTAGAGACCCAGAGAGACCCCCGCCAAACTGTAGGCCGTTTCGTTACACACCGGTAACGCTCGCGCAGGCATGCCGGACTTTTCGCACGAATCTTGCGAGAAAGACCGCGCTTGCCGCAGATTTCGTGCGTTTGGGTGCAACTCTTCCACCCGAGAAGCAGAAACCTGGAGGCATCGCGCGCGAAACCCGGGCAAGAGCAGTGTGGAAGGGCACTAAAGCGGAGGCGAGCATCCGCTCGCGCTTGATGGTTGTACACAAACCGCATCGAGCGCCCGTAACAATAAGGGCGTGACCTTTCGACCGGATGCTGCGCTCACCTTCGACCCACGCCCGAGCGATCGGCGCATCCGCGTTGAGATCCTGATCGTTCTTGGGCTCTCGCTGGGCGCGAGCGCCGTCTACTCCCTCGTGGCGATCGCCAACCGGCTCACCCGCGACATTCCGCTCGGCGATCAGACGGCCACGCTCAATCCGCCGCGCGACCAGCGCGAGATCTTCGACCTCATCTATCAGCTGCTCGGCATCTTCTTCGATCTTGTGCCCGTGGCCCTCGTCGCGTTTCTGCTGTGGAGCACGGCGCGCCCGCATCTTGGCCACCTAGGCATCGATGGCACCCGGCCGTGGCGCGACACCCGCGATGGTTTCGGGTTGGCCCTGCTCGTGGGCATCCCGGGCCTCGCGCTCTACCTCGTGGGCCGCGCGCTCGGCATCACCGTGACCGTCGTGCCGACGGCTCTTGACGAGCACTGGTGGACGGTACCGGTGTTGCTGCTCTCGGCGCTCCGGGCCGGCGTCACAGAAGAAGTCATTGTCGTGGGCTACCTCTTCGCGCGCCTGCGCGACCTGCGGTGGGGGCCGTGGACGATCATCCTGACCAGCGCACTATTGCGGGCGACCTATCACCTGTACCAAGGGTTCGGAGCGTTCGTCGGCAACTTCGCCATGGGCCTGCTGTTCGGCTGGCTCTACACGCGGTACGGCCGACTGCTGCCGCTCGTGATCGCGCACACCGTCATCGACGCGGTGATCTTCATCGGCTACCCGTGGGCGGCGGCGGCCTTCCCGGGGCTCCTCGCCCCGATGCCCGTCCCGACGCCCACGCCGACCCCAACCCCTTAGGCGAACGCTTCAATCGGTAGGCACGAGCAGACCAGGTTGCGGTCGCCGTAGGCCTGATCGACTCGGCGCACGGGCGGCCAGTACTTGGCCGTTCGGTCGCCCGCCGAGGGGTAGACGGCGAGCTCGCGGGAGTACGCGTGCTCCCACTCCCCCGCGATGACGCTCTCGGCCGTGTGCGGCGCATTGACGAGCGGGTTATCGCCCTCTGGCCACTCCCCCGCGGCGACGCGGTCGGCCTCGAGCCGAATCGCGATCATGGCCTGGCTGAACCGCTCGAGCTCGGCGAGG
>JAAFHT010000040.1:0-3758 GCA_013297625.1 Actinomycetota bacterium | reverse complement strand
GACATGGTCGGAGCATGGAAGCCGTAGTCCATGAGCCGCTTCGCCACGTCGTCGTTGCCGATGCCCGTGGCCTCCTTGAGGGGCCGCAAGTCGAGGATGCACTCGTGCGCGACGAGGCCGTTCTCGCCCGCGTAGAGCACCGGGTAGTGGTCGCGCAGACGCAGGGCGACGTAGTTGGCGGCGAGCACAGCGCTGGCCGTGGCATCCCGAAGCCCGTCGGCCCCCATCATGCGCGCGTAGGCCCACGAGATCGGCAAGATGCTCGCCGAGCCGTAGGGCGCCGCCGAGACGGGCGCTCCGCGGTGCTCGACCGTGCCCGCGTTGCCCGTCGTGTGATCGAACGGCGGGTGCTGGTGCATTTGAGCGAGCGGATGCCCGGGCAAGAACTCGGCGAGGTGCGCCTTGGCCGCCACGGGCCCGACGCCCGGCCCGCCACCACCGTGCGGGATGCAGAAGGTCTTGTGCAGGTTCAGGTGGCTGACGTCTCCGCCGATGTCGCCGTAGCGCGCATAGCCGAGCAGCGCGTTGAGGTTGGCGCCGTCGATGTAGACCTGACCGCCGGCCTCGTGCACGGCAGCGGTGACCTCCATGACGTCGTGCTCGTAGACGCCGTGCGTCGACGGGTAGGTGATCATGAGCGCCGCGAGCTCGTCGCGGTGTTCGGCGATCTTGGCGCGCAGGTCGGCGAGGTCGACGTCGCCCGTCTCGGTCGTGCCGATGACGACGACGCGCATTCCCGCGAGCACGGCCGAGGCCGCGTTGGTGCCGTGCGCGCTCGACGGAATCAGGCACACCGTGCGGTGCTCGTCGCCGCGTGAGCGGTGGTAGCCGCGAATGGCGAGCAGACCCGCGAGCTCGCCCTGGCTGCCCGCGTTGGGCTGCAGCGACACGGCGTCGTAGCCGGTCAGCTCGGCGAGCCAGGTCTCGAGGTGCCCGATCATGACGAGCGAACCCTGTACGTCGTCGAGCGGCGCGAAGGGATGCAGGCCACTGAACTCGGGCCACGTGACGGCGGCCATCTCGGTGGCCGCATTGAGCTTCATGGTGCACGAGCCCAGCGGAATCATGCCGCGGTCGAGCGCGTAGTCGCGATCGGCGAGGCGCTTGAGGTAGCGCATCATCGCGGTCTCGCTGCGGTTGACGTGAAAGACCGGGTGCGTCATGAACGTGGATGCCCGGCGCAACCCCTCGGGCAGGTGCTCGGTAAGGCTTACGCCAAAGCCGTCGCTCAGGCCGAACACGGCGGCAAGGTCGGCGGCCAGTCCGTCGGTGGCTCGGGAGAACCCGATGCCGCTCGCGGCCGTCACCTCGTCGAAGCTGAAGCGCACGGTGTCGGCGTCAACCTGCCAGAGCAGCAGGTCGCGCTCGCGGGCGGTGTCGACGATGTCGGCCGCGCGGCCGGGAACCCGCACCTCGAGGGTGTCGAAGAAGCCCGTGTGGGCGACCTCGATTCCGGCGGCGTGCAGGCGAGCGGCAAAGCCCGCGGTCTGTCGGTGCACGTTTTCGGCGATGCGTCGCAGCCCATCGGGCCCGTGGTAGACCCCGAACATCGAGGCCATGACGGCGAGCAGCACCTGGGCTGTGCAAATGTTTGAGGTCGCCTTGTCGCGGCGAATGTGCTGCTCACGGGTCTGCAGCGTCAAGCGATAAGCGGGACGCCCATCGGCATCGCGTGAGACGCCCACGAGTCGACCGGGCATTTGACGCTCGAGGCCCTCACGCACGGCGAGGTATCCGGCGTGGGGTCCGCCGAAGCCCATGGGCACGCCAAAGCGCTGCGTTGTGCCGACAGCAACGTCGGCGCCGAGCTCACCGGGGCTCGTGATGAGCGTGAGCGCCAAGAGGTCGGCGGCCACGATCGCGAGCCCGCCCTGCTCTTTGACCCGCGCAATGATCGCCGAGGGATCCCACACGCGACCCGAGGCCGCCGGGTACTGCACGAAGACACCGAAGGCGTCGGGAAGATCGGCCGGGTTGGTCTCGGCGAGGGGCAGATAGTGCAGCTCAAGCCCCACCGCTTCGGCGCGACCATCGAGCACCGCGCGCGTCTGGGCGAACACGTCGCTGTCGACGATGAAGACATTTGACGCCGACCCCGACGCTCGACGCGCAAGCAGCATGCCTTCGACAACCGCCGTAGCCTCATCGAGCATCGAGGCGTTTGCCGTGTGCAGGCCAGCGAGCTCGCTCACCATCGTCTGAAAGTTGAGCAAGGCCTCGAGGCGCCCCTGCGAGATCTCGGGCTGGTACGGCGTGTAGGCCGTGTACCAACTCGGGTTCTCGAGCACGTTGCGCTGAATCACCGCGGGCGTCACCGTGCCGTAGTAGCCCTGACCGATCATGCTGCGACGCACCCGGTTGTGCGCGGCCAAGGCGCGCAACTCGGCGAGAGCCTCGGCCTCGGTTGCGGGCGCCGGCAGGCTGCGCAGCGGGGCGGTCTGGCGAATCGCCGACGGCACCGCAGCATCCATCAGGGCGTCGAGCGAGGCGTAGCCGAGCGCGTCGAGCATGAGCTGGCGGGCGTCGGCGTCGATGCCGATGTGGCGGTCGACGAAGGGGATGCTCACAGTGAACCTTTCAGAGGGGAAAGTAGAGAAAAGCGGAGTGTCTATTCGCCGATGAGGGCGCGGTATTCGTCGGCGCTCAACAGCGTGGGCGTGCTCGACACGCGCACCTTGACCAGCCAGCCCTCGCCATACGGGTCAGAGTTGATCGTCTCGGGGGCATCGACGACGGCACTGTTGGCCTCGACGACCTCGCCGTCGAGCGGTGCGTACAGCTCGCCCACCGACTTGGTCGACTCGACCTCGCCAACGATCGACCCCGAGGTGAGCGCCGCGCCCACCTTCGGCAGGTCAACGTAGACGACGTCACCGAGCGCGTCGGCGGCATACTGCGTGATTCCGACGGTGGCAACGTCGCCATCAAGGCGCACCCACTCGTGCTCGGCGGTGTACTGCAGGTCGGCGGGAACTGCGCTCATGAGGCTGGCCTTTCGATCAATCGTGCGGGGTGGATGGGCGAATCAAGAACGGGAGTAGAAGGGCAGCGCCACGACCGTCGCGGGAATGCGCGTACCGCGCACATCAAGGTCGAGCACCGTGCCGAGGGCCGAGACCTCGGGCGCGACGAACGCCATCGCGATGGGATACCCGAGCGTCGGCGACAAGGCTCCCGAGGTGATCTCGCCCACGAGCGTGTCGCCCGAGAACACCGGGTACTCGGCGCGAGCGGCGCGCTTGCCGTCGGCCTGCAAGCCCACGAGCACGGGAGCCCCCTCTGCCGGGCCCGCAAGAATCGCGTCGCGGCCAACGAACGCGGGCTTGTCGGTCACGACCACGCGACCAAGACCCGCTTGCACCGGCTGGATGCTGAGCCCCAGCTCGTGGCCATACAGCGGCATGCCCGCCTCGAGTCGAAGAGTGTCGCGCGCCGCGAGCCCGCACGGCACGAGCCCGAGCGGCTCGCCCGCGGCGGTCAATGCGGCCCACAGCGCCGCGGCGTGCTCGACTGGCGCGTACAGCTCGAAGCCGTCTTCGCCCGTGTAGCCCGTGCGCGCAACCATGAGGTCGACCCCCGCGAAGGTGCCCGAGCCCCAGGCGTAGTACTTGAGGTCGTCGAGCCCGTCGATCGCGAGCCCCGCGGTGGCGGCGAGCACCGCGACCGAGGCCGGGCCCTGCACCGCGATGAGGGCAATCTGCTCGGTACGGTCGTCGATCGCGACGTCGAATCCCCCGACTCGGTGCTGCAAAAAAAAA
>JAAFHT010000080.1 GCA_013297625.1 Actinomycetota bacterium | reverse complement strand
AACGGGTGTTCCTGCCGCGCATCGCGTGCCTTGCCCTCTGGCCGTGCGTCCAACGGGTGTTCCTGCCGCGCGTCGCGTGGACCGCCGCGTGGTGGCCGTGCGTCCAACGGGCGTTCTGCCGCGCGTCGTGTTGGCCGCCGTGAGTCCAACGGGCTCGTTGTTGCGCCTCTCGTGGGCTGAAGCGCGGGTGGGGGCCGCCCGCCCGTTGCTGCGTTGCTCGCGGCGCGAAGGGAGCCGCACCCAACGACGACTGCCCGTCGGGGCAGCGGTTTACCGAACAGCCGTGCGAAGCCATTGCCGAGCGGTCTCGGACTGCAATTGCGTGCGGCCGAACTTGCGCAGCGCGCGGAGATAGATCTCCGTCGGCCGCGCCGTTCCCAGGACAACGACCTCGCCGGTGTCCTCGAACACCACGATGGGGGCGCAGCCGCCCAACGCGTCGAAGGGGTCGCGCGTGGCGAAGTACCTGACGGAGTTCCAATAGAACAACCACCCCTCGTCGATCTTCACGGGGCCGTCCGGGCGGAGCTGCAGGGCTTGTTCGTCCGTCGCCAATCGAGCGATCCAAGCCGTCGCGATTTCACAGGCCTTCTCCTGGTCGATCATGGCGCAGGTGATAGCACGTTCGAGTTTCGATCATCGAATGGCGCGCGGCGCTCAGTGCGCGCACGGGGCGGCGCGGTCGAGCGGGAGGGGCGCGCGGGGGCTGTGCGAGAGCGAGGCGAGCGCGAGTCGCGCGGCCGCGGGGGCGAGCTCGGGGCCGAGGGCCAGGGCGAGCGCGTCGGCGTCGGTCGAACGCGAGGCGACGAGCGTCCGCGGCGGACACAGCTCCCACGTTAAATAGAGACACGAGTGCGGGGTCGAGGGCGCGGGGCCGCGGCCGTCGGGGGCGAGGTTGGCGACGCGCAGCCGGGCGTGGTCGGCGAGGTGGAGGAGGGCGCGGTTTGCGAGGCGTTCCCAGGTGAGAATGCGGGGCGTGGAAGCGCGAAAGAGGACCAGGCCGACATCGTGGCCGCGCTCGGATTCGTGGGCGTGGGCTTTCCAGCGGTCGACGAGATGACCGGGCGTCGCGCCGGCGCGGCCTAGGTAGAAGGACAACTGCGACAAGTCGGCCGGGTATAGAGCGAGGGTATCGATGAAATCGTGTGGAAGAGGGTTTCAAGGGACCTAGCGAATCGCGTATAAAACGGCCGCGTGGTCAACTGCGCGGAGAGGCAGCGGGAGCAGATGCGGTGGGAGAGGGCGAAGGCGAGAGCGGGGCTGCGTGAGTGGGGCTTGGGCTCCATGGGGCCGGGGTATCCGGGCGATGGGGCGGAGGTTGCGGGGACCGTTCGTGCCACTCGATCTAGGCACTGGCGCACAATTTGCTTTTTTGGCAGTGTCCTGGTCACACAAGCTGCTTGCGCTAGATCGAAGCACGTTCTATAATCAAGAGAAATTCAATGGCTCTGTCTGAGATCAGTTTCGATGTTCTGTTTGCAGACAAAAACTTCTCCCGTGACGCTCGTATCGTCGCGGAATCAGTTGACCCTGCAGTGTTGCGTGAACTGAACGACAGAATACTTGGCGCCGGTAGATTCGTTCGATATAGTCAAGTGCTCAAGATTTCTCGCGAGTTAGGTCTCGATGAGCCTCAGGGGCGAGCGATTTCAAATCTGCTTATTGGATTCTCTGGCCTTCAGCGGAAATATGAAGTCGAAGCCTCTGAATTGAGCGCCGCGGTTAGAGATTTTTCTTTGAAGAAGGCGGAGGCCGAGCATGCGCCGGATTCCCATTGGGTAAAGTTCGCAGATATCGTCTCGGCGCTCAATGGACCGTTCGATGCTGTTCGTCGATTTCTTGCCATTGCAGAAGTGGAAGAGGGAATTCGATCACGTGTTGACTCATTTAGCTTAGCTGTTCAGTATCGCGCGGTGACAGGTGCAAACGAATCACTTGATTCGTTGGTTCCGGTGATCGGATTCAGTATTTCGTCTGTGTCTGCGACGGACGAGTTGAGAGCTGACGAGTACTCTGTTTCTGAGAAGGTGCTTCGAGGCTTGATGAAGGATATCGGAGTCGTACTTCAGAGACTCACCTCAGCACGCGAGTCCTTAACAACCGCAGGAGTCGAAGTGTTGAGTGTTTCTTCGGACGAGGAGGAAGAGAAATGAAGTCAATTCGATCCGGCTCAATTGCTCGGAATCCCAAGCCAAATAGCAGTGTGAGTAGTGCTCTCTTTTCGGGAAAGCACTTCGACGCATGTGATCTTGATCGCAGTCCGACGCGAACCCCAACTGCCGCTGGCTCTTGGGTGGACTACTCGAAGTCACTTGAGATCGTCGATCGTCTTGAAAACCCATCGCATCACGACCAGTTCTACGCGGATGTGATGTTTGGTCGGGGAGTTGACGACTCACCTGTCGTTGTTTGGAACTCGCGAAAATGCTCGGCGTCGCAAGAGGATCGTCCTGTTGGCGGCATTGAAGAAGAGTTGATTGGGAACGCTGTTCAGTTGGTGAAGAATCGAATACTACATTGCTTCGAGCGACTCGACCCCGACAAGGCAGTGGTTGCCTTGGAAGATCTTTGGCGGCAACTGGACGACACGATGGTGATGGTCGAGTCTCGAGTTCATTTGTTGTGGAAGCAAACCGCTCCACCTTGTCTCGCGGATGAGACTCCTCCTTGGTTTTCTGATTGCACGCAAGAAAATGGCGGCCATGTCGCCTTCGATTCCGCACGGATGTTGGCTGGTGCTATTGCTGCGCGTATAGACGGCGAACCTCCGGAGGTCTCGATCGCTTCTCGGGAGGCGATTGAATTTTCGTGGGATTCACCGTTCCCGGCAAGTTGGTTGATCTACCGCCCGTCCATTCCGTGGCCTGGTGTGAGAGTGATTGCGCGACATGTGAATGAAGAAGGAAAAATTCTTAGACGGATCTATCTGAGTGCGCATAGTTTGCTGAAGGAGTTCGCCGCCTCGCGGGGAGGAACGTGAAATTGTCGGTATCGCATCAGTGCGAGGTGGAATCCCCCTCGTTTCGGCCTGGTCAGAACGTGTACTCGGGTGAGTTCTTTCGGAACATCGAGGGCAATGACCTTAGCCTATGCTATCGAAAGGACGTTCCTCCTTATGTCTATGGGCGATGCCTGAAGGCAAAGT
Organism: Actinomycetota bacterium; assembly: GCA_013297625.1. GTDB lineage: Bacteria > Actinomycetota > Actinomycetes > Actinomycetales > Microbacteriaceae > Microcella. The sequence continues at coordinate 5,632 of JAAFHT010000080.1, read as the reverse complement.
CATTTCGAGTGTGGACCGAGACGGATAGCGATGGTCCTTCGGTTAATCTGGCTCGATGTCTTCATGAGAATGTCTGCTCAATCGCTCTTCATCCTCAATCAACACGCTTCTGCGGGACTGTGAAATTCGAACTCCAAAGGCTGGCTAAATGGGCGGATATCGAGTTGGTCGCGATCTATTCGCCACTAGAGCTGAATCCAGCCCATTTTCATTTGTTTGCATTGGACCGGAGGCCTGAAGAATCTGTTCAGGCCATCGATTTGAAATGCAAGCAGTTGCTAGTTAAAGATCCGAATAATCCGAAGTCTTTGAGCGAGTGGCAAATCCGATACAACGAATTTGCAGCGATTTTTTCAATCAGTACTGTATCAACAGTCCCCCCTCCACGTTGTACACGGTGCACTGCTTGCTCATGAGCCGGCGCCAAACCTGCGCCTGCCACGGACGTTGTACAAGACCGTCGCGGATCAGCGCAGTTGAAATCAAGCCAGACTTGCTGACCCGCAAGAAAGCAAACTGCGATGCTCGTCGTGGTCGTGGTTTAAGTCTGGCGCAGCGACTCTAGAAGGTCGATGCGCACGTAATCTACGACACACTCTTCCTGGGCGCGGCGAGCAAGGACGATCTACCGCTGAAAGAAGTTGGCTGCTGGAGCCATGCTCGACGCAAGTTCTGGGAAGCCGTGGTGTGCAGGCGCGCCCTCGGCGTCGATGGTCTTCAGCGAATCGACTCGCTTTTCGCGGTCGAGCGGAAGTTTGCAGAACTCGCTCCTGCGCAGCGAAAACAGCAGCGCGATGCGGCGCTGCGTCCGCTGATCGACGTGTTCGTGCAGTGGTGCGAGCAGCTGCAGTCCTCGTCGCGAGAGCGCGGCCTCGTGAGCGCGGCGCTTGGATATACGCTGCGTCATCAGGCAGCGCTGTGGCGCTTTCTCGACGACGGTCGCCTGGTGATGACGAACAACGGAGCCTAACGCGGGCTTCGGAGCATCGCGATCGGGCGGAAGAACTGGCTGTTCTGCGGCAGCGACGACCACGCGAACGCGACGGCGAACCTGTTCTCGTTGGTCGCGAGTTGCCGACTGCACGGGCTCGACGCCGAGCTGTACCTGAGCGAGATGATTCAGGTCGTCCCGCACTGGCCGCGGGATCGAATGCTCGAGCTCTGCCCGCGCGATTGGGCGCGCACGCGTGCTCGGCTCGTGGCCGACGAGCTGCAGCGCGAGGTCGGAGGGATCACGGTTCCGCCGGCCGAAGAGAACCCGTGAGCGTGCGTTGGGGGATGCGGGCACGCGAGGACCATCGCATCGACCGCGGCGACGCGGGAGTACGGAGGGTCATGCAGCGGTTACGATGAAACAAGCGCGCCTTCGGCGTGGGCGTGCTGCTCGCCACGCAGAACCCGATGGATCTGGACTACCGCGCCCTGAGCAACGCGGGGACGTGGATCATCGGATGACTGCAGACGGACGCCGACCGAGCGCGGGTGATCGAGGGGCTGGGAGAGCGCGCCAAACGGCCCATGGCGGAGCTGGTGCAGAAGATCGCTCCCCGGTGGTTCGTCGTGCGCGAATCGGGGGCGGGTGCACCGGCGCTGCTGCAACCACGGTGGGCGATCTCCGTGCTTCGGGGGCCGATGACCCCCGCGGAGGTGCGGCGGCTGCGAATGGGGTGAGCGACGGCCCCGCGTGAACCAGGCGGCGACCTCGAAGACTGAGCGAGCTTCGGACCCGAGCCAACAGCGGGCTACGGTGCTGCTCGAACACTTCGGGCTCGTGCGAGAGGGGCGAGCGGGATGCGCGATCGGCTCAGTGGAAATCCGCCAATTGATCGAAACGTGTCTGCCCGACGAGCCGGCAAGGACGACGTGAAGACGCACGCCTGTGCCGCGCTCGGACGAATTGCCTCGTGGGTGAGCGACCGTTGCGGTGCTGGCGTGAGGTTCGCGCGAAATCGCCGCGGCGATTCGATGGACCGAATATGTCATAGCGTCGCTGGCGCGGACCGAGCGCATCGGCCATGCTCTCAGGGGTCGTTAGGCGCAAGAGCACGAGAAGGACCGGGACCTATGGCGAATCGTGAGGAACTCAGGGCGTCGGAGCCGCTCACAAATACATCGACACCCACGCAGATTCCGGTCTCCAGTCGCTCAGACGAGTCCCAGCAGCCGCTGCGGGGGTATTTCGTGAGCATCGACGGTAGCGCCCACGTGAGCGCTGATCCCACCCGCCGAGCACGATGCCACGCGATGGTCCGGGCGCTGGTCCGCAGGCTGTTGGTCGCAGGCGGTGGCGTGACGACGCTGCTCAGCGCGGACCCCCGCGCTGATCCGGCCGACCCGGACTCCGCAGCGACGTTCATCTGGACCGTGCTGGCGGAGGTGGACGCCCACGTCGCGGCGAACCCGCCGCCGCGCCGCTTCCTGGCCCGGATCGTCCTCTCGCCCAAGACCCTCGCGGAGCGCCTGCCGGAGCACCACGGCGCGATGTGGAAGCGGCTTCTCGCGGCCGACTGCCTCGACATCAAATCGGTCGATGACGCCGCGTACTTCGGCGCCACGTTTCGCCCCGTCCAGGCACAGCACGGTGACGCGCTCGTGATCGTCAGCGGCGGAAAGGGCGTCGTGCACCTCTCGTCCCTGTTCCGCAGCGTCGGCAAGCCGGTCATCCCGATCGACGTCGACGTCGGCAGTTCGCTAAAGGATGGACCGGGTGGCGCGGCGATCTACCGTGAGGCCCTCGCGTACCCAGAGCGCTTCGTCGCCGTCGATGCGGACCACCTGCGTCGCGCGCTCCCGCGCCTCTCGCTCGAGCGCGGCGACTCGGTGCCGGAAGCAGTCGCCGGCGATGTGCACGACCTGCTTCTCCGCCTGCGCACGGCGTCGCAGGACCGATCCGCCACTGTCGTCGCTGCAGCAGCCCCCTCTTCAACACTTGAGGTGATCGTCCAGAGCGCCGCCCCGATCGACTGGTCCCGGTTTGCCGAGCACGCGCACTCGTTGCTCTCTGGCGCCGTTCTGGAGCCGGGGGCGACGCCCACGTCTGCTCGATTCCGCGTGCCGGGTTTCGATCGCCACGATGTGATTCGGGCCGCTGAGGCCGGCGTGTTCGACGACTTCGCGCGGGGCGCGGGGGGCCAGGCTGTCCAGGAAATCACCGCCGACGACGAGTGCCTGTACGAACTGCTGCCGCCGACGCACTTCGAGACGCCGACGCAAACCGATGTCGCGGAGTCCGTCGTCAAGGCGGCACTACGTGGGGTCAAGGTACTCGTCGTCACTGCGACCGAGGTCGAACGTTCGGCGCTGCTCTCGCGGCTCGCGCCGCCACGGGGAGCGGAGGGCATCCTCCGGGGCTCAGTTGGGGAACTGACGGTGCGGGTCGGACGTCTCGGCGGCTACGACGTGGCACACGTTGAGTGCGCGATGGGTTCGCTCGATCGCCGGGGCTCGGCGCTGACGACGTCGAATGCCATCACGAGGCTGAGGCCGCGCGCTGTTGTGACGGTCGGGATCGCGTTCGGCGTCGATCGCCGCAAGCAGCGCTTCGGCGATGTGTTGCTCGCGGACTCGATCGCACCCTACGAACTCGCGAAGGTCACGTCCGATGCTACGGTGCGCCGGGCCGCCAACCTGCGCGCTGGGGCGACCCTCGTGGAGCGTTTCGCCACCCGCCACGACGATTGGCGACTTGAACGAGGTGTGGGAGTGGCGCGCGCGCACACGGGACTTGTTCTGTCCGGCGAGAAAGTTGTCGACGCGCAGGAGTTTCGCAACGTGCTCCGTGCCGAGTACCCGACAGCACTCGGCGGCGAGATGGAGGGAACGGGCGTCTACGCCGCAGCCTCGCGCCAGAACGTCGAAGTGCTGCTGGCCAAGGCCGTTTGCGACTTCGCCGATGGCCACAAGAACGACCGCGCGCAGCCGTTCGCGGCGCGCGCGGCGGTCTCGCTCGTCGAGCACGTGTTCAGCAAACCCGACGTGCTCCGGCACCTGCGCGTACAAAGCGCGTCACCACCGGGCGAGCGGAAGGCCAAGTCAACGTGAGGACTGGAGATCCACCGATGGCCGATGACATCTTCGTGAGCGTCGATTGCGAGACTTCGGGGCCCTTCCCTGGTCGGCACGCGTTGCTCGCCGTGGGGGCGGTGTGCATCGTGGCGAGGGGTGACGCGTGGGAGGCAGTCGGCGACTACTACGACGAGTGGGCGCCGCCGCGGGGCGCGGAGGAGGACCCCGCCGCGACGCGCGTCCACGGTCTCGACCTCGTGCGGCTCCGCGCAGAGGGCACTCCGCTGCCCCGCGCGGCCGACACGTTCGCCGCGTGGGTCGCCGCGCTCGTCCCGGGCCGGCGGGTGTTCGTGGGCTACAACGCGGCGTTCGATTGGGCCTTCGTGCTTCACGCCTTCGGGGCTGCCGGTGTTACCAATCCGTTCCACCACGTTCCTCTCGACCTCAAGGCTGCGATCTGGGGCCTGCACGGTGGGGCGTGGCGAACCGGCAGCAACACCGAGGCGCTCGAACACGCGACCGGACGAGCGCTGCTCGAACGGCCTGGTCTCCGACCGCATCACGCGTTGGACGACGCCCGCGCGCAGGCCGACCTGCTCGTGAGGGTGTTGGAGCATCTCGGTGCCCGTGCTGGGGAGGGGCGCTGAGTCGTGGACGCGGATGCTGTCGCCGCAGAAGCCCCCCTGCGCGTGCCCTGGAACCACCGTGCGCCGCCGCCCGTGGTAGTGCTGCTGAGCGGCGGGGTGGATTCCGCCGCTGTCGTCGCGCACTTCTGCGCGGTTCACCACGACGTCGTCGCGTTGCACGTCGACTACGGCCAGCCTGCGCGCGTGAGCGAGTGGGCTGCCGCGCGTCGAGTCGCGCAACACTACCGGGTGCCGGTCACACGCGCCCGTGCTGCCGCGGGGCTCGTCGCCTGTCACGGAGAGTATCCCTGCCGCAACGCACTCCTCGTCACCCTCGCCGCGGGTCGCCTCGCGCGCGCGCCCCACATTATCGCGTTGGGCATCCATGCGGGCTCGCCCTACTACGACTGCACCCCCGCGTTCCTCGCGGACATGCAGCGGATCCTCGACGGGCAGTTCGGCGGCGTCGTTCAACTCGAGGCCCCGTTTCTGTCCGCGACCAAGCCGGAGGTCTACGCGTGGAGCGGCGTGCACCGAGTCCCGTTCGACATCACCTACAGTTGCGAGCGCCAGAGCCGCCGGCCGTGCGGCGCGTGCGCCTCGTGTCTGGACCGCCAGAGGCTCGACCGTGGATAGCTCGTTGTTCGCGTGCCGAGAGCTGGCGCCGCTTCGCGTGGAGACACCGCTCCTCGTGCCGTCGTTCTCGAGCCGAGGCTACCCTGGTCTGGCCGACCTTTTCGGTGAGTTGCGCGGCGGACTCCGCGACGTCGCCTTGGTGAGCGCCTACGATCTGCACTTCGGTGCCCTGCCGCTCGACGCCGCCGACGCCGCGGATGTCGTGGTTGTGGACAGCGGCGGGTACGAGGCCCGGCTGTGTGGGGATCTCAGCGAGCCCTACCTCGACGAGCGCGTCGGTCGGCCATGGAGCCCCGACGACTATGGGCGCCTGCTGGACCGGCTGCTGCCGACGACGCTGCGGCTCGCGGTGAGATCGGAAGAGC
>JAAFHT010000130.1 GCA_013297625.1 Actinomycetota bacterium | reverse complement strand
TGCTGGGCTATGCGCTACGACTCATCACTGACCCGCTCCCCATTGTGCAGGGCATAGGGTGGGCGCTCGTCGTGTTTCCCCTGCTGGGGTTCTGGGCGCTCGCGGTCGAGCTTCGCTTCGGGTTTCGCGCGGCTGCCCTCGCCCGGCGGCTCGAGGCCGAGGGGGGACTGCCCGACGACGTTCTCCCCGCCCGCGTGAGTGGTCGAGTTGAGCGAGAAGCCGCCGATGCGATCTTCGCGCGATACGCGGCCGAGGTGCAGCAGCATCCCGAATCGTGGCAGCACTGGTTTCGACTGGCGCTCGCCTACGACGCCAGCCGCGACCGTCGGCGCGCGCGGTGGGCCATGCGCGAAGCTATGCGACTCGAGGGCTTGGCACCGACCTCGTAGCCCGCGTTAGTCGACGGGGGTCGGCCGCACGAGTTCTTCGATGGCCTGCTCGACCGTCTCGTGCCGAAACACGAAGCCGTCGGCAAGCAACTTGGTCGGAACCTGTCGTTGACTGGCGAGCAGTAGTTCGCGACCCGCCTCGCCCATGAGCGTGCTGATGAGCCCCTCGGGCAGTGAGAACAGGTGCCAGCGGTGCATGGCGGCGGCAAGAGTGCGCGTCACGCGATCGCTCGTCGCCGAGGTTGGGCCCGCGAGGTTCACGGGACCGCTGAGGGTCGACGTCAGCAGGTGGCGGATGGCAGCGGCCTCGTCATACAGGCTGATCCACGGCCAGTGCTGGCCGCCTGACCCGATGCGCGCCGCGGCGCCGAGTGAGGTCAGCAGCCTTAAGGGAGTCATCGCACCGCCGCGACCAACGACGAGTCCCGTGCGAGCAAAGACCGTGCGCGTGGCTTCGGGGGCGAGGGCTGCGGCTTCTTCCCACGCCGCCACGACGTCGCTCAAGAAGCCGTCGCCCTTGCTCACGTCTTCGCTCAGCCGCAACCCCGGGCGGTCACCGTAGAAGCCCACCGCCGAGCCGCTCACGAACACGCGCGGGGGAGCGCTCGCCATGGCCATGCCTTCGGCGAGTGCCCGCGTGGCGCGCACGCGCGAGTCGAGAATCTGCTTCTGATAGCCGCGGGTCCACGGAATTCGTGCGATCGACGCCCCGGAGAGGTTGACGACAGCGTCTGCCCTCTCGAACACGCGAAAGTCGATAACGCGCGATTCGGGTGACCACGCGAACTCGGTCTCGGTTCGCGGAGCCCGGCGAACGAGAGTGAGCACGGTGTGGCCGTCTGCACGCAACTGACGTTGAAGCTCGGTGCCGATAAGGCCCGACGCGCCCGCGATGAGAACCCGCAAGGGAGTGGATGCTGCCACTACGCGAGCGAGGCTTCGAGCGTGATCGGGATGCCCGAGAGAGCTTTCGACACGGGGCACCCCGTCTTTGCATCCTCAGCGAAGCTCTGGAACTGCTCGGCCGTCATCCCCGGCACCTTCGCGCTCACGAGCAAGTGGCTGCCCGTGATTCCTTCGCCGGGAACGAACGTCACGGCAGCGGTGACCTGCAGGCTTTCGGGAGCGTGCCCCGCCTTGCTGAGCGCGTTCGACAGCGCCATCGAGTAGCACGACGAGTGCGCTGCCCCGAGCAGTTCTTCGGGGTTCGTGCGCCCGGCCACACCCTCTGAGCGCGCCGCCCACGTCACCGGAAACTCGCCGGCATCCGACGAATCGAGCGAGGTCGTGCCCGTGCCTTCCAGCAGAGACCCGAACCACAGGGTGGTTGCTTCACTGGTAACGGCCATGGCAGTACTCCTCATACGTCGGGGACTCCGGGCCTTCAGCCTACGCGCGAGCGGCTGAGCGGCGAATGATTCCCGCACGCACGAGCAACACGTACAGCTGGCACCCGAGGCAGTAGGCAAAGACGGCGTTGAGGAACGCGGCGATGAATGCCGCGCTCGCCGCGATGACCAACGCGCCCGGCACTCCGATGAGGTGCAGTACGAGTCCTGTCGCGGTGACAAGAAGTCCGACGAGCTGCGCGAACGTCGGCGGCGCCGGGTCTTCGCGCTCAGCCGGAGGTGCGAGACGCGGCGCAACAAGTGCGCGGTACAGAAGGCCGTAGGGGTGCTTCTGGATGCCCGCAAACGCGCCCCACGCAAACAGCGCCACGAGCACCGTGAGCAGCAGCGCGGCGGGCTGAAGTGCGCGCGCGACGAGATCGCTGCCGAGGGGCTCGGTGAGCCCTAGAAGCACGACAACGAGCAGCAGCACGGCTGTGATGGAGGCGCCGAAGCGCGGCCCACGCGGATCAATACCGAACGGCTTCTCCGGGGTCTCGTTTGCCCCCGTCTTCGCGGCGCTCACGCGGTCACCACCGCGAGGGTGCGGGCGGCGTCAACCGCGGCGCGCACGTCGGCGGGCTTCACGGCCCCGATCAGTCGCGAGCGCACGTGGCCCTCGCGGTCGAGCACGAGCGTTGTCGGGGTCGAGTAGACCGAGTGGCGGCGAGCAACGTCGGGCTCGTCGACAACGTCGATCTCGCGGTGCGCGACGGTGCTGTCTGACGCCACGAGTTCGGTGGCCACGCGTCGCATCGCGACGCACGCCGAGCACACGGGGCTCGAGAGCTGCACGAGGGTGACCTCGGCTCCGGCGACGGTCAAATGGTGCTCGTCTCCGCCGCAGCCGCTCGCGACGCGCGTGTTTCGGGCACGCAGGGTGAAGCCGAGCACGGTCGCGAGGGCGACGAGCGCCACAATCACGATGAGGGCGGGAAGAACATCCATACCCAAGAAAATACGAAACAACCTGCAGGTATTCCTGAGTGTGACGTTCTGTGACCGGTGGGCACCCCCGATAGGGTTTCGAACGTGACCGAGGCAGCCGAGATTCAGTTCCGTTCTGACGTGACCGTTGAGCTCGTTCGAGCGAGCGCACACGACAGCGACGTGTTGTTTGCTGCCCGGGTGTCGACCCAGGGAGAGCAGACGCTCGAAGCGGCCTCGGCGGGCGACGGCGCGACCGATCGCGATCGCGGACTCATCAACTACCTCATGCGCGACCGCCACGGCTCGCCCTTCGAACACAACTCGATGACGTTCTACGTGCAAGCGCCGATCTTTGTGTTCCGCGAGTTCATGCGGCACCGCATTGCCTCGTACAACGAAGAGTCGGGCCGCTATCGCGAGCTGCGCCCCGTGTTCTACGTGCCCGGCCCCGAGCGCAACCTCGTGCAGGTCGGCAAGCCCGGCGCCTACGAGTTCTTGCCCGGCACGCCCGAGCAGACGGCTCTCGTCGACACTGAGGTGCGGGCCTCGTGCTCCGCCGCCTACGCCTCGTACCAACGGATGCTCGACGCGGGCATCGCGCGCGAGGTGGCCCGCGCTGTCCTCCCCGTGACGATCTACAGCTCGATGTACGTCACGATGAACGCTCGCTCGCTCATGAACTTCCTCAGCCTGCGCACCAAGCGTGAGGGCACGCACTTTCCCTCGTTCCCGCAGCGCGAGATCGAGATGGTCGCCGAGCTCATGGAGAACCACTTCGCCGAGCTCATGCCGCTCACCTACGAGACGTTCAACGGCAACGGTCGCGTCGCCCCGTAGCTGACGAAACCGCGGCGATGCGCGGGAGCGATACCCTGAAGCACGTGTCTGTGAACAATCCTTTTGGCCAAGTGCTCGTCGCGCTCGTCACGCCCATGCTGGCTGACGGCGAAGTCGACTGGGCCGGGGTCGAGAAGCACATCGACGACGTCATTGCGGCAGGCGCCGACGGCATCGTCGTCACGGGCACCACGGGCGAGACGAGCACGCTCACCGATGCCGAGAAGATTCGGTTGGTCGAGGTTGGTAAGTCGGTGAGCGCTGGCCGGGCATCCATCATCACGGGTGGTGGCTCGAACGAGACCGCGCACGCGATTGAGCTTTACAAGGCGAGTGCGAAGGCGGGCGCCGACGGCGTCATGATCGTCACGCCCTACTACAACAAGCCCACACAGGCTGGCGTGCTTACGCACTTCCGTATGGTTGCCGACGCGACGGACCTGCCGGTGATCTTGTATGACATCCCGGGTCGAGCGGGCATCCCGATCATGTACGAAACCATTCTGCGTGCCGCCAAGCACCCGAATATTCTCGCCGTGAAAGACGCCAAAGGTGACTTGAGCGAGGTCAGCCGCGTGCTCAACCAGACCGACCTCATGTACTTCGCCGGCGATGACGCCAACGTGCTGCCGACGCTTGCCATTGGTGGCACGGGGCTCATCGGCGTGACGGCCAACATTGCT